>DASTYI010000054.1:0-7076 GCA_035765045.1 Iamia sp. | reverse complement strand
AGGGCTCGTCGCCGAGGACGGCGGGTGCCGCCGGCGACGGGGCCATCGGCCGCCAGGCGTCGTCCCCCGGCCGCCACCGGGCCCCGACGCCGGCCACCTGTTCGGTCCGGCCGGTCGGCGAGCGGAGCAGGTCGCCCACACCGGTCGGCATCCCCCAGACCACCAGCTCGTCGCCGGTCCACGCCACCGAGCCCACGTCGGTCCGGAACCCGTCGGGCAGGTCGGGCAGCGGCGTCCAGGCGTCGTCCCCCGGTGCCCACCGGTAGCCCCGGTCGACGATCGTCCCGCCCGGGTCGCCCGTGCCGTACTCGACGTCGCCGACCCAGGCGACGACCTCGTCCCCGGTCCACACGAGATCGACGGCGCGCCCCCCGCCGAGCTCGGTCGGCAGCCCGGGGACGTCCCGCCAGGTGTCGTCGTCGGGGTCGTAGGCGGCGCCGACCGCCTCGCCCTGGCCGCCGAGGGTGACGACCTCCTCGCCGGTCCACACCGCATCGGTGCCCGGTTGCGTCACCGCCGCCGGGGGAGCGGCGATCGTCCGCCAGGCGCCGGTGGCCGGGTCCCACGCCGCCGCCTGCGGGTCCTCGTCGCAGCCCGCCGAGCAGACCAGCTCGTAGGACGACCACACGACCAGCTCGGTCCCGGTCCAGGCCCCCAGGTTCCCGTAGCCGGGCGCGATCGGGGCGGGCGGGATCACGACCGCCGCCCCGGTGGCGACGTCGACCACGAAGCCGTCGATCCGGTTCCGGTCGGCGTAGGTGCGGTCGTAGCCGCCCCACACGAGGTAGCGGCCGTCGTCGGTGGCGGCGATGACGGCGGTGCCGCGGGTGCCGTCGGGCTCGGTCCACGGCTCGCCCGGCGTGGACGGCGCCGTCGGCCCGGCCGGGTCCGTCGGCTCGGGGGCGACGGGCGTGGTGGTCGGGTCGATGCGGACGTCCTGGCCGGGGTCGTCGTCGGGCCAGACGGCCATGCCGGCGACGACCAGGACGGCGGCGGCCACGGCGGCGACGGCCAGGCGAGGCCACCGCGAGCGACCGGGCGGGTCGACGAGCGGGATCGGCGCGCTCGGGCCGCTCGCGGCCCGGGCCGCGACCTCGTCCCAGGTGACCGGGCTGGGCACCCGGGCCAGGGCGGCGAGGGCGGGGGAGAGGGTGTCGGTCACGAGACCTCCTCGGGGTCGAGCGGGGGGCGGTCGGCGAGGGCGTCCCGGAGGCGGCGGCGGGCCCGGTGGAGCCGGACCCGGACGGCGCCGGCGCTGACGCCGACGACCGCCCCGACCTCGGTGGCGCTGAGCCCGCCGACCAGGCCGAGCACCACGACCTGGCGGTCGGCCTCGGGCAGCCGGCCCAGGGCGTCGAGCAGGGCTACGACCTCGTCGGGCACGGCGGCCGGGTCGGCGGGGTCGGGGCCGCCGAGCCCCGTCGGCGGTCGGCGGCGGCGCTCGGCCAGCAGGCCGGCGGCGACCCGGAAGGCGGTCCGCCACACCCAGGCGGCCGGGTCCCGGACGGCGTCGCCCCGCCGCAGGCCCTGGGCGAAGGCCTCGGCCACCGCATCGGCCGCCACCTCGGCGTCGCCCCCGTGGGCCAGCAGCGTCCGGAACATCCGGGCCTGCTCGGCCTCGAACACCGCCCGCCACCGCTGGTCGTCGTCTCCGTCCACCCTCACCACCCCACAGGGCCCTCCCGCCCCCCGATCGTTACACCGAGGGCCGTCTCTCGTCGGAGATCTCGCTGCGCTCGAGTGCGCCCAGGCGTGGTGGGTGCGGCGACACCGGGGGGCGCAGCGTGTCGCTCTAAGGTCCGGGCATGCTGCTCGGGGCCATCCCCTACACGACGCACCCGACGCTGGAGCTGGGGCCGCTGACGCTGCGGACCTTCGGTCTCATGACCGCCATCGGGGTCGTGCTCGGCGTGTGGTTCGCGGCCCGCCACGCCGAGCGCTACGGCATGGTGCGCGACGACACCTACCGGCTGGGCACCCGCATGGTGCTGGCCGGGGTGGTCGGCGCCCGGGTCACCTGGGTCGCCACCCACTGGGACCAGATCGAGAACCCGATCGACGTCATCGCCGTGTGGGAGGGCGGGCTCCAGTTCTCGGGCGGCTTCATCGCCGCCATCGCCGTCGGGCTGCCGACCTTCCTCGGCTGGAACCGGATCCAGCGCTGGCAGCTGCTCGACGGCTTCGCCGTGGCCGTGCTGGTCGGCGCCGCCTTCGGCCGGCTCGGCTGCCTGTCGGTGGGCGAGCACTTCGGCGCCGAGACCGACTTCTTCCTCGCCACCCGCTACGACGGCGGCGAGCTGCGCGAGACCCGCCTCGGGATGTCCGACACGGCGCCCTTCGTCCAGGAGGGGATGACGTTCCACAACCCCTCGCTCTACGAGTGCGTCACCCTGTTCGTGCTCTTCGGGCTGCTGTGGTGGCTGCTGGCCAAGAAGCCGGCGCCGGGCACGGTGGCGGGCGTCTTCCTCCTGACCTACGCCGTCCAGCGCTTCTCCTACGACGCCCTGCGGGTCAACGACGAGCGGGTCGCCGGCCTCACCGGGGCCCAGTGGATGTGCGTGGCCATGATCCCGATCGGGATCTACGTCCTCCTCAAGGTCCGTCCGGCGGTGGCGGCCCGGCTGGCCGCCGGCGAGGTCGGGGGGACGCCGGTGTTCGAGACGACGACCCGCACCGCGGCCGACGGCACCAGCGTCGCCACCACCAAGCGCCGGACCCGCAGCAGCAGCCGCCCGGCCCACACCACCCGGGCCGCCGCCCCGACGGCCACCGCCGAGGGCGACGAGACCGTCCCCGACGACGACGGGGCCCGGGCCGACTCCGACGACGACCCGGACCCCGACGCAGCTCCTCCCGCCGGGACCTGAACCTGCGCCCCGCCCGGTGCGGTGGCGCAGGTTCGGATCCGTCCGGCGGCCACCCCGCCCCCCGCCCCGGCCCACCGTCGCACGCGAAGCGGCGGTCCGAGGGGGACGAGGCCCCCCGTTCAGGCCGCCCGGTGGGAGCTGCTCCCGGGCCCGTCGGCCCGTGGGTCGATGCCCAGGCCGGCCAGCTCGTCACGGACCTCGGCGATCTCGGCGTCGAGGTCGGCCACGTCGTCGAACCCGGCGCGGGCGGACCGGGCCTGCAGCTCCACCAGGTCGATCAGCCGCAGCTCCAGGCCCGACGCCCGGTACTCGACGCACGCCGGGCCCTGGATCCAGGCCGGGCTCTCGTCTCGGTGGTGGCGGCGGAACGTGAGCATGCGGAAGGTTGTACGCCCCCGAGGTTGCGAACCCGGTCCGGACCGGTTGCAGTCCGGTGTCACTTCCGTGACCTGGTGGGTGCCCCCTCCCACCCCCGCCCTACGGAGCCGGGTCGGGGATGGTGCGGACGATGGCGGCGACCGCCTTGTAGGCGGCTTCGGCCGGGCCGATCTCGTCGGGGCGCAGCAGGTTGGCCATGATCCGCAGCACCCAGTCCATGAGGCTGCGGGACTGCATGCCGACCCGGGTCAGCTCGCGCATCACCGTCGGGTTCCCGATCACCACGCTGAACAGGCGGGCCACCCGGAAGTAGAGGCCGTACTCCTCGGCGATCATCGCCGGGTAGCGCTGGAGGGCCATGCCGTCACCCGTGCCCAGGGCCTCGTCGAGCAGCCCGGCCACCATCCGGCCCGTCTCGTAGGCGTAGTCGATGCCCTCGCCGTTGAAGGGGTTGACCGAGCCGGCGGCGTCGCCCACCGCCACCCACGTCGGGCCGATCTTGGGGTTGATCGACTGGGCCATCGGGATGCGCCCGCCGGTGGGGGCGCAGGTGGGGCTGTCGGCGTCGATGCCCCAGTACGACGGGAGGGTGTTGGCGAACTCCTCCATCAGGTGGCTGGTGTTGACCTCGCGGTAGCCCTTGAAGGTCGACAGCAGGCCGATGCCCACGTTGATCGTCCCGTCGCCCACCGGGAAGATCCAGCCGTAGCCCGGGAGCGAGCGGCCCTGGCGGTCACGCACGTCGAGGGCCGACTCGATCCACGGCTCGTCGTGGAGCGGGCTCTCGTAGTAGGTCCGGATGGCGATGCCCATCGGGTAGGTGCGGTTGCGGGCCGTGCCGAGGGCCCGGCCGAAGCGGGAGTTGGCCCCGTCGGCGACCACGACGTAGCGGGCGTGGATCTCCCGCTCGACCTTGGTCTCCTTGTCCTTGACGACGGCGCCGACGACGAGGCCGTCGCGCTGGAGCGGGCGGAGCGCCTCGGTGCCGGTGTGGAGGGTGGCACCGTGGGCGACCGCCTTCTCGGCCACGAAGCGGTCGAGGTCGCGCCGGCGGACGACGAAGCCGTGCGACGGGTAGACGGGGTGCTCGGGCCACTTGAGCTCGAGCGTCACCCCGTGGGCGACGGCGCGCAGCCCGTCGTAGCGGTGGTAGCCCTCGAGCTCGGGGCCGAGGCCCATGTCCTCGAGCTGGTGGACGGCCCGGGGCGTGAGCCCGTCGCCGCAGGTCTTCTCGCGGGGGAACGTCTTCTTCTCGACGACGACGACGTCACGCCCCGCCCGGGCCAGCCAGTGGGCCGTGGCCGATCCCGCCGGCCCACCCCCGATCACCAGGACGTCACAACGCTCCGGCGGGGGGGAAGGGCTCATCCCGAGAGCCTGCCGTCAACCCCGCCCACCCCGCCATTCGGACACGCCGAGGCCAGACGACGCTCGCCCCGACGACGAGCAGATCTCCCGCGCCAGCCCAGCCGCCCGGCGCAGCCGCTGGGGGTCTGGGGGTCTCCCCCAGGAAGCGACCGCCGGAGGCGAGGAACGAGGCGGAGGCGGTCAGAACAGCCCGAGCGAAGCGAGGACCGTCAGTTCGAGGAAGGAAGCGAGCGCAGCGAGCTTCCTGACGAGAGAGGCTCAGCCCTCGCCGGAGACGAGGGCGATGCGCTCCTCGCCCTCCTCGCCGGGCTCGACGCCGTCCTTGTAGATGAGGGTGCCCTCCTCGGCGTTCTCGATCGCCGTCTCGGCCCAGGTCTCGTAGAGCTCCTGGACCTCGGGGCTGGCCGGGGCCTCGCCCGAGAGGGTCTCGCGGATGTGGCGGGTGACGGCGGCCAGGTCCTCGGCGCTGAGGTCCTTGAACGGCGGCATGTTGCCGCTGACGGTGCCGGTGTTGTGGGGGCCGCCCTCACGGTTCGGGTCGCCGTAGTCGGCGGGGCCCGAGGTGCCGGTCCACTCGATCCCGCCGAGGTGGATCCACTCCATCATGGCGACGGGGTCGGGCCAGGTCTTGAGGACCTCGCCGTCGTTCAGCTGGGCGCCGCTGCCCGAGCCGGCACCGGTGGGGCTGTGGCAGCCCTGGCAGGAGTTGTAGACCTCGGCGCCGTGGACGAGGGCCTCGTCGGTGTTCGGCGGCGGGCTGATGCCCTCGGCGTAGACGAAGGCCCACACCGGGAGCAGGGCGATGACCGGCATGGCCCAGTAGGGGATGCGCTTCCGCTTCTCGGCCGCCTGGATGTAGGCCGGCTTCGGCTTGGGCGGGGGCGGCGGCTTCTCCTCGACCTTGGCCGGCGCCGGGGCGGGCGCCGCCTTCTCGACGGCCGCCTTGGGGGCGTCGCCGCCCGAGGCCGAGCCGCCCGCATCGCCCGAGCCGCCCTCACCGCCGGGGAGCCCGAGGGCCGCCCGTCGCTCCTTCGAGCGCTTCAGCAGGTGTTCGGGGATCTCGGTCAACGGACGTGCCTCCGCAGGCGAAGAAGAGGTGCAGGCCCCGGGGGCCCATCGGTGCGCCGCACCCTAGACCGGCACCCGCTGGGGCCTCCAAGCGAAGGCGCCGGGGCGACGGCAGCGACCGACAGCCTCCAATGTGCCCCTCGCGAGTGGCCCGTGCTAGACCTCGGAATCACGAGCCGGCCCTGTTCGCAGCGCCGGTGGGTCCATTTGTGAGCGACTTCACTTGCCAGGAGGTGCGTACCGCGTGGTCGCGTTCGTCGGGTCCGTCCTGATCTCGATCCTGCTCACCGCCAGCATCTTCTGGTTCGCCAAGCGGCGACCGGTGGGCACCCCGCTCTCCTGGGGTGAGGCCATGGCGGCAGCCACCTACTCCTTCTTCGGCCTGTTCTGGGTCTATGGCGTGGTGCCCCACCAGTGGCTGACCTGGGCCGAGAACGAGCTGGGCTGGCGCCCGGACAAGTACCTCGCCGGCCCCAGCGGCACCGGCCCGCTGCGCGACGTGCCGTTCAACGTCTCCTACGAGACGCTGTCGCACCTCATCGCCGTCACGATCTACGGCGTCTTCCTCGCCCTCCACGTCGCCCTCTGGGCGGTCTGGCAGGGCCGGGGTGACAAGGTCGAGCGCAAGCGCAAGGCCCTCGAGGAGAAGACGACCGCGTACGGGCGCCCGCTGGCGAGGAAGGCCTGACCCTTGGCCCGCACCGATGCCAACCCCCCCATGCCGGAGTTCCGGGCCGACTACGTCCTGCGCGAGGTCGACGCCGACTACCTGGCCAAGGCGGTCAAGCCCAAGCAGTTCATCCACATCGACCAGTCCGAGTGCATCATGTGCGAGGGCTGCGTGGACATCTGCCCGTGGAAGTGCATCCACATGGTGCGGCCCGAGGCGATCGCCGAGGCCGAGGGCACCGAGCGCCCGGGCATCGACCCCAGCGACCACGTGATCTTCACCATCGACGACGACGTGTGCACCCGCTGCGCCCTCTGCGTCGACCGCTGCCCGACGGGCGTGATCATCCTCGGCAAGGTCGGCCAGGCCGCCGCCGAGGGCGACGCCCACCAGCGGACCAACACCCACGGGTACGGCTACGGGATGCGGCTCGGATGAGCGGCCTCCACCTCTTCACCACTGAGAAGGATCGGTAGACGATGGCCAAGGCCATGCAGAGCAAGGGGCGTGGCGCCCGGGTCATGGCGGACATGACCGACAAGGTCCAGGCCAGCCAGACCTGGAACTCGATCTTCCGCCCCGGGTCGATCTTCCGGAAGGGCTACACCGACAGCCCCCGGAACCGGTCCTACGTGATCATGAACTCGGTGCTGTACCACCTGCACCCGGTCAAGGTGAAGCGCCACGCGGTCAAGGTGTCCTACACCCTGTGCCTCGGCGGCCTG
>DASTYI010000053.1:0-3510 GCA_035765045.1 Iamia sp. | reverse complement strand
GCCGTGAAGCTCCGCCTCATGCGGATGGGCAAGAAGAAGCAGCCGACCTACCGCCTCGTGGCGGCCGACGCGCGCTCGCCCCGCAACGGTCGGTTCATCGAGATCATCGGCACCTACCAGCCGCGGCGCGAGCCCTCGACGGTCCGCATCGACAACCAGAAGGCCGTCAAGTGGCTGCGCAACGGCGCCCAGCCCACCGAGCGGGCCCAGAAGCTGCTGGAGATCTCCGGCGCCTGGAAGCACTTCAAGGACGGCACCGAGCCCGAGCCGCTGGCGCCCCCCGGGCCCGACGACCGCCCGGTCGAGGCCACCGCCTCGGCGGAGGCCTGATGTCGGACGTCGAGCCCGCCGACGAGGTCGCCTCCGACGACGAGGCCGCCGAGGACACCGGCACCGCCACCCCCGAGACGGCCGTGGCCGTGCTCGAGTACCTGGCCAAGGCGCTGGTCGCCGACCCCGACGGTGTCCGGGTCGAGGCCGACGACGCCGACGGCAGCCTGACCCTCAACGTCTACGTCGCCGACGGCGACATGGGCCGGGTCATCGGCAAGCGGGGCCGGGTGGCCAACGCCATCCGCTCGATCGGCCGGGCCGCCGCCGCCAAGGACGGCGAGACCGGCGTCGCCATCGAGTTCGTCGACTGACGACCCCCGTGCCGGCCACGCCGACCGTGGCCCCGACGCGACCGGTGACCCACAGGAACGCCTTCTTGTGCGCTCTGCGGCGCGCTTTCGCGACGCGGGGGGCACAGGAACCGGGTCCGGCGGGTTCCTGTGGGTTGGAGGTCGCGTGAACGCGACGCAGGGGCCACAGGAACCTGGGCGCCCGGCGCGGCTCGAGGTCGGGCGGGTCCACAAGGCCCACGGGCTCAAGGGCGACGTCAGCGTCAGCCTCACCACCGACCGGCTGGAGCGGGTCGAGCCCGGCTCCCGCCTGTTCGTCGACGACGTCGAGCACGAGGTCGTCCGCTCGACCCACCAACCGCCCGACCGCTGGCTGGTCGGCTTCGCCGGCGTCGGCGACCGCACCGCCGCCGAAGCCCTGCGCGGCGCCCTGCTCACCGCCGACCCGCTCGACGCCGAGGACGACGAGCTGTGGGTCCACGACCTGGTCGGCGCCACCGTCGCCCTGCCCGACGGCACCGTCGTCGGCACCGTCGCCTCGGTCCAGGACAACCCGGCCCACGACCTGCTGGTGCTCGACACCGGCGACCTGGTGCCCGTCGTCTTCCTGGTCGACGCCGCCGGCGTGCCCGAGCGGGTGGTGATCGACCCGCCCGAGGGGCTGCTCGGCATCGCCGAGGCCTGAGGCGGCGCCGTGCGCATCGACGTCTTCACCATCTTCCCCGACATGGTCGGCGACGTGGCCGGGCGCTCGCTGCTGGGCAAGGCCCGCGAGCGGGGCCTGCTCGACATCCGCATCCACGACCTGCGCTCGGTCACCACCGACCCCCACCGCTCGGTGGACGACTCGCCCTACGGCGGCGGCGCCGGGATGGTCCTGCGGGTCGAGCCCCTGGCCGACGCCGTCGCCGCCGTCGACCCGCCCCGCCCGCTGCTGCTGACCGGCCCCGGCGGTCGGCGCTTCGACCAGGCCTGGGCCCACGAGCTGGCCGGCACCGACGGCTTCTCGCTGCTCTGCGGGCGCTACGAGGACGTCGACCACCGGGTCCGGACCGAGGTCGTCGATGGCGAGCTGTCGATCGGCGACGTCGTCCTCGCCGGGGGAGAGGTCGCCGCCCTGGTGGTGCTGGAGGCCGTCGGCCGGCTGGTGCCCGGGGTGATGGGCAACGCCGCCTCGGCCGACGAGGAGTCGTTCTCCGACGGCCTCCTCGAGTACCCGCAGTGGACCCGGCCGCCTGAGTGGCGGGGCCACGAGGTGCCCGAGGTCCTGCGCTCCGGCGACCACGGCCGCATCGCCGCCTGGCGCCGGGCCCAGTCGCTGCACCGCACCGTGGCGTCCCGTCCCGACCTCATCGCCGCCCGCGGCGGCCTCACCCCGGAGGAGGAGGCGCTGATGGCCGCCCACCCCCCGGTGGCCGGGCTCGGACCGGCCGACGGGGCCGGGTTTCGCTCCGACGAGGCCCCGGGCTAGCGTTGTCGGTCGCCCCTGAGCCGCCTCGGCCGGCTCCCGCGACGACGACCCGTCGCCCCTGAGACGCAAGGACGCGCACCGTGAACCGCCTGGACGTGATCGACAACGCCACCATCTCGACGAGTGGCGACGCCCGCACCGACGCCGTGCCCGACTTCCAGGCCGGCGACACCCTGAACGTGCACGTCCGCGTGATCGAGGGCAACAAGGAGCGCGTCCAGGTCTTCAAGGGCGTCGTGATCCGCCGCCAGGGCTCGGGCGTCCGCGAGACCTTCACGGTCCGCAAGGTCAGCTACGGCGTCGGCGTCGAGCGCACCTTCCCGCTGTACACGCCGAACGTCAGCAAGATCGAGCTGGTCACCCGGGGCGACGTCCGCCGGGCCAAGCTCTTCTACCTGCGTGACCGGGTCGGCAAGGCCGCCAAGGTCAAGGAGAAGCGCACCAGCTGAGGCTGGTCGCCCGGGCCGACGTGCCACGCCAACCGAACGCCCAGGTGGGGGGCACGGCCGGTGATCCTCGTCGTGCCCTCGGGGCCGACGGCGAGGCGCGTGCCGCCCGCTGGTACCAGGGCCGTGGCTGGGAGGTCCTCGACCGCAACTGGCGGGCCGGGCGCACCGGCGAGCTCGACCTGGTCGTCCAGCGCCGGGGCGTCGTCGCCTTCGTCGAGGTCAAGACCCGCCGCTCGGCCGCCTTCGGGGTGCCCGCCGAGGCGGTGACGCCCACCAAGCAGGCCCGCATCCGCCGTCTCGCCGCCGCCTGGCTGGCCGAGAACGAGGTCCGCACCGACGACGTCCGCTTCGACGTCGTCGCCATCCTCGGCGACGAGCTCGAGGTCATCGAAGCCGCCTTCTGAGCCCGACCGCCTCAAGGTGCCAGGCACCTTGAGGCGGTTCGGCGTCCGGCTAGGCCGGCACCCGGATCTCGACGTCGGCGGGGTCGATGCCGAGGTGGGCGTAGAGGTTGGCGGCGAAGCGGTCGCCGGCGCGCTGCATGGTCTCGGCCATCACCCTCTCGACCGCCCGCCGGGACAGCCTGGGCAGCGGGAGCTCGACCCACATCGTGAGGTCGATGAACAGCCGGGTGCCCCCGTCGGGCAGGTCGCTCAGGGTGTAGACGCCGTCGGCCCCGGCCTTCTCGGTGGTGCCGGCCGGCGGCTCGTGGTGGTACTCGATCCGCTCGGTGGGCGTGAACACCATCCGCTCGGTGAACGAGGGGGCCACGCTGACCCCGAGGGCCGAGATGCCGGTCAGCTGCCAGCACCAGCGATCGCCGTCGGCGGTGATGTCCTTGATCAGCGGGGTGAGGGCGGCCAGGCAGCCGGGATCGGTGAGCACCTCCCAGATGCGCTGGCGGGCGACGGGGAGGTCGGCCTCGGAGCGGTTGCGGTTCTGGAACCGGGTCACGGGATCTCCTGGA
>DASTYI010000052.1:0-21047 GCA_035765045.1 Iamia sp. | reverse complement strand
CGAGCCCCGCAACGCCCTGGCCAAGCAGTACAAGAAGTTCTTCGAGTACGAGAACGTCGACCTCGAGTTCACCGACGACGCCCTCGAGGCCATCGCCGACCAGGCCATCCTCCGGGGCACCGGCGCCCGTGGCCTGCGGGCCATCCTCGAGGAGGTCCTCCTCAACACCATGTACGACCTCCCCGGCCGCGACGACGTCGAGCGCTGCGTGATCGACGCCAAGGTGGTGCAGGAGAAGGTCAACCCGACCCTCGTGCCCCGGGGCGCCGAGCGCCGGGCCCCCCGCCCCCGCCGCGCCGCCTCGTAGCACCGATCCGGGCCGCCGGCCCGGATGAGTAGCGTGGACGCCCGTCCCCCGGGCAGGGACGTCCCCGTCATCGAGCTGTGGAGGACCGCTGTGCACAAGGCCATCAAGGGTGCCCTGATCGGAGGCGTCGTCGGTGCGGGGGTTGCCGCCGTGCAGGCGTCGCGGACCCCCGATCCCGATCGTGACCCCGTCCCCGGCATCGCCAAGGGGGCGGCCGAGGGGGCCCTGGTCGGTGCCGGTGTCGGCCTCCTGCTCCAGTGGCGGGTGACCCGCCAGGCCAAGAAGGCCAAGCCGATGGTCAAGGTCAAGCGCCGGCTCGACCCGGTGGCCAAGCGGGTCGAGGGCACGATCGACCGGGCCCTCGACGCCGCCGAGGCGGCCCTGCCCCACGTCGAGGAGCTGGCCGAGCGGGCCTCGTCGTCGCTGTTCGAGATCGCGGATGCCACCCGCCCCCACGTCCGGGCCCTGGCCGACACCGCCCGGGAGAAGGCCTTCGACCTGGGCGAGGTCGCCATCGAGCAGGCCCGCCCCCACGCCCGGGCGGCCCGGGCCGTGGCCGCCGAGAAGGCCGTCGACCTGACCGAGCTGGCCAAGGAGAAGGGCCCGCTGCTGGCCGCCTCGACCCGCTCGCGGGCCCTCGACCTGGCCGAGACGGCGCGGGACCGGGCCCCGGTCCTGGCCGAGGAGGCCCGCCACCGGGCCGAGGAGGCCGCCGAGCTGGCCCGCCACCGCGTCGAGGACGTCCGCGCCCGGGTCGCCTGAGCCGCCTGGACCCTCCCGGCCCGCCCACCGGTAGCGTGGACGGGCCGTGAACATCGACTCCGCCCTGCGCCTGCTCGCCTCCCGCCCCGACGGCGAGGTCGACGGCCGCGACGCGGGCGGGCTGGCCCCGCTGCTCGACGTCCTGGGCGACCCGCAGGCCGCCGCGCCCACCGTGGTCGTCGAGGGCCCGGCGGCCCCGACGGTCGCGGCCATGACCGCCGCCCTGCTGCGGGCCCAGGGCCTCTCGGTCGGCGCCATCACCTCGACCGCCGTCGAGCGGGTGGGGGAGCGGCTGGCCTGGGACGGCGAACCCGTCGACGACGAGACCCTCGCCGCCCTGCTGACCGACGTCGCCGCCGTCGAGGAGCTGGCCGGCGTGACCGCCACGGCCACCGAGCTCGTCACCGCGGCCGCCCTCCGCTGGTTCGCCGAGGTGGCGGTCGACGTGATCGTCCTCGACGCCGCCGCGGCCGCCGCCCTCGTCGACCCGGCCGTCACCGTCGCCCCCGGCGCCGACGGGAAGGCCACCGTGACCTCGCCCGACGGCACCTGGGTGGCCGACGACGACCTCGGCGTCTCGGTCGACCGGATCGCCGTCGGCGGCCGGCTGGTCGACCTGCGCACCCCCGGCGCCAGCCACGACGACGTCTTCCTCCCGCTCCACGGCAGCCACCAGGCCGCCACCGCGGCGCTGGCGGTCGCCGCCGCCGAGGCCTTCCTGGGCCGGCCCCAGGCCACCGAGGTGGTGGCCGAGGCCCTGGCCGGGCTCCGGCTGCCGGGGCGCTTCGAGGTCGTCGGCCGGCACCCGACGGTGATCGTCGACGTGGTCGACGGGGTCGAGGCGGCCACCGCCACCGCCGCCACCGTGGCCGAGGACCTCACCCTCGCCGGCTCGGTGCTGCTCGTCGTCGGCCTCCGGGCCGGGGCTGGTGACCCGACCGAGGTGCTCGACGCCCTCGACGCCGGCTCGGCCGGGTTGGTCGTCGCCTGCGCCCCCGAGGGCCCCGGCGCCGTCGCCGCCTCCGACCTGGTCGGGGTGGCCGAGCGGCTGGGGGCGGTGGCCGAGACCGTGCCCGAGCCGGTCGACGCCGCCCACCGGGCCCTCGCCGTCGCCACCGAGGACGACCTCGTCCTGGTGGTCGGCGACCCCGCCGTCATCGGTCCCGTCCGGGCCGCCCTCCGAGAGATGGAGACCGCATCGTGAACCCAGCCGCCACGGCGACGCGCACCGAGGTCGACCCGAGCCGGATGCGCCCCAACGACACCTGCTTCTGCGGGTCGGGCCGCAAGTTCAAGCGCTGCCACGGCCCCTCCTTCGAGCGGGTGCGCCCGGCGCCGAGCCGGCCCCAGCGCCCGGTGCCCGAGGGCGTGCCCCTGACCTTCTACGCCGTCGACGGCGGGCGCAGCCGGCGCGACGTCCCCGACGTCCACCCGCCCGAGACGATCGACGCCATGCGCCGGACCGGGGCGGCGGCGGCCGAGATCCTCCGCACCGTCGGCGACGCCATCGCCCCCGGGGTCACCACCGACGAGCTCGACGAGATCTGCCACCAGGCCTGCATCGACGCCGGCGGCTACCCGAGCCCGCTCAACTACGGCGAGCCGTCGTTCCCCAAGTCGATCTGCACCTCGGTCAACGAGGTCATCTGCCACGGCATCCCCGACTCCCGCCCGCTGCGCGACGGCGACATCATCAACCTCGACGTCACCCTCTTCCGCGAGGGCGTCCACGGCGACACCAACGCCACCTGGTGCGTCGGCACCGTCGACGACCTCAGCCGACGCCTCGTGCGGGTCACCCGCGAGTGCCTGGCGAAGGGGATCGAGGCCGTGCGCCCGGGCCGGCCCACCAGCGACATCGGCCGGGCCATCCAGGCCCACGCCGAGGCCGAGGGCTTCAGCGTCGTCCGGGCCTTCACCGGCCACGGCGTGGCCCACGAGTTCCACACCGGGCTCCACATCCTCCACTACGACGAGCCCCGTGACGTCCGGGTGGTGATGGAGCCGGGCATGACCTTCACCATCGAGCCGATGATCGCCCTCGGCGCCTGGCAGCACCGGCTGTGGGACGACCAGTGGACCGCGGTCACCACCGACGGCCGCCGCACCGCCCAGTTCGAGCACACCCTCGTCGTCACCGACGACGGCGCCGAGATCCTCACCCTCCACCCCGACGGGGCTTGGTCGGGCGACTGATCGCCTCAAGGTGCCAGGCACCTTGAGGCGATCAGACCCGGGCGGCCACCGCGAGCTGGTGCTCGAGCCAGGTGAGCGCCCGGGCGATGCCGGGGTCCGAGCGCAGGCGGGTCTCGGCGCGGCGACCGGCGCGACCGGGGTCGGCGTCGATGCGTGAGCCCAGCGCCTCGTCGATCAGGTGGGAGAGGTGCGGATCGTGTGTCCGGCGGGCCAGGAGGACGAGGAGGGTACGGCTCCGCTTGGCGGCCGGTCCTGCGTTCGCTCCTCCGAGCAGGTCCTCGACGGCCTGCGCGCAACCGACGAGGTGGGTCAGGTCGCGGGCGGTGCGCAGCCGGGCCGGCGTGTCGCTCTCGGTGATGGCCTCCAGCTCCTCGATCCGACCGCCGACGAGGTCCATGACCGGCTGGCGATCGAGGAAGGTGGGCGACGGGCGGAGCCCGAGGTAGGTGCGGTAGCTCGACCAGCGGTGATCGCGGGGCGTCTCCACGCCGGCGATGTCGAGCGCGTTGCGGTGGACGTAGCGGGCGACCCAGAGCAGGTACTCGTCGGACTCGACCGGGATGGAGTGGTAGCGGCCCCGGAAGAGCGGGCCGTCGCGGCCCCGACGGGCGTTCAGGCGATGGCTGTAGGTGCTCGTCAGGTGGTGCATCGCCTCGGGCAAGACGCCGTCCGGCGCCCGCAGGACGAGGTGGAGGTGGTTGGCCATCAGGCAGTAGGCGAGCGTGACGACACCGAACGTGTCGTGGATGTCGGCCAGTCGCTGGCCCAGCTCGAGGCGGTCGCCGTCGGCGAAGAAGATCGGCTGGTGGTCGACGCCACGGTTCATCACGTGGTGGATGCCGGTCGCGGATCGGCGGCGATGGGGGCGTCCCATGTCGTGATCCTGCCAAGGGGGTGCGACAGCGAACCGCCTCAAGGTGCCTGGCACCTTGAGGCGGTCGGGGCTTGGTCGGGCGACTGAGGGACCAATACCGTCCGGGCCATGACGACCCGCACCTTCGTGATGGCCAAGCCCGACGCCGTGGAGCGGGGGCTGGTGGGCGAGATCGTGAGCCGCATCGAGCGCAAGGGCCTCCGCCTGGCCGCCGCCGAGCTGCGCTCCGTGCCCGAGGACCTGGCCCGCGAGCACTACGCCGAGCACGCCGAGAAGCCCTTCTACGGCGAGCTGGTCGCCTTCCTCACCCGGTCGCCGGTGTTCGCCATGGTCGTCGAGGGCCCCGACGACAACACCTGGGAGCTGTGCCGCATCCTGATCGGCAAGACGCAGGTCACCGATGCCCAGCCGGGCTCGATCCGGGGCGACTTCGCCACGACCACCAACGAGAACCTGGTCCACGGCTCCGACGGCCCCGAGTCGGCCGAGCGCGAGATCGGCCTCTGGTTCCCGAACGGGGTCTGACCCCGGGGCCGAGCGATGAGGTTCGGCCGGTCACGACGTCACACGTGACATGACCATCGACATGTACCACGAGGTCCACGGCGAGGGGTTCCCGACGATCCTCCTCCACGGCGGGATCGGGGCCAGCGAGATGTTCGGTGACGTGCTCGCCCTCCTCGCCGAGGGCCGGCAGGTCATCGCCCCCCACCTCCAGGGCCACGGGCGCACGCCCGACGTCGACCGCCCGCTGCGCGACGAGGACCTCGGCGACGACGTCGCCGCCCTCGCCGCCCGGCTGGGCCACGACCGGGTCGACCTCGTCGGCTACTCCTTCGGCGCGGCGGCGGCGATCCAGACGGCGATCCGCCACCCCGGCCGGGTGCGCCGGCTGGTCGTCGTGGCCGAGCCCCTCCGGTCCGACGCCTGGTTCCCCGAGGCGCGGGCGCAGCTCGACCAGATGGCGGCCGCCGCCGAGCACATCGGCCCGGCGGTCCAGGCCGGCCCGCTGGGCGAGCTGTACCCCGAGGTCGACTACACCGCCCTGTTCCGCAAGATGGGCGAGCTGGTGGCCCGGCCCTACGACTGGACCGCGGCCTTCGCCGAGGCGGCGACGCACACCGACGGGGTGATGCTGGTGATGGCCGACGCCGACGGCTTCGACCCGGCCCACTACGTCGAGGTCTACAAGAGCATCGGCGGGGCCCGGCGCGACCCCGGGCTGCCCGAGCAGGGCGGGGAGGGGCACGGGCCGCACCGCCTGGCGATCGTCCCGGGGGTGACGCACTACGACATCCTCACCGCGTCGCCCCACCTCGGTGGGCAGATCGCGGGGTTCCTGGACGGCTGACCATCCGCGCCTAGTGTGCTGACGTGCGCTAATGGGGTGATTGTTGCGGTCCCGTGACGATGCCTACACTCGTGCCAGCCCGCGCCGCTCGGAGGTCACGTGTCCGACAACCCGATCACCTCCCTCATGGGCCGCGACATGGCTGTGGACCTGGGCACCGCCAACACCCTCGTCTACGTGCGGGGCCGGGGCATCGTCCTCAACGAGCCGTCGGTCGTGGCCGTGTCGGTCAAGGACGGCCGGGTCCTCGCCGTCGGCACCGAGGCCAAGCGGATGATCGGGCGCACGCCGGCCCACATCGAGGCCGTCCGGCCCCTCAAGGACGGGGTGATCGCGGACTTCGAGATCTGCGAGAAGATGCTCCGCTTCTTCATCCACAAGGTCCACCAGCGCCGCTTCTCCAAGCCCCGCATGGTGATCTGCGTCCCGTCGGGCATCACCGGCGTCGAGCAGCGGGCCGTGCAGGAGGCCGCCGAGTACGCCGGCGCCCGCAAGCCCGCCTACATCATCGAGGAGCCGATGGCCGCCGCCATCGGTGCCGGGCTGCCGGTCCAGGAGCCCACCGGCAACATGATCGTCGACATCGGGGGCGGCACCACCGAGGTGGCCGTGATCTCGCTGGGCGGCATCGTCGCCAGCCAGTCGGTCCGCGTCGGCGGCGACGAGCTGGACGACTCGATCATCCAGTTCATCAAGAAGGAGTACAGCCTCGCCCTGGGCGAGCGCACCGCCGAGGAGGTCAAGATGGCCCTCGGGTCGGCCTGGCCCCTCGAGGAGGAGCTCCACGCCGAGATCCGCGGCCGTGACCTCGTCACCGGCCTGCCCAAGACGATCGTGACCAGCACCGAGGAGATCCGCGAGGCCCTCGAGGAGCCGGTCGCCGCCATCTGCGACGCCGTCAAGGTCACCCTCGACAAGACGCCGCCGGAGCTGGCCGCCGACATCATGGAGCAGGGCATCGTCCTCGCCGGCGGTGGCGCCCTCCTCCACGGCCTGTCGCACCGGCTCGAGCACGAGACCGGCATGCCCATCGTGATCGCCGACAACCCGCTCCACTGCGTGGCCATCGGCTCGGGGCAGTCGCTCGAGGAGTTCGAGGCGCTGAAGGGCGTCCTGTTCTCGTCGAACCCGCAGACCTGACCCCCGCGGCGTGGCCCGGTCCCGGCGTTTCGGACGCTCGCGCTTCACGTTGGTCCTGCTGGTCCTGGCATCGCTGACGGTCCTCACCCTCGACTACCGCGACTCGGGTCCGGTCCAGGGCCTCCGTAGCGTCGTCGGCACCGTCTTCTCGCCCTTCGAGGGCATCGGCAACGCCATCGCCTCGCCGTTCAAGAACGGCTGGCGGGGGATCTTCGAGTACGACGATCTCGAGGACGAGAACCGTGAGCTCCAGCGTCGGATCGACGAGCTGGAGGGCGACGTCGTCCGGGACGAGGCCCGGGAGCAGGAGCTGGCCGAGGTGGAGCGGCTGACGAACCTCGACTTCGGCGACGGCATCGAGCGGGTCTACGCCCAGGTCACCAAGGGCCCGCTGTCGAGCTTCGACTCGACCTTCGAGATCAACCGGGGCTCGGGTGACGGGATCGAGGAGGGCATGGTCGTGGCGACCGATGCCGGCCTCGTCGGCCAGATCGAGGACGTCGAGGGCGGCTCGGCCCGGGTCCGGGTCATCACCGACCCCGACCACGGGGGCTTCGGCATCAAGCTCCTCGAGGCCCGCGACGTCGGCATCGCCCACGCCGCCTCCGAGGACGGCATGCTGCGGGTCGACGACGGCATCGGGCGCGACGCGGCCAAGCGGGGCGACGCCGTGGTGACGAGCGGGCTCGACCGCAGCGCCTACCCGCCCAACATCCCCGTCGGCGAGGTGGTCTCGCAGGAGCCGACCGACGACCTCACCGAGCAGTCGCTGCTGATCGAGCCCTACGCCGACCTCGACGGCCTCAGCTACGTCGTCGTCCTGCTCTGCACCGACGACTGCTCGTGACGGCGCCGTGGTAGCCGCCCGTCTCGCCCTCGTCCTCCTCGTCACCATGGTCGTGCAGGTCGTGGTGATCTCGCCGCTGGCCATCGCCGGCGGACGGGGCAACCTCGTGCTGCTGGTGGCGATCGCCGCCGCCCTGGAGACCGACGCCGAGCGGGGGGCGATCGCCGGCTTCGCCGCCGGGCTGTTCTTCGACATGCTCCTCGACACGCCGATGGGGCTCTCCGCGCTCACCGGCGTGCTCGTCGGCTGGGTCGTGGGCACGGCCAAGGACTCGGTGCTGCGCGACGCCGGCATCATCCAGCTCGGCCTCGTCGCCGTCGCCTCGGCGTTCGGGACGCTGCTCTACGCCGGGCTCGCCGTGCTCTTCGGGGTGACGGTCGATCCCGCCAGGCTCCCGGCTATCGTCGCCGTCATCTCCGTGGTGAACGTCCTGTTCAGCAAGCCCGTGCGGTGGGCGTTGCGCTGGGCCTACGGGCCCGAGACCCGCGCCGGCGACCGCGGCCCCTCCGTCTTCCGCTCGTGATCGCCCGATGACCTCCGCCAACCCTCGCGCCCGCCACCACGTCCTGGGCATCGTCGCCCTGTCGCTCTTCGCCGCCCTGTTCACCCGGCTGTGGTACCTCCAGGTCCTCACCACCGAGGACGCCATCGCCGCCGTCGACAGCGCCCGGACCCAGGTCGTGATCACCGAGGCGCCCCGCGGCCGCATCCTCGACCGCTCGGGCAAGGTCCTCGTCGAGAACCGCCGGACGATCCAGGTCCAGGTCGACTACCAGGACTTCGTCGACCTCGAGACCCCCGAGCAGGAGGAGCTCCTCCGCCGCCTCGGCCAGGAGATCACCGCCGACGCCATGCTCCGCTACGCCAACGAGCGGGCCCCCGACGACCCCGGGCCGCGGCCCGAGGAGGCCGACGAGGCCGGCGCGACGACGACCAGCGAGGCCGAGGGCGACGAGGGCGAGGCCGCCGGGACGACCACGACGAGCACCACGACCACGGCCCCGACGGTCGCCCAGGACGAGGAGGACACCTCGGCCCTCGACACCCCGGGCGCCACCACCGTCCCCGAGGGCCCCTTCGCCCAGCCCCCGCCGCCCGCCGGGGTGGCCACCGGGGCCCAGAACCCCGACGGCTCGGGCCCGGCCGACCCGCCGCCGCCCGAACCGGTCACCCCCGAGGTCCTGCGCGAGCGCATCGACGACCCGCGCTACAGCAAGTTCAAGCCCATCCCGGTCGCCACTGGCATCTCCGAGGAGCTCGAGCTCTACATCGTCGAGCACCCCGACCTCTTCCCGACCGTCGTCGTCGAGCGGGTGACGGCCCGCCAGTACCGCTACGGCGCCCTGCTCGCCCACGTCCTCGGCTACATCGGGCGCATCACCGAGGAGGAGCTCGAGACGCGCCAGAACGAGGAGAAGCCGTACGAGAACGACGACGACATCGGCAAGGCGGGCATCGAGTCGGGCATGGAGCACGAGCTGCGGGGCATCCCGGGCGAGACCGTCTACGAGGTCGACGCCCGCAACCGGCCGATCCGGGTGATCAGCGAGCGCGAGCCGGTCCCGGGGCGCGACGTCTACCTCTCGATCGACATCAACATGCAGTACCTCGTCGAGAAGGGGCTGGCCGCCGAGGTCGAGCGGCGCCGGGGCGTCAAGGACGACGGCTGCTTCCTCGCCGGCGGCTGCGACCCCAAGGGGGCGGCGTCGGTGGCGATCGACCCCCGCAACGGCCAGGTCCTGGCCATGGCCTCGTACCCGACGTACGACCCCAACCTCTTCGTCGGCGGCATCTCCCGCGAGGACTACCGCGCCATCACCATCTCGGAGAAGGACTACGCGGCCGCCCGGGCCGGGGCGCAGGGCGAGGGTGAGGCCCCCCAGAGCGACGAGCCCGAGGGAGGCGACGAGGACGAGGGCACGGCCGCCGGGCCGACGGCCGACGACGACGGCTTCCACAACTACCCGCTGCTCAACCGGGCCATCGCCGGCCAGTACGCCCCCGGCTCGACCTTCAAGCTGTTCAGCTCGTACGCCGGCCTCGACAACGGCTTGATCACGCCCCAGACGGGCTACAACGACACCGGCATCTACAAGTACCGGTCGGACTGCCCCGGCGTCCCGGGCGACGGGTGCTCGGCCCGCAACGCCGGCGAGACGCCGCACGGGACGGTGAACCTCACCGACGCCCTGCGGGTCTCGTCCGACACCTACTACTACTCCCTCGGCCACCAGTCGTGGTTGGCCAACGACCGCATCGGCGAGGAGGCCATGCAGCGGTCGATGCGGAAGTGGGGCCTGGGCGAGCCGACCGGCATCGACCTCCCCGGCGAGGAGGCCTCGGGCCGCATCCCCACCCCGGCCTGGCTGCGCGAGTTCTCCGAGACGATCAACGCCGACGACCCCGAGATGGCCGAGGAGGCGGGGCGCTGGACCGCCGGCATGAGCGGCAACACCATGGTCGGCCAGGGCGACGTCCTCGTCACCCCGCTCCAGCTGGCCCAGGGCTACGCCACGCTGGCCAACGGCGGCACCATCTGGACGCCGCAGCTGGTCCTCCAGGTCACCGACTACGGCGTCGCCACCAACGTCGAGGTCACCGAGCCGGTCGTCCACGGCCTCGTCGACCTGCCCGCCGACTGGCGCGACGCCATGATCGCCGGCTTCGACGGGGTGACCAAGGGCCCCGGCGGCACCGCCACCACCGCCTTCGGCGGCTTCGACCAGTCGCAGTGCCCGGTCGCCGGCAAGACGGGCACGGCGCAGGTCACGGGCAAGAACGACTCCTCGCTGTTCACCGCCTTCGCCCCGACGCCGGCCCCCGGCCGCGACTCGGTGATCGCCATGGCCACCGTCTTCGACGAGGCCGGCTTCGGTGCCAGCGCCGCCGTCCCGCTGACCCGGCGGGTCCTCGAGCCCTTCGCCTCGGTCGGCTGTGACATCACGGCCTTCGGGGCGCCGGGCAGCATGTGGGAGGCCCCGCTGGGCGGGTGGTTCGACGTCGAGGCGGCCCAGGCCGAGTACATCCCCGTCCAGGCGACGACTCGCGACTGATGGCCACCGTCCCCGTCCCCCGCCGGCGCCCGATCGCCTCGCTGCGCCATGACCCCTCGGCGATCTGGCACCACGTCGACGCCACCCTCGTCGCCTGCCTGCTCGCCGTCTCGGGCCTCGGCCTGCTGATGGTCTACAGCGCCACCCGCTACCGCGGCCCCGACACCGCCTTCGACACCTCGTACGTCACCAAGCAGGCCTTCTTCATGGTGGTCGGCGTGATCGTGGCCGCCGTCGTGGCGGTGATCGACTACCACAAGATCCTCGACCAGGCCCCGCTGATCTACGGCTCGACCATCTTCCTCCTGGTCGCCGTGCGGCTGGTCGGCCGCCGGCAGTCGGGCACCCAGGGCTGGTTCCAGTTCGGCCAGTTCCAGCTCCAGCCGTCGGAGTTCGCCAAGCTGGCGCTGGTCCTCGGGTTCGCCTACCTCGCCACCCAGTTCCACGGCGACATCGACCTGCGCCGGCTCGGGGCCCTGCTCGGGCTGGCCGGCCTGCCGATCGTCCTCGTGCTGCTCCAGCCCGACCTCGGCACCGCCCTGGTCTCGGTGGCGATCACCTTCTGCCTGCTGGTGGCGGCCGGGGTGCGGGGGCGCTACCTCGTCCTGCTCGGGGTGGGCGCCGTGCTGATCGCCACCCTGGTGCTCACCTCGGGGATGCTCGACGAGTACCAGCGGAACCGGCTCACCGTCTTCGCCAACCAGGAGCGCTCCGACCTCAGCCGGGAGGAGAGCCAGGAGGCCTTCTACAACCTCGAGCAGTCGAAGCTGGCCATCGGCTCGGGCGGCGTGCGGGGCACCGGGCTGTTCGAGGGGCCGCAGACCCAGAGCGACCGGGTGCCCGAGCAGCACACCGACTTCATCTTCTCGGTGGTGGGGGAGGAGCTCGGCCTGCTCGGCGCCGGCGCCCTCCTCGGGGCCTTCTCGATCATCGTGTGGCGGATCTGGCGCACCGCCCAGCTGGCCCGGGACGACGCCGGGTCGATGATCTGCCTCGGCGTGCTGGCCATGTTCGTCTTCCAGATCTTCCAGAACGTCGGCATGACGATGGGCATCATGCCGATCACCGGCATCCCCCTGCCCTTCCTCAGCTACGGCGGCTCCTCGACGGTCATGGCCTTCATCGCCATGGGCCTCGTCCTCAACGTCCACATGCGCCGCTTCCGCTGATCCCTTCTGTCAACCCCCAGGTACCTCCACGGTTCACGGGGATTGCCAGAACGAGAGGAGGCGTGGGCGGGGCGCCGACCGGGAACGGTGCGACGGCGCTTCCCCGCTGCCGTCGCCGTGCTCGCGGCGACCCGAGCGAAGGGATGCCCCGGTGGACCTCTACGACCTCGCCGTGCGCCAGCACGCGGCCTTCACCCGCCAACAGGCCCGGGCTGTGGGCCTCACCGACCGCCGCATCCAGGGGATGGTGAGCCGGGGGGAGGTGCGCCGGGCGGCACCGGGGGTCTTCGTCCTCGCCGGGGCGCCGCCGTCGTGGGCCCAGCGGCTCCACGTGGCGGTGCTGGGCGTGCCCGGAGCGCTGGCGTCGCACCGCGCCGCGGCCCGTCTCCGAGCATGGGAGGGCTTCGAGAGGGCCCAGCCCGAGGTGGTGGTCGAGCGGGGCCGGCACCGGCGAGCGACCCCGCACGGTGCCATCCTCCACGAGAGCAAGGACCTGCGGGGCGTCGACATCGACGTGTGCGACGGCATCCCGTGCACGTCGGTGGTCCGCACCCTGGTCGACCTGCCGGCCGTGTGCCACGAGTTCCGGGCCGGTGTGGCCATCGACCAGGCGATCCGGCACGACCCCGCCCTCCTGGGACGGGTGGTCGAACGGCACCTCGAGGTGGCTCGCAGGGGACGCAACGGCACCGTCGCCCTGCGGGCGTTGCTGGCCGAGCGGACCGGTGCCGACCTCGTCGACAGCGGGTTCGAGCGCCGGGCGCTGCGGCTGATCGCGGGGAGCACGCTCCCGCCGCCGGTGACCCAGCACCACGTGGTCGACGGTGACTTCCAGTGCTGGCTCGACATCGCCTGGCCCCAGCACATGGTGGCCATGGAGTGCGACAGCCTCGCCCACCACCAGGGGGAGCGGGCGTTCCGCTGGGAGCGGGTCCGTCGCCGGCACCTCGCCGCCCTGGGGTGGACCGTCCTCGAGTTCACCTACCGCGAGGTCACCCGCCAGGGCCCGATGGTCCTCACCCAGCTCGCCCGGCACATCCCCACCCCGTTCTGTCCATCCCCGTGAACCTCAGCGGTCCATGCGGGTTGCCAGAACGGGGGAGGGGGCGCTCGATCAGCCGCATCGCGGGTCACCAGGGGTGGTCGGTAGACTCGACCGATCATGTCGACAGTCTGGCCGGCCCTCGAGGCGATCCTCCCCCGGGTGGCCAAGCCGGCGCGCTACATCGGCGGTGAGGACGGGGCCCAGGAGCCCGAGCACCTCCCCGGCCAGGTGGCCTGGCTGCTGGCCTACCCCGACACCTACGAGATCGGCCTGCCCAACCAGGGCCTCCAGATCCTCTACGAGATCCTCAACGAGCGGGCCGACAGCGTGGCCGAGCGCACCTACGCCCCGTGGGTCGACCTCGAGGAGCTGCTGCGCAGCGAGGGCATCCCGCTGTTCTCGGTCGACACCCACCGGCCGGCGAGCGACTTCGACATCCTGGCGTTCAACCTGAGCGCCGAGCTGACCTACACGAACCTGCTGGCCATGGTCGACCTGGCCGGTTGCCCGGTCCGCAGCGCCGACCGCACGCCCCACGACCTGCTGATCGGCGTCGGCGGCCACTGCACCTACAACCCCGAGCCGATCGCCCCCTTCCTCGACTTCGTGGTCCTGGGTGACGGCGAGGAGGCGGTGGGCGAGATCAGCGCCGCCCTCGCCCCCTGGAAGGCGGCCCGCGACGCCGGCGAGCCGGTGACCCGCGAGGACGCCCTGGTGATCCTGGCCGGGATCGAGGGCGTCTACGTCCCGAGCCTGTACGAGGCCGTCCACGACCCCGACACCGGCCTCCTCCTCGAGACCCGGCCGATCCACCCGGCCGCCCCCGCCAGCGTGGAGAAGCGCACGATCGCCGACCTGGGCGACTGGCCGTACCCCCGCAACCAGCTGGTCCCCCTGACCGAGGTGGTCCACGACCGGCTCAACGTCGAGGTCTTCCGGGGCTGCACCCGGGGCTGCCGGTTCTGCCAGGCCGGGATGATCACCCGCCCGGTGCGCGAGCGCCCGGCCGACCAGGTCCGCACCATGGTCGCCGACGGGCTGCGCCGCACCGGCTACGACGAGGTCGCCCTCACCAGCCTGAGCACCGCCGACTTCAGCGGGATCGAGGGCGTCGTCGGCGAGATCGTCCGCAACACCGAGGGCGAGATGGGCTGCGGCGACGTCAGCGTCTCGCTCCCCAGCCTCCGGGTCGACGCCTTCACCGTCGGCATCGCCGCCGAGATCCAGCGGGCCCGCCGCACCGGCCTCACCTTCGCCCCCGAGGGCGGCACGTGGCGGATGCGCCAGGTGATCAACAAGCTGATCAGCGAGGACGACCTCTACGGCGCCGTCGAGTCGGCCTACTCGCAGGGCTGGCGGCGGATGAAGCTCTACTTCCTGATCGGGCTCCCCACCGAGACCGACGAGGACACGCTCGGGATCGCCGAGCTGGCCCGCAACGTCGTCGCCATCGGCAAGAAGTTCCACAAGAGCCCGAGCGTGACGGTGAGCGTCGGCGGATTCGTGCCCAAGCCGTTCACCCCGTTCCAGTGGTTCGGGCAGAACACCCGCGAGGAGCTGCACCGCAAGGTCACCCTGCTGCGCGACGCCACCCGCAAGGACCACGGCGTCCAGCTGAAGTGGCACGACCCCCGGGCCACGACGGTCGAGGGGATCATGTCGCGGGGCGACCGGCGCCTCGCCGACGTCATCGAGGACGTCTGGCGCCACGGCGGCACGTTCCAGGAGTGGAGCGAGAAGTTCGACCTCGACCTGTGGCTCGCCGCCCTCGAGCGCCACGGCCTCAGCGTCGAGGAGCTCGTCTACCGGCACCGCACCGAGGACGAGGCCCTGCCGTGGGACCACCTCTCGGCCGGGCTCCACAAGGACTTCCTCTGGCAGGACTGGCGTGACGCCCTCGACGAGGTCGGGCTCGAGGACTGCCGCTGGACGCCCTGCTACGACTGCGGCGCCTGCACCGGCTACGGCATCGAGCACGTGGTCGCCAACGCCACCCCGCCCGCCGGCGGGAGCCAGGGCACCGGCCGGGCCGTCCCCGTCACCCTCGGGGTGCGACCGGCCGACCCGGTGGGGGCACCGTCGTGACGGCGACCCCCGCGGTGGCGACCACGACCGACGAGCCCGCCGCCCCGAAGGGCCCGGGCCCGGTGCAGGTCGTCACGGTGCGCATCCGCTTCGCCAAGCAGGGCAAGGTCCGCTTCACGAGCCATCGTGACGTGGCCCGGATGTGGGAGCGCGCCCTGCGGCGCGTGCAGCTCCCCGTCGCCCGCTCGCAGGGCTTCTCGCCCCGCCCCCGTCTCCACTTCGGCCTGGCCCTGTCCACGGGGCACGAATCCCTGGCCGAGTACCTCGACGTCGACCTGGTGGAGGGCACCGCCGTCGACGTCGCCGCGTTGCCGGACATCCTCACCCCCGCGCTGCCCCGTGGCCTCACCGCCACGGCCGCGGCCGAGGTCCCGCCCGGCACCCCGTCGCTCCAGCACGCCGTCACCAGCTGCCGCTGGGAGATCGAGGTGGGTGGCCTCGACCTCGCTGCGCTCGCGGCCCGGTCCGAGGCCCTCCTCGCCGCGCCCGAGCTGGTGATGACCCGCCAGCGCAAGGGCAAGGACGTCACCGACGACGTCCGCCCGCACCTGCACGACCTCGTGGCCGTCGCCCGCGACGGCGTCCCGCTGCTCGTCGCCGAGCTCGGGGCGCAGAACCGCGGCCTGCGGCCGAGCGAGCTCGTCGCCCTCCTGGGCCCCGAGGCCCGCGAGGTGCGCGTGTGCAGGACCCACCAGTTCACAGAGCACGACGGCACCCGGTCCGAACCCCTCGCGGTCGATGACCCGGTGCCCGCTCCGCACGCCGAGGTGCGTGCGTCATGAGAAGGGATCGCACCCATGACCGACGCCGACCAGTCCCCCCGCGGGTCGACGGCCAGCTCCGACACCAGCGCCCGGCCTGAGCCGCCGGCCCCCGGCACCCCGCCCAGGGGCCCCGGCGACAGCGCGCCCTCGTCCGGTTCGGGCGAGGCCTCTTCCTCGGGCGGCGGCCGCCGCCGCCGAGGCTCGCGTGGCGGCCGAGGCCGGGGCGGGAGCGCGACCAGCAGCGGTGGTGGTGGCGCCCCCGGGGGCCGCCCCTCCGCCGACGGCGCCCCCGAGGCCCCGAGCGGCGCGGCCGCCCCGGCCGGCGCCAAGCCCAAGATCGGCGACACCCGTCCCGCCCCGCCGACCGGTGGGGGCGACGGCGGCGCGCCGGAGGCCTCCGGCGACGGCTCGACGCCGGCCCGCAAGCGCCGCCGGCGGGGCGGCCGGGGCCGGGGGAAGGGCAGCGGCCAGGGCGGCCAGAACCAGGGCGGCCAGAACCAGGGCGGTGGCAACGGGGGCGGTCGCCCCGGCGGTGGCCAGAACCAGGGCCAGGGCGGCGGCCGAGGCCGGGGCGGCGGGGGCCGGGGCCCCAAGCCGGTCCAGCCCGTCACCGCCGTCACCGGCGAGGCCGTCGAGCTCGACGACGACGTCATCGCCGCCCGGCGGGGCCGCGAGCGCAAGGGCAAGGCGGTCGGCCGCTACCTGATGGCCGTCCACGTCCAGCCCGAGGCCACCCAGATCGCCATCCTCGAGGGCCGCTCGCTCATCGAGCACCAGGTCTCGCGCCCGGCCGACGACATCAGCCAGATCCACGGCAACATCTACCTGGGCAAGGTCCAGAACGTGCTGCCGGGCATGGAGGCGGCCTTCGTCGACATCGGCACGCCCAAGAACGCCGTCCTCTACCGCAGCGACGCCCGGGCCGACGACGACCTGGACCAGCCCAAGCAGAAGAAGAACGACGCCAAGATCGAGGACATGCTGCGGGCCAAGCAGCTGATCCTCTGCCAGGTGACGAAGAACCCGATCGCCCACAAGGGCGCCCGCCTGACCCAGGAGGTCAGCCTCCCGGGCCGGTTCGTCGTCCTCGTCCCCAACAGCTCCACCTACGGCATCTCGAAGCGGCTCCCCGACGACGAGCGCAAGCGGCTCCGCAACATCCTCGACAAGGTCCGCCCCAAGGGCCACGGCCTGATCGTCCGCACCGCCGCCGAGGGCGTGACCGCCAGCGAGATCGAGGCCGACGTGCGCCGGCTGGCCAGCCAGTGGGAGCAGATCGAGGCGCTGGCCGAGCGCGCCCGCAACCAGGGGCCGACGCTCCTGTACCGCGAGCCCGACACCGCCATCCGGATGATCCGGGAGGAGCTGACCAACGACTTCCGCAAGGTGGTCATCGACGATCCGGCCCTCCACGCCGAGGTCCTCGACTACGTCAGCAGCATCTCGCCCGAGATGGCGGAGCGGGTCGAGCTGTTCGACCCCGCCACCGAGCCGCTGCCGCTGTTCGAGAAGCACCACATCCACGAGCAGCTCCACAAGGCCCTCGACCGGAAGGTGTGGCTGCCCTCGGGCGGTTCCCTGATCATCGAGCACACCGAGGCCCTGACCGTCATCGACGTCAACACGGGCAAGAACGTGGGCAAGTCGAGCCTCGAGCAGACGGTGTACGCCAACAACCTGGAGGCGGCCGAGGAGGTCGCCCGCCAGCTCCGGTTGCGCGACATCGGCGGGATCATCGTCATCGACTTCATCGACATGGAGGTGGCGAAGAACCGGGAGGACGTCATCCGGACCTTCCGCGACGCCCTGGCCCGGGACAAGACCCGCACCCAGGTGTTCGACATCTCGCAGCTCGGCCTGGTCGAGATGACCCGCAAGCGGATCGGCGAGGGCCTGCTCGAGTCGTTCGCCTCGGGCTGCCCCCACTGCGCCGGCCGCGGCGTGGTGATCGACACCGAGCTGCTGCCGGAGGGCTAGGGCGGCCGGGGGCGGGTTGGGCTCGCCCAGCCGGTCCCACTAATCTGGTCCGTCGGCCCGGACGGGCCCCCGATCGACCATCGAGACGACGAGACGACCATGGATGCAGTCATCAAGACCGGCGGCAAGCAGTACCGCGTGACCGAGGGCCAGCGGCTCGACGTCGAGGTCCTCGGCCCGGTCGACACCGAGGTCGAGCTGACCCCCGTGCTCCTGGTCGACGGCGACACCGTCGTGGCCGCCCCCGACGCCCTGGCCAAGGCCACCGTGACCGCCAAGGTCGTGGGCGACGCCAAGGGCCCGAAGGTCACCGGGTTCACCTACAAGAACAAGTCGAACCAGCGGAAGCGGTGGGGCCACCGGCAGCACTACTCCACGGTCGAGATCACCGGCATCAAGAAGGGCTGAGGCGACATGTCGAAGACCAAGGGCGGCGGTAGCACCCGCAACGGCCGCGACTCGCAGAGCAAGCGCCTCGGCGTGAAGGCCTACGACGGCACCCTCGTGCCGGCGGGCTCGATCATCATCCGCCAGCGCGGCACCCGCTTCCACCCCGGCGAGAACGTCGGGCGGGGCGGCGACGACACCCTCTTCGCCACGGCCACCGGCCGGGTGAAGTTCGGCCGCCGCCGCGGCCGCAAGCTCGTCGACATCATCCCGGACGAGGGCTGACCCCCGTTCTGTCCATCCCCGTGAACCTCAGAGGTTCACGGGGGTTGCCAGAAGCGGCCTAGTCGAAGCGGCGCTGGTAGGCGGCGGCGATGGCGACGAGGGGGTCCTCGATCGACCAGGCGCCGAGGGCGTCGGCGACCGAGGGGTCGATGCCGGCGCGGGGGAGCACCCGGTCGAGGATCTGCCGGCCCAGGCGGTCGCGGGCCGCCGGGGGCAGGTGGCCGGCGCGGAGCAGGAACGACCGCACCAGGCGGTAGTCGTCGGCGCTCAGGCGGGTGGTGTCGAGGCGCGCCGCCCACGGCTCCCAGCCCGGCCGGGGGACGAAGCGGCGGGGCTGGGCGGTGCCCGCCCCGGCGCCGCGCTCGCGGACGACGACGGTGCCGGCCAGGTGGTCGCCCAGGCGGCGGAAGCGCTGGCTGGCCAGGGCCACGACCACGGCGACGATGCCGAAGGTGAGGACGATCTCGACCAGCCCCACCAGGCCCCGGACGAGGGCGTGGCGCACCCGGATCGGCGCCCCCTCGACGGTGACGACCCGCAGGCCGAGGGCGAGCTTGCCCGGGCTGCGCCCCTTGGTGCCGACCTCCCACGCCGTGGGCCAGACGACGAGGACGCCGAACAGACCGACGGCGACGACGACGGCGGCCAGGATCGCACCGGTGTCGCCCCCGTCGGCGGAGGCGGCGGAGGCGAGCACGCCGGCCACGGTGGAGACGGCGTAGAGCACGATCGTCACCAGGACCAGGTCGATCAGGGCGGCGAGGAGCCGGCTGGCGAGCCCGGCGGCGTCGAGGTCGAGCTCGACCGCCTCGGGGGTCACGATGCGGAAGCCCTGGGCGCTGATCCGGGTACGGTACCGCTCCGGTGGACGTCGACCGCTTCATCGCCCGGCACGAGCCGGAGTGGCAGCGCACCGCCGAGCTGGCCCGGCGGGCCGGGCGGCGCCACGACCTGTCGGGCCCGGAGATCGACGAGCTCCTGCGCCGCTACCAGGACGTCACCCTCCACCTGTCGCAGGCCCGCACGACCTACCGCGACGCCGCCCTCGTCCGCCGGCTGTCGACGGTGGTGGCGGCCAGCCACGCCGCCATCCACGGCGCCCGGGTGGCCCGGCTGGCCACGGTGCGGCGGTTCCTGGTCGACAGCTTCCCGGCCGCGGTGTGGACGTGCCGGCGCCAGCTGCTGGCCAGCATGGTGCTCTTCTGGGGGACCGGGATCGTCCTGGCCCTGGTGTTCTGGCTGGCCCCCGACCGCCTCGACCTGGTGCTGCCCGACGGCTACCAGCAGACCTACGCCGAGGAGGACTTCGTGTCCTACTACTCGGAGAACCCGTCGATCGTCTTCTTCAGCGCCGTCACCACCAACAACATCCAGGTGTCGGTGCTGGCCTACGCCCTGGGGGCGCTGGCCGTCTTCCCCGGGGCCCTGGTCCTGTTCGAGAACGGCGCCGCCCTCGGGACCGTCGCCGGGCTGTTCCTCCAGCGGGGCGAGTTCTGGTCGGTCTTCGTCGTCTACGTGCTCCCGCACGGGCTGCTGGAGCTGACCGCCATCACCGTGGCCGGGGCGGCGGGGCTGCGGGTGGGGTGGGCCCTGTTCGCCCCCGGCGACCGGTCCCGCCCGCAGGCGCTGGGGGAGGAGGGCCGGCGCAGCGTCACGATCGTGCTGGGGACGGCGCTGGGCTTCCTGGTGGCGGGGCTGGTCGAGGGCTTCGTCACCGGCGCCCCGGCCATCCCGGCGGGGGTGCGGATCGCCGTCGGCGTGGTGGTGTGGGTCGCCTTCCTGGCCTGGATCCTCGGTCGGGGCCGCCAGGCGGTGGCCGAGGGCTGGACCGGCGCCCTGGAGGAGCTGCGCCCGACGTGGGTGCCGCTCGACCCCCTCGCCCCGGTCGCCACCCCCCGCCCCGCCCTCGTCTGAGCGGGGTCAGCGGGCGTTGAGGTAGGTGTCGACGAGGCGGCCGGCGAGACGGCCAGGCGGGGCGTCGACCACGGTGACGCCGAGGCCGCGCAGCCGGGCGGCCAGCCGGGCCCGCTCGTCGAGGGCCGAGGTGGCGGCGGCCCGCCGGTAGGCGGCCTCGTCGTCGGGGGCGGGGGCGTCGGCCCACCCCTGGACCTCGGGGTCGGCGACCGAGACCACGATCACCGCCGTGTCCCGCAGCACCAGGGGCAGGGCCGGCAGCAGCGTCTGGGCCACGGTGGCCTCGGTCAGGTCGGTGGCGATGACGACCGTCGTCAGCCGCTTGTGGCGGGCCTTGAGGTGGCTGAGCGCACCCCGGTGGTCGGTCTCGACCAGCGCCGGTTCGAGGTCGTAGGTGGCCTCGACCACCCGGGCCAGCTGGTCGGGGCGGTGCGACGGCGGCAGCGAGGCCCGGACCCGGTCGTCGTAGGCGACCACGCCGACCCCGTCCTCCAGCCCGGTGGCCACGGTGACCAGGGCGAAGGTGGCGTCGAGGAGGTGCTCCAGCCGGGGCACGTCGCTGATCCGCCCGGCGGTGGTCCGTCCCACGTCGACCAGGACCATGATCGTCTGGTTCCGCTCGGCCCGGTAGGTGCGGACGATGGCCCGGCCGGCCCGGGCGGTGGCGGCCCAATCGATGCGGCGGAAGTCGTCATCGGGGCTGTACTCGCGCAGCTGGTCGAAGTCGGTACCGGTGCCCGGGAGGCGGACGGTGCGGACGCCCAGCTCCAGCCGGCGGGCCCGGGCCAGGCGCAGCTCGGCGTCGGCCCGGCTGGGGAAGGCGGGGACGACCTTGAGCTCGCCGGGCACGGTCACGGCCCGCTGCCGGCCGGCCAGCCCGAGGGGCCCCAC
>DASTYI010000051.1:0-18904 GCA_035765045.1 Iamia sp. | reverse complement strand
CCCGGAACCGGTTGCTCGAGAACCCGGCGGCGCCGGCAGCGAACGCCTCGCCGACGATGCGGGCCATCTGCTCGATCTCGTCGGCCGTCGCGTCCTGGTCGTCGTAGGCCCGCTCGCCCATCACGTAGAAGCGGAGGGCGCCGTGGGCGATGTGGGCGCCGATGTCGAGGGCGTACTCCCGGCCGGCGAGCAGGTCGAGGTACTCGCCGAAGGTCTCCCAGCTCCCCCAGGGCATGCCGACGTGGAGGGCGGCGCCGGGGATGTCCTCGACGCCCTCCATCAGGTCGATCAGGGCGTCGACGTCGTCGGGGCGGACGGGGGCGAAGCCGACGCCGCAGTTGCCCATCACCAGGCTGGTCACGCCGTTGCTGGCCGAGGGCTCGAAGGCGTCGTCCCACGTGGCCTGGCCGTCGTAGTGGGTGTGGACGTCGACCCACCCGGGGGTGACGATGGCGCCGTCGGCGTCGATCTCGCGACGGGCGGGCTCGTCGACCTCGCCCACGGCCACGATGCGGCCGTCGCACACGCCGACGTCGCCGGTGGTCGGCGGGGCGCCGCTCCCGTCCACGATCGACCCCCCTCGGATCACCACGTCGAGCATCGTCGGACCTCCTGCACCTGGCTGTGGAAACGCGCGTGACCATACCTGGCGGCGGGGACCTCTGCCGGGGCGGTACGGTCCCGCTCGTCCCACCACGATCACCAGGGGGGTGGCATGGACCGCAGGACGTTCCTCATGCACGCCGGACGGGCCGGCGGGTTCCTCGTGCTCGGCGGCGCCGCGCTGGCCGCCTGCTCCGACGACGACGGCCGAGGCGCGGGCCGCTCGTCGGGGCCGGACGGCTCGGGGGGTGGGTCGTCGACCACGGCGGCGCCGTCGACCACCGACGCCCAGGGCGTGCCCGCCGGGTCGATCCTCGACGGGCCGGCCGCCGACTCCGGGATCGACCACGTGGTCGTCGTGATGATGGAGAACCGCTCGTTCGACCACTGGCTCGGGTGGCTCGGTGGCGACGAGACGTGGCTGGAGCAGGGCCGCAGCCGCTACGGCGGCGACTTCGGGGTGACGGCGGACCTCGACCAGGTCTTCGCCGACCCGACCGGCCAGGAGGTCTCGACCCAGCACCTGCTCGAGCTGCTGGACGGGGGGAACCCGTGGCGCGGCTGCGGGCACCCCGACCCCGGGCACGGCTGGGACCACGGGCGGGTCCAGCGCGACCACGGCTTCCTCGCCGACGGCAGCCGCAACGACCCCTTCGCCCTCGGCTACTACCTCGGCGACGACCTGCCCTTCACCTCCCGCCTGGCCCGCCGCTTCACGGTGTGCGACCACTCCTTCGCCTCGCTGCTGGGCCCGACCTACCCCAACCGGGAGTACCTGCACTCGGGCCAGTCCGGCGGGCAGAAGACGAACTACCTGCCGCTCGACGAGGGCGGGTTCACCTGGGAGACGATCTGGGACCGGCTCGACGCCGCCGGCGTCCCGCACGGCTACTTCTACACCGACCTGCCGACGACGCTGCTGTGGGGGACCCGGATGACGCCGTGGGCGTCGCTGGTCGACGACTACTTCAGCCGCTGCGAGGAGGGGACCCTGCCGGCGGTGTCGTTCGTCGACCCGGGCTTCCTCGGTGGGTCGCGCACCGACAACCACCCGCACGGCGACGTGCGCGCCGGCGAGCGGTTCGTGCGCGACGTCTTCGCCGCCTTCGCCCGCTCGCCGCACTGGGAGCGGGGGCTCTTCGTCCTCACCTACGACGAGTGGGGCGGGTTCTTCGACCACGTGGCGCCGCCGACCTTCGCCGACGATCGGGCCAGCGACGACGACGCCGAGGACTTCGGCCAGGCCGGGTTCCGGATCCCGACCGTGCTGGCCTCGCCCTACTGCCGGCCGGGCTCGGTCGACAGCCGGGTGTACGACCACACCTCGGTGCTGCGGTTCCTCGAGTGGCGGTTCCTCGGCGCCCCGCCCGAGGGCACCGGGGGCGACGGGTGGTGGCTCACCACACGGGACCGCAACGCCCTCAACCTGGGCGCGTCGCTGGTGACCGAGCCCACGACCGAGCTCGACCTGGACCTGGATGTGGCCATCGCTCCCGAGTCCCCGGCGTGCGCCGAGGACACCGCCGAGGGCCTGAGCTGGGGCGGGGCCGACGACATCGGCGACCCGCACGCCTTCGAGCTGGCGCTGGACGCGGGCTACTTCGAGCGGGTCGGGTTCACCCCCTCCCCCACGCTGATGGCGCGCGACTGGGTCTGAGCGGTCGGCGCGGGATCGGGGTCAGCCGGGCGGGCGGACCATGAGGTGCACGGGCGACGGGCCGGCGCGCGACCGCCACACCGGCTCGCCCCGCACACCGGCGGCGTGGGCCAGGCGGACGTCGGGCACCAGCAGGGCGAGGCCCCAGCCGGCGAACCGCTCGGCGGCGACCTGGCCGAGCCGGGCGTAGACGTCGCGGACGTCGCCGGGGCCGCCGAGGCGCCCGCCCCACGGTGGGTTGGTGACGATCCAACCCGGCGTGGTGCCGGGCGGCGGGGCGAGCGCCGAGACGGCGGCGTGGGCGACATCGACACGGTCGGTCACCCCGGCCCGGGCGGCGTTCTCGGTGGCGGCGACGACCGCTCCGGCGTCGCGGTCACGGGCGAGGATCGGCGCGCCGGCGGCCGCCCCTCCACGGTCGGCGCGGACGCCGGCCTGGACCGAGGCCCACGTGCCGGGGGCGAAGGCGGGCCAGCCCTCGACGGCGAAGCGACGATCGGCACCGGGGGCGATGCCGGCGGCCCGCCGAGCGGCCTCGACGGCGATGGTGCCCGAGCCGGCGAACGGGTCGACCAGCGGCTGGTCGGGCCGCCAGCCGACGGCGGCCAGGGCGGCGGCGGCCAGAGTCTCGCGGAGCGGAGCCTTCCCCGCCGGGCCCCGCCAGCCGCGGTGGTGGAGGGGGGCGCCGGAGCTGTCGACGCGGACGGCCATGCGGTCGCGGTCGATCCGGACCACGACCAGCTGCGGGGGCGGCCCGGTGTCCGGCCCCCCGTCCGGGTCGGGGCCGGGCGGGGGGCCGAGATCGAGCAGCCGGCGGAGCCGCTCCTCCACCGCACCGGTGTGGTGCAGCTTCGAGCGGTGGCTGGTGATGCGGAGCCGGACGGGGCGGCGCCGGTCGATGTAGGGGTCGAGGTCGATGGCGTCGACCCGCTCCTCGAGGGCGGCGAAGGAGCGGGCGGTGAGGTCGCCGGCGTCGACCAGCAGGCGGGTGGCCGTGGCCAGCCGGACGTTCGCCTCGTAGAGCTGGCGGGTGGTGAGCCGGGCGGCCAGGGCGCCGGTGCCGGCCGGGCGGCTGCGGATGCCGAGGCCGTCGAGCTCCGCCGCCACCAGCGGTTCGAGGCCGGGGAGGCAGACGACCACGGCGACCAGCCGGTCGGGACGGCCACGCCGCCTCCCGGGGGACGGAGGCGCAGGAGCAGGCATCGGACAGGCGACCCTACCGGCCGGCCGATCCGGCGCGCGCCGCACGGGTCCACCTCTCTACGCGACCGATCCCGACCAGAACTGGTTCTTGTCGGAGATCGTCGCGTGGGCGCGACCGGGCCGCGCCTGACGCCTCCCGTAGGGCGGGACCACCGTTTCGGCGCCGGTCCGGTCGCGTCCACGCGACCTGACCGCGCCAGAACGGCCGGGCCAGCGACACCCGCGACCGATCCAGACAAGAACTGGTTCTTGTCGGGATCGGTCGCGGCGGGGGGACGTGGGTGGAGCGGCGGGCATCAGGCGGCCTCGGCGGCGCGGTCGGAGGCGGCGAGGACCGCCTCCCACAGGGTGGTGCGGAGACGGGTGGCGGCGGCGCCGGTGACACCGTTGACGACGACGACGCCCTCGACCATGTCGGCGACGACCGCCTCGCGGGGGCGGCCCGTGACCTCGACCGAGACGGTGGCCCCACCGTCGGGCCAGCGGCGGAGGGTGCGGGAGGCCCCCCGGCGGCGGGGCGGGCTGCGGAACGCCGGGACGACCAGGCCCCGGGCCCGCGCCGCCTCGCCGAGCGTGCGGGCGACGGCTGCGAAGTGCACGGCGGAGGCTTCCATGTCCCGCAGTATGAGGACCCCCCGCGACAGCGAAGCCGGGGCCCTGGTCAGGCCGCCGTCAGCCGGCCAGGCGGACCACCATCTCCACCTCGACCGGGGCGTCGAGGCCGAGCTGGTTGACCCCCAGGGCGGCGCGGGCGTGGGTCCCGCCGTCGTCCCCGAGCACCTCGAGGAGGACCTCCGAGGCCCCGTCGAGCACGGGGGTCTGGTCGGTGAAGCCCTCGACGCAGGCGATGTAGCCGATCATCCGCAGGACCCGGTCGACCCGGTCGAGGGTGCCGAGCTCGTGGTACAGCACGACCAGGTGGTTGAGGGCGCACTGGCGGGCCGAGGCCTGGCCGGCGGCGACGTCGACGGTGGCGCCCAGCTTGCCCGGGTTGACCACCACGCCGTCGCGGACGCCGACCACGCCGCCGAGCCAGGCCCGGTCGCCGTCGCGGGCGAAGCGGACGTAGCGGCCCTTCGGGGGCGCCGGTGGGGGGATCGTCCCCCCCAGGGCGATCGCCAGCCGCTCGTCCCGGGTCGACGACGGGGCCGACGAGGCCGACGAGGGGGCCGGGGACGAGGGACGGGCGGCGCGGCGGGTGGCGGCGGCGGTGACGAAGGCGGCGGTGGCGGCGTGGTGCTCGGGGGTCTGGTGCATCAGGGCCTGGAGGGCGGCGGAGCGATCGAGGACGTCGCCGAGCGGGGCCTCGGACCCGCGCAGCAGGGCCTTGGCCGCCCGCAGGGCCGGGGCCGGCTTGGCGGCGATCGACGCGGCCAGGGCCCGGGCCTCGGCCAGGAGGAGGGCTGGCGGGTGGACGGCGAGGACGATCCCGAGCCGGCGGGCCTCGGCGGCGTCGACGATGCGCGCCGTGTAGGTCAGCTCGGCCGCCCGCTGCCCCCCGACCGCTCGGGGGAGGAACCAGGCCCCGCCGTCGCCGGGGATGATCCCGAGGTCGACGAAGGTCTCGCCGAAGCGGGCGGTGGTGGAGGCGAGGCGGAGATCGCAGGCCAGGGCGAGGTCGAAGCCGGCGCCGATGGCAGGGCCGTTGACCGCCGCGATCGTCACCGCCCGCAGCCCGTGGACGGCCCGGACGAGGCGCTGGATGCCGTCGCGGTACCACGCCTCCAGCTCGTGGGGCGGTCCGCCGAAGGCGCCCTCCCGCTCGTGCATGGCCCGGACGTTGCCGCCCGCCGAGAACGCCGGCCCGGCCCCGGTCAGCACGACGACCCGCACCGACGGGTCGGCGTCGAGCCGGGCGCAGGCGGCGACGAGCTCGTCGAGCAGGGGCTGGTCGGACACCACGTTGCGGGTGGCGGGGCGGTCGAGGGTCACCACGGCGACGGCGGCGTCGACCTCGACCCGCACGGCGGGTCCGGTGGGGGCGGGCGGGGTCATGCGCTCTCCAGGGACGGCGAGGAGGTGGGGACGGGCGGGCCGGCCACGCCGGCGAACGACGGGGCGAAGGTGACGGCCAGGACGGCGAGGGGGATCACGAGGGCGGCGACCATGACGACGGTGGTGCTGGTCGCGGTGAGGGCCAGGCTCACCAGCCCGGCGCAGGCGGCGGCCGAGCCGACCAGCACGCAGCGGTAGACGCCGACCCCCCACGTGGCGTGACCCGGCAGCGACCCGATCACCACGGCGTTGGAGACGGGGAACAGCATCGCCGTGGTGCAGACGAAGGGGACGACGGCGACGAGCCCGATCCGCCCCGGCGGCAGCAGCAGGAGGACGCCCGACACGATCGTCGCGGCCACCACGACCTGGACCGTCCGCCGGCCGCCGTGGCGGTCGAACAGCCGGCCGGCGACGACCTTGCCGCCGACCGAGGCGAGCCGCCCGACGCCGACCAGCCCGGCGGCCAGGCCGAGGGCCACGCCGCGGGCGACGAAGTGCTCCGGCGTCAGCCCGGCCACGACGTAGTGGTTGGTGCCGGCCACCACCCCGACGAGCAGCGCCAGCCGGTAGCCGGGCGAGGCCAGGTGGCCGCGGGTCTCGGCCCACAGCGAGGCGACCGTGGGCGGGCTGTCGGCCACGGCGTCGGGCAGGGCGGGGGCGAGCAGGGCGAGGATGCCGGAGCTGACGGCGGTGGCGAAGAAGACGGCCCGCCAGCCGCTGGCCCCGGCGTTGGTGGAGAAGGCGGCGGCGGCCAGGCCGAGGGAGTAGGCCAGGCCGTAGGAGGCGATGGCCCGGCCTCTGGAGCGCACGTACATCCGCCCGATCAGGGCCAGCCCGGGACCGAAGAAGAGGCCGACGCCGAGGCCGGTCACGGCCTGGCCGACGGCGAGCACGGCGAGGCCGGGGGCGGCGCCGCTCAGCCCGCAGCCGACGGCGACGAGGGCGGCGGACAGGCGCACCGCGGCCCGGTCGCCGTGCCGGGTCCCCATCCACCCGCCGGCCAGGTTGGCGATGCCGATGGCGACGGTGAGGGCGGCGGTCAGCAGGGCCTGGTCGGCGACCCGGAGCCCGAGCTCCTCGCGGACGATCGGGAACAGCGGCGAGACGAAGGTCTCCCCCGCCCCGGCGAGGAGGTAGACGCCGAACAGGTACCCGAAGGCGACCGGGTGGCTCTCCCGCTCCTCGCTCATCGCCGGCACCGCCCGCCGCCCCGTCCCCGTTCTGAGGCGCACAGGGTCCAGCCACGATCACGCCCCGCCTCAGAACCGGGGCTGCCCCGTCCCCGTTCTGAGGCGTACAGGCAACGGCCAGGGCCCCACCACGCCTCAGAACCGGGGATGCCCCGGCCCCGTTCTGAGGCGCACACGCAACGGCCGGAGCCCCGCCACGCCTCAGAACCGGGGATGCCCCCTTCTGAGGCGCACACGCAACAGCCAGGACCCCGCCACGCCTCAGAACCGGGGATGCCCCGTTCTGAGGCGCACAGGGACCGGCCGGGGACCCGCCACGCCTCAGAACGGGGACGACGGGGTGGGAGGGGGCGGGGGGTCACAGGGCGTCGGTGAAGGCGGCGACGACGCGGGACGAGAACTCGGCGGTGGTGGCGGAGGGCTCGTCGCCGGCCAGGTCGTAGGTGGGGGGGCCGGAGGCGAGGGCGGCGCCGAGGGCGTCACGCACGGGCTCGGCCCAGGCCGCAGTGTCGGGGAACCACTCGAGCAGGGCGGCGAGGGCGAGGAAGCCACCGGCCGGGTTGACGACGCCCTGCCCGGCCCGCCGGGGCGCCGAGCCGTGGACGGGCTCGAACAGCCCGACGCAGGCGCCGGCCGACGCCGGGCCGGGGTTGACCGAGGCCGAGCCGCAGAGGGCGATCGACCCGGCCCGGCCGCAGGCCAGGTCGCTGAGGATGTCGCCGAAGAGGCCCTCGGTGAGGACGACGCCCTCGGGCAGGTCGCCACCGCCGAGCTCGAAGGCGAAGCGGTCGACCAGCACGTGGCGGACCTCGACCCCGAGCTCCGCCGCCGCCTCCGACACGACGGCCCGCCACAGCCGGCTGGTCGCCAGCAGGTTGGCCTTGTCGACCGAGATCAGCGGGCCGCCCTCCCGCTGGGCGTAGGCGGCGGCGATGCCGACCAGCTCGCGCACCTGGGGGACGGTGAGGGTGAAGGTGTCGCTGGCCGGGCCCGACCCGTCGCTCTCGACCCGCACCGAGGCCGCCCCGTAGGCGCCGCCGAGCAGGTTGCGCACGAAGGTCAGCGGCGCCCGCTTGGGCTGCCACACCTGGCGCACGCTCACCCGCAGGTCGAAGTGCTCGCGCAGCCCGATCAGGGCCAGCTCGGGGCGGAAGCCGGGGGCCGAGACGCCGGGGTGCTCGCCGATGGCGCCGAGCAGGACGGCGTCGGCGGCCTCGCAGGCCGCCACCGTCCCCGCCGGCAGCACCTCGCCGGTGGCGCCGAACGACGTCGCCCCGGCCGGCCAGGGCCCGGTGAGTCGCAGCACCCCCCGAGCCTCGAGCTGGCGGGCGATGGCGAGCGGCCCGTCCAGCACCTCCTCGCCGACGCCGTCGCCGGGGACCAGCGCCACGGTGCGCGTCCCCCCGCTCATGGCGCCAGGAGCTCTCGTCCGGTGGTGGTCATCAGGGCCTCCAGGTGGCGTTCGCCCAGCACGGGGCAGGCGCGGCGCACCCACCCGTTCACGCCGGGCTCGATGTCGGGGTAGCTGCGGTGCCCGAGGTCGCTGCCGAACACGAGCAGCTCGGGCGGGTAGGTGGCGGCCAGCTGCGTGGTGGCCACCAGGTCCTCGGGCGGTCCGGCCAGCAGGTCGGCCAGGACGCCGACCTCCAGGTGGGCGCCGAGGTCGCGCAGGGAGTCGCAGTGGTCGGGCCGCCAGCCGAGGAAGGGCAGGAGCGGGTGGGTCACGACGAGGCGGGTGACGCCCCGGGCCCGGGCGGCGGCGAAGGCGACGACGGTCTCGTCGGCGGTGAGGTGGCCCGACGAGAGCACGAGGTCGTGCCGGGCGACGACGTCGAAGACCTCGAGCCACTCGTCGAGGAGGGCGCCGTCGTCGGTGACGGGGACGGTGCGGAGCGACACGCCCCGGTGCGCCTCCAGCTCGGCGCTGCGCGAGGCGGCCTGGTGGGCGACCGAGGAGATCGTCGGCATCCACACGACCCGGGCGCCGAGCCGGGCGGCGACCTCGACGGCGTCGGGGTTGGCCCCGCCGACCGGCGAGTTGAGGACGACCGAGCCGACGGCGCCCCCGCCGAGCAGGGCGGCCCGCTCCGCCGTCGAGCCCTCGTGGGCCTTGAGGACGACGGTGTCGATCCCGGCGGCGGCGGCGAGCGGCAGGACCTCGCCGTCGTGGTGGTGGCGCTCGACCAGCGACGGGGCGGTGTGGACGTGGAAGTCGACCACCCCGGTGATCCGGGGCGGGACGTCGTCGGTCTCCACGGCGTCGAGCGCCGTCACAGCGCCACCCGTTCGACGACGGTGCAGGTGTCGAGCTGGCGCCGCCGGATCTTGCCCACCCCGTCGTCGCGCGGGATGGCGTCGACCCGGAGCACGACGGCCGGGCGCATGAAGGCGGGCAGGCCGGCGGCGGCGGTGCGGAGGGCGTCGACGTCGAGCGGGGCCGGCGACGCCGCGTAGAGGGCGACCTCGTGGTCGACCAGGTCGCTGTCGGCCCGCCAGATCGCCAGGTCGGAGAAGCCCAGCCCGGCGGCCGAGAAGTGGTCCTCGACGAAGCCGATGGGCACGTACTCGCCCTTGACCCGGATCGACTCGGCGGCCCGCTCGATGAAGACGAGGTTGCCGGCGGCGTCGACCCGGCCGACGTCGCCGGTGGCGAACCAGCCCTCGTCGTCGAGGGCGGGGTCGATGCGCCCGTCGCGGAGGTAGCCCTCGAACAGGACGTGGGGCCGGTCGGCCTTGAGCAGGATCTCGCCGTCGACCGGGTCGACCGACCACTGCACCTCGGGCCGGGACCGGCCGCCGTAGCGGGACATCCCCTCGGGGAGGTCGGTGGCCACGTCGCCCCGCCGCCACGTCCACGTGTGGCACAGCCCCCCGGCCTCGGTCGAGCCGTAGGCGGAGACGCCCATCGGGATCCCGAAGGTGTCGAGGAACTCGCCGTCGGCGAAGAACACGATTCGGACCCGGTGCCCGGCGGCGTCGGCCGGCGTGGTCGCCCGCTTGAGGATCTCGACCGGCGGGGCGTGGAGGATCAGCACCGACGCCTCGGCGGCGACGACGTCGGGCCAGAAGCCGGAGGCGGAGAAGCGGGGCATCGACAGCACCCCGGCCCGGGCCGTCAGCCCGCCGATCACGCCGTAGCCGAGCGGGTTGATGTGGAACAGCGGCAGCGGGGCGAGGACGGTGTCGTCGCCGTGGATGCCCATGGTGTCGGCGATGAAGCGGCCCAGCCGCAGGAAGTACTCGTGGCTCTGGATGCAGAACTTGGGGGTGCCGGTGGTGCCCGAGGTGTGCATCGACCCGGCGCCGTCGGCCGGGCCCCGGCCCAGGCCGGGCAGGTCCTCGACGGCGCCGGCGACCACCGTCGGCTCGCCGTCGACCACCAGCCAGCCCTCGTCGATCCCCCGGGCGTCGACGTGGGGCACGCCGGGGCACGCCGACACGTCGACGTCGGGCCCGACCCAGACGACCATCCGGGGGTCGAGGTGCTGGAGCATGACCCGCAGCAGGTCGGCCGGGTAGGTCGGGTTGATCAGCGCCGGCTCGGCCCCGGCCAGCTGGAGCGCCACCCAGTCGACCAGGTAGGCGTCGCTGTTGGTGCCGATGACGGCGACCCGGTCGCCCACCTCGACGCCGAGCTCGGCGTAGGTGGCGGCGGCCCGGCCGGCCAGGGCGACGACGTCGCCGAGGGTGCGCTCGGAGCCGACCATGCCGAAGGGGGCGTCGGGCCGGGCCTCGGCCCGGTCGGTGATCAGCGTCGCCAGGTTGCGGGGCCAGGCGCTCATGCCAGCCCCATCAGGTCGTCGGCCTTCAGGATCGAGCGGGCCAGGTGGTTGCGGAGGACCTCGAGCGAGCCGCCGGCGATGCGGAGGACCTTGGCGTCGAGGACGAGCGTGGCGTAGTCGGTGTCGTGGTAGAGGCCGTGCCCGCCGACGAGGGCGTAGGCCTCGCCCACCGCCGCCTCCGACGCCTCGATGGCCATCTTCTTGGCCAGGCTGGTGGCGACGCCCGGGTCCTCCCCCGTCGCCGCCACGTTGGCCGCCTGGTTGCGGGCCAGGGCGGCCCCGTAGAGGTCGGCGTAGCGGTCGGCCAATGTCCAGCGGATGCCCTGGAAGTCGGTGACGACGCTGTCGCCGACCTCCCGGTCCCGGCCGTAGGCCACGGCGTCGGCCAGGGCCCGGCGGCCGAAGCCGATCAGCTCCGAGGCGTTGCCCAGACGGCTGATGTTGAACGTGGAGAAGAAGGTGTCCATCCCCCGGCCGGGCTCGCCCAGGACGGCCGACGACGGCACCCGCACCCCGTCGAAGTGCATGTCGGCGGTGGGGATCAGTCGGAGGCCGACGGGCTCGGTCTGCTCGGAGGAGAAGCCCGGGAGGTCGGTGTCGACCAGGAAGGCGGTCAGGCCCTCGGGGGCCATGGCGTAGAGGAGGGTGACGTCGGACTGGTGCCCGAGGTTCACGTGGCACTTGGTCCCGTCGAGGATCCAGTCGTCGCCGTCGGGCGTGGCCGTCGACCGCATCAGCTTGAGCGACGAGCCCACGCCGGGCTCCGAGATCGACTCGGAGAAGATCAGCTCGCCCCGGGCCATCGGGCCGAGGTAGCGCTCCCGCTGCTCGTCGGTGCCCCAGTCGGACAGCCAGCGCTGGCCCTGGACCGAGATCTGGGGCGAGACCAGGCCGGTGCGCCCGACCTCCTCGGCGATCACGCAGTACTCGGCCACCCCGCCGCCGAGCCCGCCGAGGGCCACCGGCGTGGTCGGGCCCACCCAGCCCCGGCGGCCCATCTCGGCGTACAGCTCGGCCGGGAAGCGCCCCTCCCGGTTGGCCCGCCGCAGCTCGTCCCGGTTGGCGTCCGCCAGGGCGGCCAGGGCGGCCGCCACCTCGGCCGCCCACTTCCGGTCGACCTCCAACCCGTCATACATCGATGTCTCCTCGATCTCGTGGCGCCGGGCCGACGGCGGCGAGCGCGCCGACCGTCCCGCCGTCGGTGGTGGCCGCCGTCCCCCCGCCCCGGGGGTCGCCGGCCGGGTGGATCCCGCGGGGGCCGCGGGCGATGGCCTGGAGGCCGCCGCCGACCCAGTCGACGGGGCGCACGGCGAAGCCGGCGACGGTCGGGTCGCCGGCCCAGGCGATCCCGGGCTCGGCGAAGCAGAACCACTCCGAGCCGATGCCGCCGGGGACGCCGAAGCGGTCGCCCTCGGGGCAGACGAACCAGCGGGGCCCGCCGACCACGACGGGCAGCGGCGCCGAGCGGCGGACCCGCTGGACGGCCTGGGCCAGCCACTGGACCTGGCGGTCGCCGCCCGGCGTGGCGACCACGGTGTCGACCCCGCCGAGGCGGACGACGGCGGCGCTCAGGGTGTGGGGCACGACCGCGCCCGGCACCGGGTTGGCGGCGGGCAGGTCGGCCCGGGTGCTGAGGGCGGTGCCGACCCGGTTGCCCAGGGCGATGCCGGTGCCCCGGGCCACCCAGCCGCTGCCGTACTGGACGCCGGCCAGGCTGTGGACCACGACCGCGGTCGAGGTGGCGTCGGCGGCCATCGACACGGCCGTCCCCGGGAGCCCGACGGTGCAGCGCTCGACGAGCAGGTCGCGGGTCAGGGGGGCGACGGCGGCGCAGAAGGCGGTGGAGGCGGGGTCGACGGCCGGGTCGACGGCGGCGAGCAGCTGGGCGGCGATGCCGGCCTGGCTGGGGGCGCCGGGGACGGTGACGGTGCAGTCGCCGAGGTCGGTCCGCTCCCCCGGCGCCACCTGGGCGGTGACGGCGGCGAGGTCGTCGGCCCGGAGGGCCAGCCCGTCGGCCTCGGCGGCGGCGGCCACCTCGGCCCCGAGGGCGCCGTCGCGCAGGGCGGCGGCCCCGGCCTCGGCGATGCGGCCGAGCGACCGGCCCAGGTCGGGGCAGGCCACCGTCTCCCCCACCGCCGGGGCGTCACGACGGCCGATCACCGCCTCCAGGGCGTCGGCCTGGCCCTTGGCCACGCAACTGGCGTAGCTGGCCGCCATCCACGGGGTGACCTCGTGACCCTCGGCGTGGGCCACGGCGTCGGTGAAGAGCGACCGCCACGGGAGCCGGCCCGCCGCCCGCCACGCCGCCTCGGCCCCGGCCAGGGCGCCCGGCACCACGGCCGAGCCGCCACCCCGGGCGGGGAGCTCGGCGGTCGGGTCCAGGCGCGCCGGGGTCGACGACCAGCCCCCGTAGGTGGTGACGTCGTCGCCCTCGACGTGGAGCACGAAGAGGTCGCCGCCCGGTCCGCAGACCGGGCTGCTGACGGCCCACTGGGTGAACGCGGCGGCGAGGGCGGCGTCGACGCTCGACCCGCCCCGCCGCAGCGCGTCCAACCCCGCCTCGGTCCCGAGCGGGTGCCCGCTGGTGACGGCTCCGTGCATCAGGCGGTGGCGGCGTCCGCGACCAGGGCGGTGAAGGCGTCGGCACCGGCGATGGCGGCGATCTCGTCCTGGGTGGGGAGGCCGCCGCTGGCGCCGACGGCGCCGATCAGCTCCTCACCCCGGAACAGCGGGACGGCACCCCGGCCGACGACGTAGTCGCCCAGGGCGATCACGCTGTTGGCGAAGAAGGGGCGCTCGCGCCAGCCCTCCTCGCGGTCGGAGCTGGGCTTGCCGAAGGCGGCCGAGGTGCGGGCCTTGCGCCAGGCGATCTCGGACACGATCCACGGGGCGTCGTCGGCCCGCTCGAAGGCGACGAGCTGGCCGGCGTAGTCGACGACGGCGAGGGCCATCCCGACCCCCTGCTCCTCGGCGTTGGCCAGGCCGGCGGCGATGATGGTGCGCGCCTCGTCGAGGGTGATCTTGGACATGGGTCTCTCTCCTTGGGGGATCAGCCGGGCCGGCGGATGTGCACGGCCTTGCGGCGGGTGAAGAACTCGATGCCGACCTCGCCGCCCTCGCCGGCGCCGGCGCCGGAGCGCCCGAAGCCCTGGATGGGGACGTGGTACGGCGTGCCCGTGAGGGGGGCGTTGACCTTGACGGTGCCGGCGGTGCTGCGGCGCCAGAAGGCGTGGGCCACGCCGAGGTCGGACGTGACGATGCCGGCGGTCAGGCCGTAGGCGGTGGCGTTGGCCTTCTCGACCGCCTCGTCGAGGTCGGCGAACCGCTCGACGGTGACGACGGGGCCGAAGATCTCCTCCTCGGTGAGCTCGCCGGCGGGCGGGGCGACGAGCAGCGTCGGCGCCATCAGCCCGTCGGGCCACGGGGCCCGCACCACCTCGCCCACGGCGGCGGCGTGGCGCTCGACCACGTCGGCCACGGCCCGGTGCTGGGCCTCCGAGGCCATGATCCCATGGTCGCCGTCGGTGCTCGACGCCGGCCGGGCCTCGACCAGCGCCCGCAGGGCGGCGAGGACGGCGTCGGCCACGGCGTCGTGCACGAGCACCCGCCCGGCCGAGGTGCAGATCTGGCCGTTGTTGCGGAACGACGACTGGGCGATCACGTCGGCGGCGACGGCCGGGTCGGCGTCGCGCCACACCACGAGGGCGTTCTTGCCGCCCAGCTCGGCCTGGAGCGGGACCTCGACCGAGAGCCGGCGGTGGATCTTCTGGGCCGTGGCCCACGAGCCGGTGAAGCTGACGCCGGCGAGCGCCGGGTCGGTGAGGAGGGCCTCCTCGATCACCGCGGTGTCGCCCAGGACGACGTTGAGCACCCCGGGGGGCAGCCCGGCGTCGAGCAGCGTCCGGCCGATGTCGAGGGCGCACAGCACGGCGTTGGGCGCCGGCTTGAACACGGCCGCGTTCCCGGTGGCCAGGGCGGCGGCGATCTTCTTGATCGGCAGCGTGAACGGGAAGTTCCACGGGGTGATCAGGCAGACCACGCCGAGCGGTTCGGCCACGGTGAAGACGTCCTCACCGGTGTCGGTCACGTAGGTCGAGCCCAGGGCCCGGAAGCCGGCCTGGGCGTGGTACTCGAGGCTGGCGGCGCCCTTGGCCACCTCGGTGCGGGCCTCGCCGAGGGGCTTGCCCATCTCGTGGGAGATCGTCTCGCCCATGGCGTCGGCCCGCTCGCGGAACAGGGCGGCGGCCCGGTCGAGCACGTCGGCCCGGGCCGAGGGGCCGAGGGCGGCCCACGCCGGTTGGGCGGCGGCGGCAGTGGCGTAGGCGGCGGCGACGTCGGCCGGGCCGGCCCCGTCGAGCACGCCCAGCGACGAGCCGTCGCGCCGCGACACCAGCGGGATGGCGGCGCCCGCCCCGGCGACCTCGGCGCCGTCGATCAGCAGGCCGGTCACGACCGGGCCCCCACGGTGACGTCGACCTCGGCGGGCACCGACGGGGTCACGGCGAAGCAGGCGACCTGGTGGCCGGGCTCGACGTCGACGAGCGGCGGCCGCTCGACCCGGCAGCGGTCGTGGACCAGCGGGCAGCGGGTGTGGAACCGGCAGCCGGCGGGCGGGTCGATGGCGCTGGGCGGGTCGCCGGAGAGGATGATCCGGCCCGGGCGCTCCAGGGCCGGGTCGGGGATCGGCGCCGCGCTGAGGAGGGCCTTGGTGTAGGGGTGGAGCGGGTTGGCGTAGATGCGCTCGCGCTCGCCGGTCTCGACGATGCGACCGAGGTACATCACCGCCACCCGGTCGGCGATGTTGCGGATCACGGCCAGGTTGTGGGCGATGAAGAGGTACGACAGGCCGAGGTCGCGCTGGAGGTCCTTGAGCAGGGTGACGACCTGGGCCTGGATCGACACGTCGAGGGCCGACACCGGCTCGTCGGCCACCACGAAGCGGGGCCGCAGGGCCAGGGCCCGGGCGATGACGATGCGCTGGCGCTGCCCGCCGGAGAAGGCGTGGGGGTAGCGACCGGCGGCGGCGCGGGGCAGGCGCACCATGTCGAGCAGCTCGTCGACGGCGTCGTGGAGGGCCTGGCCCTTGGCCACGCCGTGGAGCACGAGGGGCTCGCCGATGATCTGGCGCACCGTGCGGCGCGGGTTGAGCGAGGCGTAGGGGTCCTGGAAGACCAGCTGGATGTCGCGGTGGAGCGAGCGCCACTGCTTGCGGCCGCAGCCGGTGATGTCGCGCCCGTCGAACTCGATCCGGCCCCCCGAGATGGGGATCCGGCCGAGGAGGGCCCGGCCGGTGGTCGACTTGCCGCAGCCCGACTCGCCGACGAGGCCGAGGGTCTCGCCCGGTCGCACCTCCAGGTCGACGCCGTCGACGGCCGACACCGTCCCCTTGCTCCTCCCGCCGGCGGCCCGGCCCCGGACGGTGTAGGTCACCGACAGGTCCGTCACCCGCATGATCGGCTCGCCGGCACCCCCCGAGGGCACCACCGGGTCCTTCTCCAGCACGCTCATGCGGCGACCTCGTCCATGCGCTTCCAGCAGGCGGTCCAGCGGCGGGGGCGGACCTCGACCAGCGGGGGCTCCTCGACCCGGCACCGCTCGACCGCCTCGGGGCAGCGGAGGTGGAACGGGCAGCCGGTCACGGCATCGGCGTGGGCCGGCGGGTCGCCGTCGATCGACACCAGCTCGCCGTCGGGCACGTCGACCCGGGGCGAGGAGGCGATCAGCCCGGCGCTGTAGGGGTGGAGCGGGTCGGCGTAGAGCTCCCCGACGGGTGAGCGCTCGACGACCCGGCCGGCGTACATCACCTGGACCCGGTCGCAGAACTCGGCCACGACGCCGAGGTCGTGGGTGATCATCATCACGGCGACGCCGAGGTCCCGGCTCAGCTCGGACAGCAGGTCGAGGATCTGGGCCTGGATGGTGACGTCGAGGGCGGTGGTCGGCTCGTCGGCGATCAGCAGGTCGGGCTCGGCGGCCAGGGCGATGGCGATCATCACCCGCTGGCGCATCCCGCCCGAGAACTCGTAGGGGTACTGCTTGAGCCGGGTCCGGGCGGCCGGGATGCCGACCATGTCCAGCAGCTCGGCGGCCCGGGCCTTGGCCGACGGGCTGTTCATCCCGACCCGCTTGCGCAGGACCTCGCCGATCTGGCGGCCGACGGTCATCAGCGGGTTGAGCGACACCATCGGGTCCTGGAAGACCATGGAGATCTGCTTGCCCCGGATCTTCCCGGCCCGGCGGGCGTCGAGCATGCTCTCGCCCCGCCAGCGCACGTCGCCGCTCATGATCCGGCCCGGGCTCTGGACCAGCCCGAGGGCGGCCAGGGCGGTCACGCTCTTGCCCGAGCCCGACTCGCCCACCACGCCGAGGCGCTCGCGGGCGGCGACGTTCATCGTCACGCCCTTGGTGCCGTACACCGGCCCCCGCGTCGAGGGGAAGGCGACCGAGAGGCCCTCGATCTCGAGGATGCGCTCGGTGGTGGTGGTGGTGGTGGAGAGGTCGATCGTGGTCATGGGCGCTCCCGCAGGATCCGGTCGAGCTGGCGCGCCATCTGCTTCTCCCGCAGCCGGGGGTCGGTGTGGACCCGCAGCCAGGAGGCGAAGAGGTTGGCGCTGAGGACGGTCAGGCAGATGACGAGACCGGGGATGACGACCAGCCACCAGGCCGAGGTGAGGTAGTCCTGGCCCTGGGCGATCGTCAGGCCCCACGACGAGTCCGGGGGCTGGATGCCGTAGCCGAGGAACGACAGCGAGGCCTCGGCCAGGATGATCCGGGCGAACTCCAGCACCCCGAGGGTGAGGAGCGACGGGACCAGGTTCGGGAGGATGTGCCCGAACATCACCCGGGTGTGGCTGGCCCCGGCGATCTCGGCGGCCTCGATGTACTCGCTCTTGCGGACCGAGAGCACGAGGCTCCGGGTCATGCGGGCGTAGACCATCCAGCCGTTCATCGACAGCACGACGATCAGCAGCGTCGTGCTGGCGCCGAGGGCGTAGAGGATGACGAGGTTGAGGAGGATGCCGGGGAACGCCAGCTGGAGGTCGGCGATCCGCATGATCACGGCGTCGACGATCTTCCCGAAGTAGCCGGCCGACATCCCGGCCACGACGCCGAAGCTGCCGGCGACGAGCACCACGGCGAAGGCGACGAACATCGACACCCGGGTGCCGTCGATGATCCGGCTGAGGAGGTCGCGGCCGAGCTGGTCGGTGCCGAGGATGTGCTCGCCCGTGCCGCCCCACAGCAGCGGGGGTTGCAGCCGGTCCGACAGCTGCTGGGCCGTCGGGTCCTGCGGCGTGACCGCCCCGCCGAAGACGGCGAGGAAGGCCATCAGCAGCAGCATCAGCAGGCCGAAGGTGCCGGTCGGCGAGCGCAGCAGCTCCCGGACGAAGCCCCACACCTTCTGGCGGCGGGAGAGCGGCCGGTCCTCGGCCACCGCCGCCTCGGCCTCGGGGGAGGGCTCGGGCGGGAGCTCGAGGGGGGCGTCGGGGGCACCCGCAGCGCGGAGGACGTGGGCCATCAGGCCACCTCGATCCGGGGGTCGACGACGGAGTAGAGGATGTCGGTCAGCACGTTGACCAGGACGATCAGCGTGGCGATGACGATCACGATCGCCTGGAGCAGCATCAGGTCCTGCTGCTCCAGGGCGTTGACCGTCATCGACCCGACGCCGGGCCAGGCGAACACCGTCTCCACCACGACGGTGAAGCCGGCGAGCATCCGGGCGTACTCGAAGCTGCCCTGGGTCAGCACCGGCACGGCGCAGTTCCGCAGGGCGTGGCGCACGACCCGGTAGGTCTGGCCCATGCCCTTCGACTCGGCGGTGAGCATGTAGGGACGACCGAGCTCGTCGATCATCGTGCTCCGCATCATCTGGGCGATCTTCCCGGCGGTCGGCAGGGCGAGGGCGAGCGCCGGCAGGACGATCGACGCCGGCCGGTCCGCCCCCGACGTCGGGAACCACTGGAGGTTCACGCCGAAGAAGAGGATCAGCAGGAAGCCGAGCCAGAACTGCGGTGCGCTCAGGCCCAGCAGCGACACCGTGGTGGCGATCCGGTCGACCGCCCCACCCGCCTTGAGGGCGGCGATGATGCCGAGGGGCACGGCGATCAGCAGGGCCACGACGATCGCCACCGAGTTGAGCAGCAGTGTGCTCGGGAGGCGGTCGAGCACCAGGGTGAGGGTGCTCTTGCCCGGTTGCCAGTAGGAGTCGCCCAGGTCGCCCCGGGCCAGGTCGCCGAGGAAGGTGAGGTACTGCTCACCGATGGGCTGGTCGAGGCCGAGGTCGGCGCGGACCGCCTGGCGCTGCTCGATCGAGGCGTCGATCGGCAGGTACGCCTTCTCCGGGCTGGTCACGACCCGGGTCACGAGGAAGACGGCGGTCGACACCAGGAAGATGACGACGAGGCCTATGGCCAGACGGCGGAGGAGGAAGAGGATCAGGGGGTGGATCCGCTGCGGTGGCGGGCCGG
>DASTYI010000050.1:0-22145 GCA_035765045.1 Iamia sp. | reverse complement strand
CGGGCGAGGGTGGCGACGTTCTCCTGCACCGCCGGGTGCTCCCACATCTCGGTGTGCATGGCCGGGGCGACGACCACCGGTGCTCGGGTGGCGAGGAGCGTGGCCGTGAGCAGGTCGTCGGACCGCCCGGCGACGTAGTCGGCCAGCAGGCGGGCCGTCGCCGGGGCCACCACGATCAGGTCGGCGCCCTGCCCGAGCCGGGTGTGCGGGATGGGGTCGCGATCGTCGAACAGCGACGTGCGGGCGGGCTCGCTGCCCAGGGCGTCGAAGGTGGTCTTCCCGACGAACCGCAGGGCCCCCTCGGTCAGGACCGGGGAGACGGATGCGCCGGCGTCGACCAGCCGGCGGCACAGCTCGATCGCCTTGTAGGCGGCGATGCCGCCGGTGACGCCGAGGACGACGCGCCGACCGTCGAGGGGCATGGGTGGGAGGCTCGGACGGCCGACCGGGACCCGGGTCAGCTGTCGTCGGCCTCGAGGGCGGCGGCGTCGGCCGCGGCGGCGGCCTCGGCGGCCTCCATCTCGGCCAGCTCCTCGGCCGAGGGCGGGTCGACCGGCAGGATCTTGTCGGCCGCGATCTCCTCGAAGGCGATCGACAGCGGCTTGCGGGCCACGCTGGTGACCTGCGGCGGGACCAGGGTGCCCAGGCCCTCGCCCAGCTGGCCGAAGTACGAGTTGATCTGCCGGGCCCGGGTCGAGCCCAGGGTGACCAGCTTGAACTTGGACCCGTCGGCCCGGGTGGTGAGCTCCTCGATCGAGGGGTTCATCATGGTGTCGTGCTGCCAGCTCATGGGCGCGCTGCTCTCCGGGTGCGTTCGAACGGAACGCTCAAGGCTAGGCCGGCGGGGGCGGTGGTGACGACTTCTTGCTCAACGCCGTGACCGACTGGAACGCCTCCAGCAGCTCGATCGGGAACGGGAAGATGATCGTCGAGGCGTTCTCGGCCGAGATCTCGGCCATCGTCTGGAGCTGGCGGAGCTGGAGGGCCCCCGGGGCGGCGGCGATGATGTTGGCCGCCTCGCCGAGCCGCTGGGCCGCCTGCTGCTCGCCCTCGGCGGCGATGATCTTGGCCCGCCGCTCGCGCTCGGCCTCGGCCTGGCGGGCCATCGCCCGCTGCATCTGCTCGGGCAGGCCCACGTCGCGGATCTCGACCCGGTGGACCTTGACGCCCCACGGCTCGGTCTGCTGGTCGAGGGCGACCTGGAGCTCGGCGTCGATCCGCTCCCGCTCGCTCAGCAGCTGGTCGAGCTCGTGGCGGCCGACCGTCGAGCGCAGCGTGGTCTGGGCCACCAGCTGCGACGACGTGTACCAGTCGGCCACGTTGACCACCGACGCCGCCGGGTCGACCACCTGGAAGAAGGCGACGGCGTCGACGGTGGCCGTGACGTTGTCCCGGGTGATCACGGCCTGGCTGGCCACCGGGACGGCGATGACCTGGAGGTTCGTCTTGACGATCTTGTCGATGATCGGCACGACGAAGAACACGCCCGGGCCCTTGGCCCCCTGGCAGCGCCCGAGGCGGAAGATCACGCCCCGCTCGTACTCCTGCACGATCTTGATCGAGGACACGAGGATCAGCAGCAGGGCGACCAGCGCCACCACCACGACCACCAGCAGAGCTTCCACGTCGGACCTCCCGGTTCACGCCGGGGCGGACGGTACACCCGGCCCGGGCCCCACCGGTTCCACCGAGAGCACGACGCCCCGCCACCCCCGCACGACGACCGGCACGCCGGCGGCCAGCGCCACCGGCCCGACCGGGGCGACCGGGCCGCCCGGGGCGACCGGGGCGACCGGGGCGATCGGGGCGATCGGGGCGATCGACCACAGCACCCCGTCGAGCCGGACGACCAGCCGGCCCCCGGTGACCTCCTCGACCACCGCCGTCCGCCCGACCAGGGCCTCCATCCCGGTGCTGGGCTGGCGCTCGGCCAGCGCGCGGGTCCAGCGGTGCAGCGGCGGGAAGGCCACCGCCAGGGCGACCGAGCCCACCAGGGCCACGCCCACCGACGGCGGGTCCTCGGCCAGCAGGCCGTAGGCGATGCCCCCGGCGGCGTGGAGCCCGGCCGCCGCCCCCTGGGCCCAGACCGCCGGGCGGGCCCAGGCCAGCATCGCCGTCCACAGCGCGGCCGCCGCGGCCACCCCGCCCAGCGGGAGGGGTGATACGTCGACCTGCCACACCACGACGGTCGCCCCGATGGCGGTGACCGTCGCCCCCACCCCGGCCACCCCCAGCCCGGGCACCGCCGCCTCGACGACCGTCAGCGCCACCGCCACGGTCAGCAGCACCAGCGCGAGCCACGGCACCCCGCCAGGCTACGCCCCCCGTTCTGTCCATCCCCGTGTCCCCCCACGGGTCACGGGGGTTGACAGAAGCGGGGTCAGCCCTGGGCGGCTCGGGCGGCGGCGACGACCCGGGCGGCGACCTCGGGCTTCGGGGTCACCGTGGTGTCGACGATCAGGTCGTAGGGCGACAGGTCGGCGATGTCGATCCCGTAGTAGGTGAGGTAGCGCTGGGCCTCGCTGGCCTCGCGGGCGTCGTTGAGCCGGCGGGCCTCGTTGGGCGTCCGTCCCTCGCGCTGGGCGACGCGGCGGGCCCGCTCGCCGTCGTCGCAGGACATCCAGACCTTGAGCCCGACCAGCCGCTCGTTGTGGGCGATCCAGCCGGCCAGCCTCGACTCGAGCACGACCTGGCCCTTGCGACCCCGCTCGGCCAGCCGGGTGTCGAGCTCGACGTCGATGGTGGGATCGGCCTCGGCGATGCGCCCGAAGGTGGCCAGGTCGACCCCCCGCTCGTCGGCGAGGGCCCGGAACACCTGCCCCCCGTCGACGTGGTCGAGGCCGAGGGCCTCGGCCACGGCGCGGGAGGCGGTGCTGGTGCCGGACCCGGGGAGTCCGGAGATGGTGACGAGCACCGTCGGACCTTAGGACAGGCCCACGGTGTCGCAGGTGGTCAGCTGAAGGCGTCGAGGAGGGCCTTGCGCTGCTGGGCGCCGAGGCCCTTCAGCGTGCGGCTCTCGGCGATGCCGATCTCGTCCATCGTGCGCCGAGCCTTGACCTTGCCCACTCCGGGCAGGGACTCGATCACGGCGAGGACCTTGGTCTTGCCGATGATGGCGTCGCCCTCGGCCTGGTCGAGCACGGCGGCGAGGCTGAGCGAACCCATCTTCAGCTTCTCCTTGAGCTCGGCACGGGCGCGACGTGCCTCGGCGGCCTTGGCCAGGGCGGCTTCACGCTGCTCCGGCGTCAGTTGGGGGGGCTGGGGCATGCGCGCACCCTACCCCCGACGCCCTCCCCAGACGCGGACACCGTGTGCCGCTGATCACACGGCGAGCCCGGTCAGGCCTGGGCCCCGACCTCGGCGGCGACGGCGGCGGCGGCCCCGGCGCGGTCGGCGGCCTGCGTCACGGTGCGCCCGATCACGAGGATGTCGGCCCCGGCGGCGGTGGCCTCGGCCGGCGTGGCCGGGCGGGCCTGGTCGTGGGTGGCGTCGCCGGCCAGGCGGATCCCGGGGACGACCCGGGTCATCGCCGGCGCCAGGGTGCGGGCCTCCTCGAGGTCCGAGGCGGCGCAGACCATGCCCCGGCAGCCGGCCTCCATGGCCGCGGTGAGCCGCTTGCCCAGGATGTGCGGCGGGGCGCCGGCGTCGCTGGTGAGGATGGTGACGGCGAGCGTCGTGGGCTCGGGCAGGCCGGCCGCCTCGGCGCCCTCCCGCAGCCCCTGGTCGCCGGCGCGGAGCATGTCGCGCCCGCCGAAGGCGTGCATCGTGACGTAGGACGCCCCCAGGGCGCCGAGCACCCGGGCGGCCCGGCCCACCGTGGTGCGGATGTCGTGCAGCTTGACGTCGACGAAGACGTCGTAGCCCATCTCCCGCAGGGCGCCGATCACGTCGGGGCCGACGGCGCTGTAGAGCTCGAGGCCGACCTTGGCCACGCCGAACCACGGTTGCAGCTCGCGGGCCATCCGGGTCGCCTCGACCAGGTCGTCGACGTCGAGCGAGAGCGCCAGGCGGCGCCGCACGCTGTCGTCGACCTCGGTGGCGCGGGTCGTCAGGTCTGTCATCGCATCCCTCCGATGAGCTCCGCCGCAGCCGGGATCCCCCGTCGGCGGCACCAGTGTTCCAGGTCGGTCGCCACCCGTGCGGGAGCCCGGGGGTCGGCGAAGGTCGCCGTCCCGACCTGCACCGCGCTCGCCCCGGCGAGCAGCATCTCCACCGCCGTGGGCCCGTCGACCACGCCGCCGACGCCCACGATCGGGAGGTCGGGGTGGGCCCGGTGGACGTCGTGGACGACCCGCACGGCGACGGGGTGGATCGCCGGGCCCGACAGCCCGCCGCCCCGCTCCCCCGCCCCCAGGCGGTAGGTCCGGGTCTCGGGGTCGATGGCCATGCCCATCACCGTGTTGCAGAGCGTCACGGCCTCGGCCCCGGCCTCGGCGGCAGCCCCGGCGACCTCGGCCACCCGGGGCGTGTTGGGGCTCAGCTTGGCCCAGCGGGGCCGGCCGCAGCCGGCGGTGGCGGCGACGACCTCGGCGGTGGCCTCGGGCTCGTGGGCGAACAGGTCGCGCCCGGCCTCGGTGTTGGGGCAGCTCAGGTTGACCTCGACGGCGATCACACTCGACGGGGCGGCGGCCAGGGCCTCGGCGGCCCGGCGGTAGTCGTCGACCGACCGGCCCCAGATGCTGGCCACGACCCGGGCGCCAGCGGCCTCGAGGCCGGGCAGGTCGTCGGCCAGCCAGGCGGCCACGCCCTCGCCCTGGAGCCCGACGCTGTTGAGCATCCCGGCCGGGGTCGAGTGGACCCGGGGGGCGGGGTTGCCGGGCCAGGGGTCGGCGGACAGCGACTTGACGACGACGGCCCCGAGCGAGGCCAGCGGGAAGTAGGCGTCGAGCTCGGCGCCGTGCCCCCCCGTCCCCGACGCCGTCATCACCGGGTTGGGCAGCCGCACCGACCCCACCCGCGTCGCCATGTCGACCTCCACCCGCCCCCGCCCGAACCTTGGACGGGACCACGCCGCATCCGGCGGCTTCCGTCCAAGGTTGGGGCGGGTCACGAGGCCGACCGGCCCTCGGCGTGGAGCTCTTGCAGAGGGCGGACCTCGAGGGGGTGGGTGCGCCAGTCGGCCATGCCGCCGGCCGCGGCCAGGGCGGCGGCGGCGGTGGTCAGGATCGGGATGCCGGCCACGCCGGCGGCGGCCCGGATGTAGGCGCCGTCGGCCCGGGGGCCACGGCCCCGGGGGCTGTTGACCACCAGGGTGCAGGACCCCTCCTCGATCAGGTCGACGGCCGTCCGGCCGCCGTCCTCGCCCAGCTTGCCCAGGACCTCGGTCACCTCGACCCCGCCGGCCCGCAGCGCCTCGGCGGTGCCGGCGGTGGCGGCGATGGTGAAGCCCAGCTCGACCAGCCGGCGGGCGGCCTGGACGCCGCCGGGCTTGTCCCGGTCGGCCAGCGAGACGAACACGCAACCCGCGGTCGGCAGCCGGTCGCCGGCGGCGATCTGGCTCTTGGCGAAGGCCAGGCCGAAGGTCCGGTCGATGCCCATGACCTCGCCGGTCGAGCGCATCTCGGGCCCGAGGACCCGGTCGGCGTCGGGGAAGCGGTTGAACGGCAGCACCGCCTCCTTGACCGCCACGTGGCCGCCGACGGGCGGCTGGAGCAGCCCCTCCTCCCGCAGCTCGGCCAGCGAGGCGCCGACCATCAGCCGGGCCGCCACCTTCACCAGCGGGACGCCGGTGGCCTTGGCCACGAAGGGGACGGTCCGCGACGCCCGGGGGTTGGCCTCGATCACGTAGACCTCGCCGTCCTTGACGGCGTACTGGACGTTGATCAGCCCGACGACCTCGAGGGCCTCGGCGATCCGCTTGGTGTGCTCCTCGATGGTGGCGAGGGTCTCGGGGCCGAGCGAGTAGGGCGGGATGGCGCAGGCCGAGTCGCCCGAGTGCACCCCGGCCTCCTCGACGTGCTCCATGACGGCGCCGATCACGATCTCGCCGGTGGTGTCGCGCAGGGCGTCGACGTCGACCTCGGTGGCGTCCTCGAGGAAGCGGTCGACGAGCACCGGCCGCTCGGCCGACAGCCCGCCCTCCTTGCCCAGGCTGCCGAAGCCCGAGAGCTCCCTCATGGCCCGGCGCAGCTGGTCGTCGTCGTAGACGATCTCCATGGCCCGGCCGCCGAGCACGTACGAGGGCCGCACGAGGGCCGGGTAGCCGATCTCGCCGGTGATGGCGAGGGCCTCCTCGACGGTGACGGCGGTGCCGCCGGCGGGCTGGGGGATGCCGAGCCGGGCGCACAGGGCGTTCCAGCGGTCGCGGTCCTCGGCCAGGTCGATCGAGGCCGGGCTGGTGCCGAGGACCAGGGCGGGGTCGATCTGGCCGGCCAGCTTGAGCGGGGTCTGGCCACCGAGGCTGACGATGACGCCGCGCAGGTCGCCGTGGGCGGCCTCGGCGTCGAGCACGGCGAGGACGTCCTCGGTGGTCAGCGGCTCGAAGTACAGCCGGTCGGACGTGTCGTAGTCGGTCGAAACCGTCTCCGGGTTGCAGTTGACCATCACGGTCTCGAAGCCGGCGTCGCGCAGGGCGAAGCTGGCGTGGACGCAGCAGTAGTCGAACTCGATGCCCTGGCCGATCCGGTTGGGGCCCGAGCCGAGGATGACGACCTTGGGCTTGCGGCCGGGACCGACCTCGTCGGTGTCCTCCCACGTCGAGTAGTGGTACGGCGTCTCGGCCGCGAACTCCGCCGCGCAGGTGTCGACCGTCTTGTAGGTCGGGCGGACGCCGGCGGCCTGGCGGGCGGCCCGCACGTCGGCCTCGGGCGCACCCCACAGGTACGCCAGCTGGCCGTCGCCGAAGCCGAGCCGCTTGGCCCGGCGCCAGCCGTACCGGTCCATCCCGGCCAGGCCCACCGAGGCCAGGTGGGCGCGCTCCTCGACGATCATCGACATCTGGTCGAGGAACCAGGGGTCGACCTTGGTGGCCTCGGCGACCTGGTCGACGGTCATGCCCCGGCGGAGGGCGGCCTCGAGCTGGAAGGGGCGGTCGGGGGTGCCGATGGCGGCGGCGGCGAGCAGGTCGTCGTCGGACAGCTCGTCGAGGCCGGCCTCGGCCGGGTCGCAGTTGAGGCCGAGCTTCCCCTGCTCCAACGAGCGCAGCGCCTTCTGGAGCGACTCGGGGAAGGTCCGGCCGATGGCCATGGCCTCCCCCACCGACTGCATCTGGGTGCCGAGGGTGGGCGACTGGCCGGGGAACTTCTCGAAGGCCCAGCGGGGCACCTTGGTGACGACGTAGTCGATCACCGGCTCGAAGCTGGCCGGGGTGGCCCGGGTGATGTCGTTGGGGATCTCGTCGAGCGTGTAGCCGACGGCCAGGCGGGCGGCGATCTTGGCGATCGGGAAGCCGGTGGCCTTCGAGGCGAGGGCCGACGAGCGGCTGACCCGCGGGTTCATCTCGATCACGACCATGTCGCCGTTCTCGGGGTTCAGCGCGAACTGGACGTTCGACCCGCCGGTCTCGACCCCGACCCGGCGCAGGCAGGCGAACGCCGCGTCGCGCATCGCCTGGTACTCGACGTCCGACAGCGTCTGGGCGGGGGCCACGGTGATCGAGTCGCCGGTGTGCACGCCCATCGGGTCGAGGTTCTCGATCGAGCAGATGATCACGCAGTTGTCGGCCTTGTCGCGCATCACCTCCAGCTCGTACTCCTTCCACCCGGCGATCGACTTCTCGATGAGGATCTCGGTGATCGGGCTGGCGTCGAGGCCGTTGGCGGCGACCTTCTCGAACTCCTCGGGGGTGGAGGCGATGCCGGTGCCCTTGCCACCGAGGATGAAGGCGGGGCGGATCACGACCGGCAGGCCGATCTCGGCGACGACCTGACGGGCGATCTCCATCGCCGCCTTCACCTGCTCGCCCTTGGGGGCGCGCCTGAGCTCGGCGGGGGGCTTGGCCGTGCCGCTGGCCGGGACCGAGAGGCCGATCTCGGTCATGGCGTCCTTGAACCGCTGGCGGTCCTCGGCGGTCTCGATGGCCTCGGCGTTGGCGCCGATCAGCTCGGGGGTGCCGGGCACGCCGACCAGGCCCTGCTCGAACAGCTCCATGGCCAGGTTGAGCGCCGTCTGGCCGCCGAGGGTCGGCAGTACCGCGTCGGGCTGCTCCCGCTCGATGATCTTGGCCAGGACCTCGGCGTCGAGCGGCTCGACGTAGGTGGCGTCGGCGAAGTCCGGGTCGGTCATGATCGTGGCCGGGTTCGAGTTGGCCAGGATCACCCGGTAGCCCTCCTCGCGGAGGACCCGGCAGGCCTGGGTGCCCGAGTAGTCGAACTCGCAGGCCTGGCCGATCACGATCGGACCGGACCCGATCAGCAGGATCGACTCGATGTCATCGCGACGAGGCATCAGCGGTCCCCATGAGGCTTGCCGTCATCCATGAGGACGGCGAAGGCGGCGAACAGGTGGGCGGCGTCGTGGGGGCCGGGTCCGGCCTCGGGGTGGTGCTGGACGCTGAAGGCCCGCTCCCTCGGCAGGGCGAAGCCCTCGCACACGCCGTCGTTGAGGTTGACGTGGGTGAGCTCGGCGCCCGACGGCAGGGTGTCGGCGGCCACCGCGAAGTTGTGGTTCTGGCTGGTGATGTCGATCCGCCCGGTGCGGACGTCGCGGACCGGGTGGTTCCCGCCGTGGTGGCCGAAGGGCAGCTTGACCGTGTCGGCGCCGACCGCCAGCCCGAGGACCTGGTTGCCGAGGCAGATGCCGAACAGCGGCACCTCGCCGACCAGGCCCCGCACGGCGTCGGCCACGTAGGGCACCATCTCGGGGTCGCCGGGGCCGTTGGAGAGGAAGACCCCGTCGGGCCGGCGGGCCAGGACCTCCTCGGCCGGGGTGGCCGCGGGCACGACCTCGACGGTGGCGAGGGTGCTCAGGTGGCGGAGGATCGTCGTCTTGATCCCGAGGTCGTAGGCGACGACCCGGCGGGGCCCGTCGCCGACGGTGTAGGCCTCGGGCGTGCTGACCTGGGCGACCAGATCGACCCCGTCGGTGCCGGGCTCGGCGGCGGCGGCGGCGCGGAGGGCGGCCTCGTCGACGGTGCTGCCGTCGGGGGCCTCGCCCAGGGCGCCGAAGGCCCCCGGGACCGCCCCGCGGTCGCGGATGTGGCGGGTCAGGCGGCGGGTGTCGATCCCCCCGATGCCGGGGACGCCGTGGTCGACCAGCCAGGCGTCGAGGTCGCCCTCGCTGCGCCAGCTCGACCGGCGCCGGGCCGGCTCCCGGACGATGACGCCGCGGCAGAACGGCTGCCGGGCCTCGTCGTCGCGGGCGGTCACCCCGTAGTTCCCGATGTGGGGATAGGTGAAGGTGATGACCTGGCCGGCGTAGGACGGGTCCGACAGGACCTCCTGGTAGCCGGACAGGACGGTGTTGAACACCACCTCACCGGTGGCGATGCCGGTCTCGGGGGTCGCTCCGATGGCCTCGCCCTCGAAGACCTCGCCATCGGCGAGGACCAGCAGCGCGGGGCGCACTCCACGGCTCATCGACGACCTCCCGGGCGCACGAAAAAGCCCCCTGCCGGGCGGCAGAGGGCGGCGTTGCGGTCGTTCACTCTCGGGCTCTCCCGCCGTGCGGGCCTCACGGGACCCGCTTCACGGCTCCCGGCAACCTAGCAGCACCACCCCCGCTCCCCCGACTCCGAACCCCGACGATCTCGCGTCAAGTCGCGCTTGACAGATCGGGAGACGTCAAGGCACGGTTGACGGCATGACCCCTCCGCCCTCGCTCCCCGACCTGGTGGCCACCGTCGAGGCCGACGCCACCGCCGCCGACCCCCTGGCCCTCCTCGCCACCGCTACCGCCACCGCCGCCGACCTGGCCCGCTCGGGCGACGACCTCGTCGGCCACTTCGTCGACCGCTGCCGCCAGGCCGGGCACTCGTGGGCCGAGATCGGCAGCATCCTCGGCGTCAGCCGCCAGGCCGTCCACCAGCGCTTCGGGGCCGGCGAGCCACCCCTGGAGCGCTTCACCGAGCGGGCCAAGGAGGCCTTCCGGGCGGCGCTGGCCGAGGCCGAGGCGCTCGGCCACCCCCACGTCGGCACCGAGCACATCCTCCTCGGGCTGTTCACCCCGCCGACCAGCATCGCCGCCCACCTGCTCGCCGGGGCCGGGCTGACCCACGACGGGGTGGTCGAGCAGGTGGTGGCCGCCGTCCCCCGGGGCACCCCCGACGCCACCACGGCCCCGACCTACACCCCCCGGGCGGTGTCGGTGCTGGGCGGCGTGCTGTCGTCGGCCCTCAGCCTGGGCCACAACTACATCGGCACCGAGCACCTGCTCCTCGGCCTGCACCGCGAGCCCGAGGGCATCGGCGCCCGCATCCTGGTCGAGGCCGGGCTCGACGCCGCCGCCACCCGGGCCAAGGTGGTCGAGGTCCTCAGCGGCTTCACCGGCTGAGCACCGGAGCCCGTGCCCCGCTAGCCGGTGACGTCGAGCCCGGGGTACAGCGGGTGGTCCGCCAGCAGCTCGTCGGCGGCGTCGTGCACCCGGGCGGCGATGCCGTCGGTGATCGTGTACCTGGCCTGCGACGGGGTCCCGGAGCGGGTGACGGTCGGCGTCGTCGCCGTCAGCACCTGGACGATCAGGTCGGCGACGCGGTCGAAGTCGTCGGCGCCGAAGCCCCGGGACGTCAGCGCCGGCGTGCCGATGCGGACGCCGGAGGTGTACCAGGCGCCGTTCGGATCGCGCGGGATGGCGTTGCGGTTGGTGACGATGCCCGCGTCGAGCAGCGCCGACTCGGCCTGGCGACCGGTCAGCCCGAACGACGAGACGTCGATCAGGACGAGGTGGTTGTCGGTGCCGCCGGTGACGAGGCGCGCCCCCCGGCGGATCAGCCCCTCGGCGAGGGCGACGGCGTTGTCGGCCACGGCCTTGGCGTAGGTGCGGAACGACGGCAGGCGGGCCTCGGCCAGGGCGACCGCCTTCGCCGCCATCACGTGCCCGAGCGGGCCGCCGAGCACGAGCGGGCAGCCGCGGTCCACGGCGTCGGCGAGCTCCGGCTGGCACAGCACCATGCCGCCGCGCGGCCCCCGCAGCGACTTGTGCGTCGTCGTCGTCGTGACGTGGGCGTGGGGCACCGGGTCGAAGTCCCCGGTGAGCACCTTGCCGGCGACGAGGCCGGCGAAGTGGGCCATGTCGACCAGCAGCACCGCCCCGGCCTCGTCGGCGATCTCGCGCATCTTGGCGAAGTCGATCCGGCGGGGGTACGCCGAGTACCCGGCGATCAGCACCAGCGGGCGGACCTCCAGCGCCCGGGCCCGGACGGCGTCGTAGTCGAGCAGGCCGGTCACCGGATCGGTCCCGTACGACGACTGGCGGAACATCTTCCCGCTGATGTTCGGCCGGAAGCCATGGGTGAGGTGGCCGCCGGCGTCGAGCGCCATGCCCAGGGCGCGCTGGTCGCCGAGGGACCGGCGGAGCACCTCCCAGTCCTCGTCGGTCAGGTCGTTGACGTGCTTCGCCCCGAGCGCGGCGAGCGCCGGCGCCTCGACGCGCTGGGCGAGGATCGCCCAGAAGGCGACGAGGTTGGCGTCGATCCCCGAGTGCGGCTGGACGTAGGCGTGCGGTGCCCCGAACAGCTCCCGGGCGTGGTCGGCGGCCGCCTGCTCGACGACGTCGATGTTCCGGCAGCCGGCGTAGAAGCGGTGGCCGATCGTGCCCTCGGCGTACTTGTCGGACAGCCAGGTGCCCATCGCCAGCAACGTCGCCGGCGAGGCGTAGTTCTCGCTGGCGATCAGCTTCAGCGACTCGCGCTGGTCGGTGAGCTCCCGGCGGATGGCGCCGGCGACGGTCGGCTCGACCGCCTCGATGACCTCGAGGGCGCTGCGGTAGGCGCGGGACGACGCGGCGGCGTCGAACGGTGCGGCGATCGGTGCTGACATGCGTGGGCCTCCGTGATCGGGTCGGGCCCAGGCGTGCGGCGATGTCCCCGAGCCGCTCCCCGGTGGTGCTCCACCCGACGCCAGTCACGACTCGGGCTCGACAGTACCGCCCGGCGCCGCGCCCTGCCCGCCTCGCCCGTCAGGCGTCCTCGACGGCGATCCGGAGGCGCTCATTGCCCTTGCCCTCGGACTCGGTCTTGACCACCCGGATGCGCCCGACGTGGGCCGTCGAGGGGAGGTCCCGCGCTCCTCGGCAGAGCCTCGGAGTCGGTCGGCCGTGCCTGCCGGGTCGCCTCGCCGAGCGGCTCGGCTCCGTGGTGCGGATCAGGTCCTCGTCCTCGACCGCCGTGCTCCGGGGCAGGAAGCCGACCTCGATGGGCCGGTCGGCGGCGATCTCGGCGTTGACCAGCTGCACGTGGAGGGCGGTGTGGGTGCGCATCAGGGCCCAGCGGCGGTCGGCGTCGACCTCGCCGGTGACGACGTCGCCCACCACCGGGAGGGCGCCCTCGCCCACGGTGTGCCAGGCGTGCTCGCCCTCCTTGCGGACGTCGGTGACCGGCAGGCCGGCGAGGGTGCCGGTGTCGTGGGGCTGGCCACCGCCGGTCGGGTAGAGGGCGGTGCGGTCGAGCGCCACCCGCCGGCCCTCGGCGCCGACCGCGACCACCGTGGCCATGCAGGCCCGCAGGTCGGCGTCGCGCAGGTACAGGAGGTCGGTGGCCATGCCCGGGGTCTGGCCCGGTCAGAACGTCCAGCGCGTGGCGCCGCCGGGCTCGACGGTGACCAGGGCGGTGGCCGCCGTGGGGGTGATCCGGTAGACGTGCCACGGCGGCGGGCCCGCCGAGGGGGCGCTGTAGGCGGCGGTGATCGCCGTGCCCGTCTCGTCGGGGCTCGCCGGCCACCCGTCGGCGGCGGCGACGGCGGCGATCCGGGCCACCACCTCCGGGTCCTCGACCAACGCGGCCGTGCCCTCGACGGTGACGTCGAAGTCGTGGGTGGCGAGGCTGATCGAGCAGCGCGGGTCGCGCTCCAGGTTGCGGCCCTTGCGGGAGGTGCGGGCGGTGACGACCCACCAGACGCCGTCGTCCCAGAAGGCGCCGACCCCGGTGACGTGGGGGCGGCCGTCGGCGTCGATCGTGGCCAGCCAGCACGTGTGGCGATCGGGGCCGCCGGTGCCCGGGGCCTGGGTGAAGCCCCGGTCCAGCCCCTCGGTGATCGTGGACCAGGCCACCGGGGCCAGGTCGTACAGCTCGGCGAGGTTCTTCGTCTCCATGGCAGGGCTGACGATCCCCGGCGGCCGGGCTCATCGGCGCGCCACCATGGGCGGATGCCGATCGTGTCGTCGTGGATCAGCCCCAAGGCCCGGAAGGGGACGCCGAGCGCCATCGCCGGGCGGGGGCTGGTGGCCGTCGAGGACATCGCCGCCGGCGAGGTGGTGGCGGTCAAGGGCGGCCACGTCGTCGACACGGACACGATGTGGGCGCAGAGCGAGCGGCTCCGGAACAGCGAGGTCCAGGTCGCCGAGGGGCTGCACCTGATGGCCCTCGCCGACGAGGAGTACGAGGCGGTGATGCTGTTCGTCAACCACTCGTGCGCGCCCAACGTCGGCTTCCAGGGCAACACCGTGCTGGTGGCGATGGCCGACGTCGCCGCCGGCACCGAGCTCACCACCGACTACGCCCTCTTCGACGGCACCGTCTGGCCCGAGCCGATGCGCTGCACCTGCGGCACCGCCGCCTGCCGGGGCGTGGTCACCGGTGACGACTGGCGCCGGCCCGACCTCCAGGCCCGCCACGCCGGCTGGTTCTCGTCATACCTGGCCGCCCGGATCGCCGCATCGGGCACCATGGACCGATGACCGACGCCACCGCCACGACCGGGACCGCCACCGAGATCGAGGTGGTGGAGACCTTCCTCGCCCACCTCGAGCGGCTCGACGTCGACGCCGCCCTCGCCCTGATGAGCGACGACGCCGTCTACCAGAACGTCCCCCTCCCGCCCGACCGGGGCAAGGCGGCCGTGGGCCGGACGCTGCGCCGGATGATGGCCGCGGGCAGCGGGTTCGAGGTGGTCCACCACAACATCGCCGCCAACGGGCCGGTCGTGCTGACCGAGCGCACCGACATCCTCTCGGTCGGGAAGGTCGACGCCGCCTTCTGGGTGTGCGGCACCTTCGAGGTCCACGACGGGCTGATCACGCTGTGGCGCGACCGCTTCGACTGGGTCGACTTCACCCTCGCCTGGGTGCGGGGCGGGGCCAAGGCGGCGCTGGCCGTCGCCCGCAGCCGCCGTGGGTGACCTCCTGGTCGTCAGCGGGCCTCCGGGGGCGGGCAAGTCGTCCGTCGCCGCCGCCATCGCCGACCGCTACGACCCCAGCGTGCTGATCGAGGGCGACGCCTTCTTCGGCTTCCTCCGCCGGGGGGCGATCGCCCCGTGGCGGCCCGAGGCCGACGCCCAGAACATGGTGGTGGCGGCGGCGACGGGGGCCGCCACCGGCCGCTTCGCCGCCGGCCCGGCCATGGTCGTCTACGACGGGGTCGTCGGGCCCTGGTTCCTCCCGACCTTCCTCGGCCACGCCGGGCTGGTGTCGTGCAGCTACGCCGTCGTCCTCCCCCCGGTCGAGCAGTGCGTGCAGCAGGTCCGCACCCGGGTGGGGCACTCGTTCACCGACGAGGACGCCGCCCGCCACATGCACGACCAGTTCGCCTCGGCCGGGATCGACCCCCGCCACCTCTTCGCCAACCCGACCGGCGGCTTCGAGCAGACGGTCGAGGCCATCGTCGCCGCCCATGTCGCCGGCACCCTCGCCACCCTCCCCATCTAGGGCGCGTCCTGCGATCGCCTCAAGGTGCCAGGCACCTTGAGGCGGTCCCCGGGAACCGGGGCCGGGCGGGCGACGACCTGGTCCCCATGGGGACGTGGGCGCGGCGCATCGGGCTGGCGGGGGCGGCGGTGGTCCTCCTCCTCGGGGTCGGCGGGTACGGGCTGTACCGCTGGTGGTTCCCGCACCACCGGCCGGCGCTGCGGGCGGGCGAGCGCTACGGCGTCGACGTCTCCAACCACCAGGGCGTCATCGACTGGGAGGCGGTGGCGGCCGACGGGATCGACTTCGCCTACCTCAAGGCCACCGAGGGCGGCGACCACGTCGACCGGCGCTTCGCCGCCAGCTGGGACGACGCCCGGGCCGCCGGGATCGACGTCGGGGCCTACCACTTCTTCACGCTGTGCCGGCCCGGGGCCGAGCAGGCGGCGAGCTACCTGGCCACCGTGCCCGACGACGCCGACCTCCCCCCGGCGCTCGACCTGGAGATGGCCGGCAACTGCTCGGCCCGACCCCCCGCCGCCGCCGTCCGCCGGGAGGTCCGGGCCTTCGTCGACGCCGTCGAGGAGGCCACCGGCGAGACGGTCCTGCTGTACGTCCTCGACGACTGGGAGGACCGCTACCCCAGCCGCGACCTGGGCGACGGCCACGACCGCCCCCTCTGGCACCGCCGGATCGGCCCCCTCCGCCCCGGCGGCGACTGGTGGATCTGGCAGTGCAGCGACGTCGCCCGCGTCGACGGCATCCCCACCCCCGTCGACCTCGACGTCATGCGCCCCGAGGCCCGCTAGACCAGCGTCACCAGGTCCGCATCGGTCTGGGCGAAGTCGTTCCCCACGCAGAGGATCGGCTCCCCCGTTTGCTTGGCCACGGCATAGGTGAAGCAGTCACCGAAGTTGAGTCGGGCCGGGTGGTTCCGCTTGCCGTAGAGCGTGAAGACGGCGTAGGCGGCCTCGGCCAGACGGCGATCGAAGGGGACGTCGATGGCCCCGGCGGCGTCGAGGAGCGTGCGGACCGCCGCCACGGCGTCGGGGCCGCTGCGGCGGTGGGCGGCGATGAGGGCCTCCGTACGGGTCGGTGCCGCGATCAGCACGATCTCGGCCGTCTCGAGCGCCTCGGTCAGCGCCCACGCCTCCGGTTCGGCAAGGAGGACGGCGAGGACCGCGGACGAGTCGATGATCATCCGGGGAGTCCGTGCTCGTCGTAGAGGAGGTCGTCGATGGGGCGGTCGTCGAGGACCGGCATCTGGGCCACCCGCGCCTGCAGCTCGGCCACCACGTCGTGCAGGTCGCGGCCCCGGATGCGGTTCTCGCGGTCGAGGCGCTGGCGGAGGGCTACGGTGACGGTGTCGGTGAGGGACTCACCGGTGAGCCGGGCGATCTCGCGGGCCAGGGCGTCGGCCTCGTCGCTCTTGATGCTCAGCGCCATGGCGTCAGGCTACGCCGTGGTTCTAGAAGACGCCACAGGTTCTAGAAAGAGCTCAGCGCTGGGGTTCGGCGTCGATGACGGTGGGGGCGCCGGCGTAGACGGTGTGGCGGACGCGGCCGCGGAGGGTCTTGCCGACGTAGGGGATGTTGCGGCTGCGGCTGGCGGTCTGGCCGGGCTGGACGGTCCACTCGACGGTGGGGTCGATCACGCACAGGTTGGCGGGCCGGCCGGGCGCGATCGGGCCGCCCTGGGTGTCGGTCAGGCCGGCGACGGCGGCGGGGCGCCACGACAGCCGGGCCAGGACCTCCTCGATCGGCAGGTCGAGGACGGCGAGGGCCACGCCGAGGGCGTACTCGAGCCCGAGCATGCCCGGCGGGGCCTGGTCGAAGGGCTCGTCCTTGGTGTCGGGGGTGTGGGGGGCGTGGTCGGTGGCGATCACGTCGAGGGTCGCCGAGACGACCCCGGCCCGCACGGCGGCGACGTCGTCCTCGGTCCGCAGCGGCGGGTTGACCTTGAACACCGGGTCGTAGGAGGCGACCTCGGCGTGGGTGAGGAGCATGTGGTGGGGCGTGGCCTCGGCGCTGATGGCCATGCCCTCGGCCCGGGCGGCGGCGATCAGGGCGACCGACCCGGCCGTCGACATGTGCTGCATGTGGATGCGGGCGCCGGTGAGCCGGGCCAGGGCGATGTCGCGGGCGACCATCGCCTCCTCGGCGGCGTGGGGCTGGCCGGCGATGCCGAGGCGGGAGGACCACTCCCCCTCGTGCATGTGGCCCCCGGCGGCCAGGGCGCTGTTCTCGCAGTGCTGGGCGAGCACGACGTCGTGGGGCAGCCCGACGGCGTACTCCATGGCCCGCCGCATCAGCTGGTCGTCCTGGACGCCGGTGCCGTCGTCGGTGAAGAGGCGGACGCCGAGGTCGACCATCTCCCCCATCGGCGCCAGCGTCTCGCCGAGGCGACCCACCGTGATGGCGCCCGACGGGTGGACGGCGCACAGGACATCGCGGCCGAGGTCGAGGATCTCGCGCACGACGGCGGCCGAGTCGATGGCGGGCGTGGTGTTGGGCATGGCCACCACGGCGGTGAACCCGCCCAGGGCGGCGCAGCGGCTGCCGGTCTCGACCGTCTCGGCCTCCTCCTTGCCGGGCTGGCGGAGGTGGGCGTGGAGGTCGACCAGGCCGGGGGCGACGACGCAGCCGCCGGCGTCGAGGACCCGGGCGCCGGGCTCGTCCAGGGCGGCGCCGACGGCGGCGATCCGGCCGTCGACCACGACGACGTCGGCGGGCCGGGAGCCGGTGGCGTCGACCACCGTCCCGCCCTTGATGACGAGCGACTCAGCCACGGCCGGCCCCCATGGGTGAGAGGTCGGACCCGGGGTCCGAGACGATGGCGCCGTCGGGCTCGGCCACGGTCCGGGCCTCCCCCGCCAGCAGCCGGAACAGGACCGCCATCCGCACCGCGACGCCGTTGCGGACCTGGTCGACGATGACGGCCCGGGGGTCGTCGGCCGCCTCGGGGGCGATCTCGACGCCCCGGTTCATCGGACCGGGGTGCATCACCACGACGTCGTCGCCCAGGCCCCGCAGCCGGGCGTGGGTCAGGCCGTAGCGGGCGGTGTACTCGCGCAGCGAGGGGATCAGGGCCTCGGTCATCCGCTCGCGCTGCATCCGCAGGAGGTAGACGGCGTCGACCGACCCGAGCACCTCGTCGAGGTGGTGGGACACCGAGACCGGCCAGCCGGCCAGCGACGGCGGGAGCAGGGTGGGGGGCGCCACCAGCGTCACCGAGGCGCCCAGGGTGGTGAAGGCGTGGACGTCGCCCCGGGCCACCCGCGAGTGCTTGATGTCGCCGACGAGGGCGATCCGCACCCCGTCGAGGCGCTCGGTGCCGAGCCGCCGGGTGAGCGTGTAGGAGTCGAGCAGGGCCTGGGTCGGGTGGTCGTGCCAGCCGTCGCCGCCGTTGACCACGGCGGCGTCGATCCACGAGGCGACCCGGTGCGGCGCCCCCGACGAGCTGTGCCGGACGACGACGGCGTCGACGCCCATGGCCTCGATGGTGAGCGCCGTGTCGCGCAGCGACTCGCCCTTCTTCACCGACGAGGTGCCGACGCTGAAGGTCATCGTGTCGGCCGAGAGCCGCTTGGCCGCCGTCTCGAACGACAGCCGGGTGCGGGTCGAGTCCTCGAAGAAGAGCGACGCCACCGTCTTGCCCCGCAGCGCCGGGACCTTGGGGATGGGCCGGGCGCTGACCTCGACGAAGGAGTCGGTCAGGTCGAGCAGCTCGGCCAGGTCCTCGCCCGAGAGCGAGGCTGTGTCGAGGAGGTGGCGCATCAGCGGACCATCTCCCCGAGGTCGACGCCGTCGGGGTGGACGTCGACCACCTCGTCGCGACGGGTCGGGAGGTTCTTGCCCACGAAGTCGGGGCGGATCGGCAGCTCGCGGTGGCCCCGGTCGACCATGACCGCCAGCTGGACCGAGCGGGGCCGGCCGTAGTCGTGGAGGGCGCCGAGGGCGGCCCGGATGGTGCGGCCGGTGAAGAGGACGTCGTCGACGAGGACGACGTTGCGGCCGTCGATGTCCTCGGGGATGTCGGTGGTGGCCTCGGGGAGGACGGGCCGCAGGCCGATGTCGTCGCGGTAGAAGGCGACGTCGAGGGCGCCGACCTCGGGCCGGATCTGCTCGATGGTGTCGAGGGCGTCGGCCAGCCGGTCGGCGATCCAGCAGCCACCGGTCTGGAGCCCGACGAGGGTCACCAGGTCGAGGCCGTGGTTCCGCTCGACGATCTCATGGGCCATGCGCCAGATGGCCCGGGCCACGTCGTCCCGGTCGAGCACCCGGGTGCGGGGCACGAACACACCGCCGTAGGGCGGCGAGATGCGACGCTCTCTCTCGGCCATCTCTCTCCAGCCGTGCGAGCCTCACCGGACCCGCTTCACGGCCGGGGCGACCCTACCACCCGTCCGGACCGTCGTCCCCGACCGGTCCGACCCACAGGTCGCGGTCGGCCTCCAGGGCGGCCAGCCGGCGGAGCCCGATCCGCGTCGCCACCGCCTCGGAGCCGACGGACCCCCGGGCGATGCGGGCGACGAGCCGGGGGACCTCCAGCTCGCGGCGCGCCCAGCGGGCGAGCAGCCCGGCCGCGGCCGTCGCCACCCCCCGCCGGCGGTGGCCGGGGAGCACCCACCAGCCGATCTCGACCTCCTCCCGGGTGCCCTCGGTGGAGGACAGCCGCAGCCGGGTCAGGCCGACCTCGCCCCACACCTCGTCACCGCCCAGCGGGCCGACGACCAGGTCGAGGGCCATGCCGACGCCCCGCCGGGCCGGCGCCCCGGCGATCCACCGCTCGGCGTGGGCCACGGCGCCGACCCCGGGGACGACCGCCTGGGCGGCGATGTCGGGCACGGCCCAGGCGGTGGCGAGGACCAGGGCGTCGTTCGGCCGCCAGGGGCGCAGGACGATGCCCCGCGCCGGATCGACCAGCGCCGGGCTGGGGAGCGGGAAGGGGTCGGGCACGTGGCTCCCGGTCAGCCGCCGGCCACGAAGGGCGGGGCGGCGAGCGCCTCGATGCACGCCGGCAGCTCGCCGGCGGGGTCGCGCCAGAAGGCGTCGCGGGCCGAGCGGGTGCACGCGTCGGTGGCGGCGGCGCCGTGGCCGGCGTTGGGCACGGCGACGAAGCGGGCGTGGGGCATGGCCTCGGCCTGGGCCTCGGAGTCGGCGAAGGGGGTGATCGGGTCGAGGGTGCCGCCGTAGACGAGCGTGTCGACGTCGGCGACGACCTGCTCGTTGAAGCTCTCGGGCAGGTGCTCGACGGGCCAGTCGGCGCAGAAGACCTGGGCCGAGTTGAGGGCGATCAGGGCGTCCTCGGTGGCGGCGGCCAGCTCGGCCTCGACGTCGGCCCCCTCGAGCAGGCGGCCCGAGTCGGCGCACTCGACCGAGTAGAAGGCGCCCTCGGACAGGTCGAGCAGGCGGGGGACGCCGACGTCGACGAACTGCGGGATGATGCTGCGGTCGCCGGCGGCCACCGCGGCCACGACGCTGGGGAGCACCGGGATCAGCTCGCTGTCGTAGAGGGCGGCGAAGAGCCCGGCCCGCACGTCGGTGCCGGTGAGGACGAAGCTCCGCTCGACCTCCTCGCCGCCGAGGTTCACGGTGGCGGTCAGCTCGGCCGGCTCGGCGTCCATCGCCCCCGTGGCCTCGACCAGGAGCTCGCCGAGGTCGCCGTAGGCGGCGGCGCAGGCGTCGTCGGCGGCGCACGCCTCGACCAGCCGGTCGAGGGCACCCTGGGGCAGGGCCTTGGTCCGCTCGATCCCGCCCACGTCGGGGGCGTACACCGAGTCGATCACCAGCGAGCGGACCCGGTCGGGGTGGGTGCGGACGTAGTCGAGCCCGAGCCGGGTGCCGTAGGAGGCACCCCACACGTTCCAGGCCTCGACGCCGAAGGTCTCGCGCAGCACCTCGATGTCGCGCACCGACGCCGGGGTGTCGTACTGGTCGAGGTCGATCCCCTCGTCCTCGGTGAGGCGCTCGTAGCAGGCGACGACGGCGCCCCGGTTGGCGGCGTACTCGACCTCCCACGGCTCGGCGGCGGCGAGGGTGTCGAGGATCGCCTCCTCCTTCTCGGGGCAGTTGAGGCTCGGCGTCGAGCGCCCCGCCCCCCGCTGGTCGAAGGTGATGACGTCGCGCTCGTCGAGGATGTCGAGGCCCATCAGCCCGGTGGGCGGGCCGACCAGGGCGTCGCCCCCGGGGCCGCCGTGGAGCGAGAGGACGGGCTCGGCCTCGGGGTCACCCCCGCCGTGGACCCGGGCCACCGCCAGGGTGACCGGCTCCGAGCCCGGGTCGGTGGCGTCGGATGGGACCTCGACGGTGCCGCAGGTGACCGTCACCCCGGCGGGGCCGTCGGCCGGGAGCTCCCACCAGCACGGCTCCTCGACGAAGGTCGAGGCGACCACCGGGGGCAGGCTCGTCGTCGTCTCCCCGGCGGCGGCCGCCTCGGTGGTGCTGCTGCGCTCGCCGCTCTCCCCCGGCCCGCCGGCCCCGTCGTCGGACGACGAGCAGGCGGCGAGGAGCAGGGCGGCGACCACGACGGCGACGAGGGGGCGAGGCATGGCCGGCGAGTCTGGCACGGCATGCGGCGGTCGGTGCCACCACCGTCCCGAGGCCGTCACCAGGGGCGGTGGTACGGTCCCGGTCTTGGTCGACCCGTCCCGTGCCCACCGAGCATCCCTCGCCTGCGGCGGCCTGGGCGGGGGCCTGCTCCTGGCCTCGACGTTCCTGCCCTGGTCGGGCAGGGGCGCAGGCTCGGCCATCGCCCTGCGCCGGGTCGCCGACCTCGTGCTCTCGGGCACCGTGGACGCCTTCGTCCCCCGCTGGGCCGGGCTGACCGTCTACCTGATCCCGCTCGGCGGTGCCCTGGTGCTGATCGGCACCGGGCTCGGCGGGCGGGTCGGCGTCGGCACCGGGGCCGCCGGCCTCGTGCTGGCCGGGGCCGGCACCGCCCTGGCCCTCCTCGCCCTCGACCGCCTCCCCCGGGCCGGGGCCGGTGGGGGCACCGTTGCCGCCTGCGCCGGTGCGATGCTGGGTTCACTCGGCATCGGAGCCGGGTGGCACGCCCACCGGACCCCGCCGTCCATCGCCATCGACCCCCGAGGTGACGACAGACCATGAGCGAGCGCAGCGAGCGAACCAGGCAGCACGGCTGCCTCCCCGGCGGCGGAGCCGTCGGTGCCGGCCCGTCGCCGGCCGCCACGCCGGGCGACACCCCCGAGGGGATGGCGCACCGATGAGCTACCCGCCGCCCCCGCCGCCCCCGGGCCCTGGCGGTCCGACGCCGCCCCCCGGGGGTCCGACGCCGCCCCCCGGGGGGTACCCGCCGCCCGGCGGTTACCCGCCTCCGGGGCCGCAGCAGCCGCAGCCCGGGCCGTACCCGGGCGGCCCGACACCGCCGCCCCCGCCGGGCGGGGGCTTCCCGACCGCTCCCGTCCCGGCCCC
>DASTYI010000049.1:0-7967 GCA_035765045.1 Iamia sp. | reverse complement strand
CCGCGGCATCGCCAACACCGGCCGCACCATCCGCCTCCCCGTCCACGCCGGCGACACCCTGGCCCGGCTCCAGAAGGCCCGGGCCCGGCTCGAGCTCAAGCTCGGCCGCCCCGCCACCCTCGCCGAGCTGTCGGCCGAGGTGGAGATGCCCGAGGACAAGGTCACCGAGGCGCTCCGGTTCGCCGCCGAGCCCCTCTCCCTGTCCGAGCCCCTCCGTGAGGACGGCGACGCCGAGCTCGGGGACGTCGTGGAGGACCGCTCGGCCGAGTCGCCCTTCGAGGTGGCCGCCACCGCCCTCCTCCCCGAGGAGATCAACCGCCTCCTCGCCCCGCTCGACGATCGCGAGCGCGAGATCCTCAAGCTCCGCTTCGGGCTCGACCGGGGCGAGCCCCGGACGCTCGAGGAGGTGGGCGAGCACTTCAACCTCACCCGCGAGCGCATCCGCCAGATCGAGGCCCGGGCGATGTCGAAGCTGCGCCACCCGTCCTCGGACACTGGCGCCCGCGACCTCCTCGCCGTCTAGCGCCGGCTGGCGGTCACCGCCGGCCTCCCCCGTCGATCCCCGGCGCGCCTACCGTGGCGCGCCATGGGGGAGACATCTCGCGTCCATCGTCCGTTCACCTTCGTCCTGGCGCTCCTGCTGGTGCTCGCCGCCGCGGCCTGCTCCGACGACGGGGGCGGTGACGAGGGCGACGCCGCCGAGGGCTCCTCGACGACGACCACGGCCGCCGAGGAGACCTCGGCCGGCGCCGGCGGGACCCTCACGGTCCTGACCTACAACGTCGCCGGGCTGCCCCAGGAGGTCTCGGAGGAGACCCCCGAGGTGAACCTCCCGCTGATCAGCCCGCTGCTCGAGCCCTACGACGTCGTCCTCACCCAGGAGGACTTCGACTGGTGGAAGCCGGGCGGGCTGGTCGAGGCCAACGGGCTCGACTTCGTCAACTACCACGAGCGGCTCCGGGCCGAGGTGACCCACGAGTTCGCCACCCCGCAGCACCCCGGGCCCGAGGCCGCCGGCATCGACCCCGCGGCGCGGCCCACCATGGAGATCGGTGACGGCATCGGCATCCTCTCGCGCTTCCCGCTCGATGGGTTCGAGGTGCGGGCGTGGGAGGGGTGCTTCGGCAGCCTCGACACCAGCGACGGCGGGGCGGCCGACTGCGCCGCCATCAAGGGGTTCCGGGTGGCGACGATGGACCTCGGGGGCGAGGAGGTCGACGTCTACTCGCTCCACGCCGAGGCCGGGGGCACCGACGAGGACCAGTCGCTCCAGGCCGACGACTTCGCCCAGCTGGCCGCCTTCATCGCCGAGCACAGCGCCGGCCGGGCGGTCATCGTCGGCGGCGACACCAACCTCCACACCGACACCGTCCACGAGGACAGCGGCGACGGCGCCGACATCGAGATCTGGGAGACGTTCCTCGCCGAGGTCGGCCTCACCGACGCCTGCACCGCGCAGGGCTGCCCCGACACCGGGCGGATCGACAAGATCGCCTACCGCAGCAGCGACGCCCTCACCCTGGCCACGACCCGGTGGGAGATCCCCGAGGGCTTCGTCGACGCCGCCGGGGAGGACCTCAGCGACCACGAGCCGGTCGCCGTCGAGCTCACCTGGACGGTCGGCGACTAGCACCCCGACCGATCACGACCCCGGACCCAACCGATCGGTCCGGTCGTGACTCGGGGGAGCGTGGAGGAGGAGTTCGAGGGCTGGTACCTGCGGGAGCACGGGCGGGTCGTGTCCACCGTCGCCGCCGTGACCGGGCGCCCGTCGATCGCCGCCGAGTGCGCCGACGAGGCCTTCACCCGGGCCTGCGAGCGGTGGGCGCGGGTGCGGGGCATGTCCTCGCCGGGAGGGTGGGTCACGACCGTGGCCCTCAACGAGGCCCGCCGGCGGTTGCGGCGGTCGGGCCACGAGCGGCGGCTGCTGGTGTGGGTGGCGAGCACCGCCCCGGTCGAGGCGCCGCCGCCGTCGTGGTCGCCCGAGGTGTGGGAGGCCCTGGCCGCCCTGCCCCGCCGGGAGAGGGAGGCGGTCGCCCTCCGCTACGTCGCCGACCTGCCGGTGGGCCAGATCGCCACGATCATGGGCGTCGCCCCCGGCACCGCGGCCTCGACCCTCCACTCGGCCCGGGCCCGCCTGGCCCGGGCCCTCGCCCCCGTCGCCACCGATGCCGAGGAGAGCGCCGATGCCTGCCCCTGAGGACGTCCTGGCCGGCCTGGCCGCCCACCCGCCCGTCGCCCCGACCCCGGTCGCCGAGATCCGGGGCCGCGCCCGACGCCGCACCCGTCGCCGTCGGGCCCTCGGCGGGGTCGCCGCCGCCCTCGTGCTGGTCGCCGTGGGCGCCGCCCTCGGGGCCGCCGTCACCGCCGACGACCCGGGGGAGGGCGTCGCCGCCGGGGGTGGCGACCCGGCGACCACCAGGGGGCCCACCGGGCCGTCGGCCTCGTTCGAGCCGACGCTCACCCTCGACCCGGCCACGGGCCACGAGACCGGGACGCGGGTCCGGGTCACCGTGCCCGGCTCGCCGGTGATCGGTCCCGCCGTCGTCACCCTGTGCGCCTCCGAGGCGCTGACCGCCGCGCCCGACGACGTCCTGTCCTGGTGCGTCGAGCAGTGGCCGGTGACGTCGCTCCCCGATGACGCCTCGGTCCTGGTCCAGGGGTCGGTGGTGACGCCCGACGGGGTGGTCGCCTGCGACGACGAGCCCGGCCGGTGCGTCGTGGTGGTGGCGGCGGGCGAGCCGCGGGGCGCCGAGCTGCGCTGGGCCCCGCTCGACGTCGACGGCACCCCGCCGGCCTCCGACGAGCGGGGCGTGGTGGTCGACGGCGACGAGGGCACGGTGGGCGACGGCGACACGCTGCTGATCACGCTGACGGGGGTCGCCACCGGCGAGCGGATCTTCATCCAGCAGTGCACCGAGCAGCGGTGCGACGACGTCCGGGCGCGCGCCACCGCGGTCGAGGACGGGCCCGAGACGCAGCTGACCTTCACCGCCTTCCACGACGTCTACGTCGACCGGGCCACCGGCATGGACGCATACGCCCCGGGGTGGGTCGCCTGCGAGCCGTGCGACGTCGTGATCTGGGTCGGTGACGAGCAGTACCGCCGGCCGCTGGCCATGGAGCCGACCGCCGCCCCGATCCGCCCGTCGATCGCCCTCGAGCCGGAGGGGCCGTACCGCTGGGGCGAGGGCGTCACCGTGCGGGCGGCCGGGCTCCAGCCGTCCGACATGGTCCCGATCGGCTGGTGCCCGACGACGGTGCCCCAGGGCGGGGGCGCCAGCGGGTGCTGGAGCGGGGTGGCCGAGCTCCCGATCGAGTACCCCGTCGGCGCCGACGGGACGGTCGTGGTCGAGGGCTTCGCCCTCCCGCAACCCGACTCCTACGTGGGTGACGACTGCGCCGTGGCCGACGCCTGCGGGGTCGGCCTCGACGGCGGCGACCCCAGTGCGATCCTGGCGATCGTCCCCCTCGACATGGGCGGTTGAGCGCTTCGGTCGTGCGTGTCGTTCAGGTGGTGCGGTCCTCCTTCTCGAGGTGGGTGGCGTCGCCCAGGGCGCAGAGCGACCAGATGTGGGCCCCGGCGAGGGGCTGGGTGCGGAGCACGGCGACCGAGGCGTGCCCCATCACGAACCGGTACCAGTCCCACGGCTCCTTCTCGGCCCCGATCAGGTGGGCGACCAGGGTGCTGTTGGTGCCGCCGTGGGCGACGGCGACGATCCGATCGGGGGCGTCGTCGGCCACCTCCCACAGGGCGTGCTCGCCGGCGGGGGTGACGCCCATGGTGGCCAGGGTGGCGTCGAGGCCCCCGGCCACCCGATCGTGGAAGGCCCGCATCGACTCGGCCCCGGGCTGGCCGTCCCACCACTCGGTGCGGGACCACCCCCGCTGCTGGGCGAAGGCGGCCTCGACCACCTCGATGGGGTGGTCGTCCCACGCATCCGGCATCCCCATCTCCACCAGCCAGTCGTGGGTGACCGGCGCCAGCCCGAGGGCGTCGGCGATGGGGGCGCAGGTCTCCTGGGCCCGGCGGGCGGGGCTGACGAGCAGGGCGTCGACCGGGCCGTCGGCCGGCTCCAGCTCGTGGTCGGCCAGCCGCCGGGCGACGCGCGCGGCCTGGGCGTGGCCCCGCTCGGTCAGCTCGGGGTCGTTGCGGTTGCGGCCGTCGACGACCCACAGGGGCTCGCCGTGGCGGACGAGGATCAGCTCCACGACCCGACCGTAGCCAGGGGGTGTGACAGTCCGAGCGCAGCGAGGCCGCTCAGGGAGGTGGGTGGGGTCGGAGGACGTGCGACAGGGAAGGCGGGAATCGGTCGTCGGCACCGCTCGTTGGACGGCCCATGGGTTACACGCAGGCCCCCGACGGCTGGTGGCAGGGGTTCCTCTCCGCCCTCCCGGCCCACACCGCCAAGCTCGCCGTGGTGCGGGCGGACGGCAGCCCCCACGTGGCGCCGGTGTGGATCGACGTCGACGGCGACGAGGTCGTGTTCATGACCTCGGCCGACACCGTCAAGGGCAAGGCCATCCTCCGCGACGGGCGGGTCAGCCTGTGCGTCGACGACGAGGCCCCGCCGTTCAGCTTCGTCACCATCGCCGGCACCACCACGACGTCGACCGACCCCGACGAGCTGCTGCACTGGGCCACCCGGATCGCCGCCCGCTACATGGGGGAGGACCAGGCCGAGGCCTACGGGCGCCGCAACGCCGTCCCGCCCGAGATGGTCGTCCGGGTCACCCCGACCCGGGTCACCGCCGTCGTCGACGTCGCCGACTGAGGCCAGGTCACCGGCCCCCGCCCCCCGCTCCTGCGGTCGGGGTTGGCTACGGTGGCGGGATGGCCAAGAAGCTCCTCCTCCTCGTCATCGTCGCCGCCCTCGGGGGCATCGCCTTCAAGAAGCTCCGCGCCGTCTGACGACCCTCACCTCCGACCGAGGCGCCCGCGCCCCGGTGCCGACGGGCGCCGTGGGGGCGGGCGTCGGCGCGTCCCGGTCGGGGTCGGGCGGGCGCCCGGGCGGAGGCCCCGGGCCTGGCCGGCCAGCTCGCCGACCAGCCGGGCGAGCCCGGCGGCCTGCTGGGCCGTCGCCTGGACGCTCCGGTCGCGCCGCAGCCACAGGTAGGCGGCGGCGCCGGCGGCCCCGGTCGCCAGGAGCCCCCCGCCCACGGCGGCGGCCGGCCCCGGGCTCGGCATCGCCACCCGCTGGCGCAGCGGCACCTTGCGGGTGAACCAGCGCACCTCCCACCCCTGCTCGGCGGCCACCCGGGCCAGGTCCCGATCGGGGTTGACCGCCGTCGGGTGGCCGACCGCCTCCAGCATGGGCACGTCGGTGATCGAGTCCGAGTAGGCGTAGCTGGCGGCGAGGTCGATGCCCCGCTGGGCGGCGATCTCCCGCATGCGCTCGGCCTTGTGGGGGCCGTAGGCGTAGAAGTCGACCTCGCCGGTGTAGCGCCCGTCGGCGTCGACCGCGGCCCGGGTGGCGATCGCCTCGTCGACCCCGAGGTGACGGGCCAGCGGGAGCACGATCTCCTCCGGCGAGGTCGAGATGATGAACACCCGCCGGCCGGCCGCCTGGTGCTCGGCGATCAGGTCGACGGCCTCGTCGAACACGATCGGGTCGATCACCTCCTCGAGGGTCTCGGCCACGATGGCGCGCACGTGGGCCTGGTCCCACCCGGTGGTGAGGGCCAGGGCCTTGGTGCGCATCTTGGCCATCCGCTCCTCGTCGGCCCCCAGGTAGAGGTAGACGAGCTGGCCGTAGAGGGCGCGCAGCAGGAGCCACCGGTTCAGCAGCCCGGCGCGGTAGAGCGGACCGCCGAAGGCGACCATCGACGCCTTGGCGATCACCGTCTTGTCCAGGTCGAAGAAGGCGGCCTCCACCCGACCGACCCTAGGAGCATCGGCGGATCGGTGGTTTCGGGACGGCCCGAGCGGGGGACGGTGGGCGCCCAGCTTCCCCCGCTCGGTCCCTTCGATCTCCGCGCCCCGGGAGGCTCCCATGCTCGTCACCTGCTGGTCGGTGAAGGGCGGTGTCGGCACCACCGTCGTCTCCGTCGCCCTCGCCACCACCCTCGCCCGTGTCCACGCCCTCGACGGCGGCGCCCTCCTCGTCGACCTGGCGGGTGACGTGCCCGCCACCCTCGGCCTGCCCGACCCGCGCGACCCGGGGCTCACCGGCTGGACGTCGGCCGGGGCCGAGGTCGCCGCCGACGCCCTGGCCCGGCTCGAGCTGGCGGTCGCGCCCCACCTGGCCCTGCTGCCCCGCGGGCTCGGCACCCCGGGGCCCACCGCCCGGCACGAGGTCCTGGCCCGGTTGCTGGCGGCCGAGCCCCGGCCGGTCGTCGTCGACGCCGGGGTGGTCGGTCCCGGCTGCACGGCGCTCCCGCTCGTGGCCGAGGCCACCCGGTCGCTCCTGGTCACCCGGTCCTGCTACCTCGGGCTCCGCCGGGCCATCGACCTCCCGGTCCGCCCCTCCGGGGTCGTCCTGCTCCGGGAGCCGGGGCGCACGATGGGGCGTGACGACGTCGAGCACGTGGTCGGGGCGCCGGTCGTGGCCGACATCCCGGTCGACCCGGCGGTGGCCCGCGCGGTCGACGCCGGCGTCCTCGCCCGCCGGGTGCCCCGGGCCCTGGCCCGCTCGCTCCGGGCGGCGGCGTGATCGCCGTCGCCCCGCCCCGCCCGGCCCCGGCGGAGGGAGCCGACGTCGAGGCCGAGGTCCACCGCCGGGTCCTGGCCGCCCCGTCGATCCCGGCTGCGGTGGCGCCCGGGGCGGTCGAGGCGCTGGTGCGCGAGGTCGCCCCGCACCTGCCCCCCGACGGGGTGGCGGGGCTGGCCCGGCGGGTGCGGGCCCGGGCCACCGGGCTGGGGGTGATCGAGCCGCTGCTGGCCGATCCGACCGTCACCGAGGTCATGGTCAACGGCCCCGGTCCGGTCTGGGTCGAGCGGGCGGGCCGGCTGGTGTGCACCGAGGTCCGGGTCGACCGGGCCACCGTCGACCGGTTGGTCGCCCGGGTCCTCATGCCCACCGGGGGCCGGGCCGACCGCTCGCGGCCGCTGGCCGACGCCCGGTTGCCCGACGGCTCCCGGGTCCACGTCGTGGTCCCGCCGCTGGCGGTCGACGGGCCGTGCATCACCATCCGCCGGTTCGGGGCCCGGGTGGTCGACCTCGACGCGGTGGCCGGCCCGGCCGTCGCCGACCTGCTCCGGGCGGCGATCGCCGAGCGCCGGCAGATCGTCGTCAGCGGGGGCGCCGGGGCGGGGAAGACCACGCTGCTAAACGCCCTGGCCGGGTCGATCGACCCCGACGAGCGGATCGTCACCGTCGAGGACGCCGCCGAGCTGCGGCTCCCCGGCCGTCACGTCGTCCGGCTCGAGGCCAGACCCGCCACCGTCGAGGGTGCCGGTGAGGTCACCATCCGGGACCTGGTCCGGGCCGCCCTGCGCATGCGCCCCGACCGGATCGTGGTGGGCGAGGTCCGGGGCGCCGAGGCGCTCGACATGTTGCAGGCGATGAACACCGGCCACGACGGCTCGCTCAGCACCTGCCACGCCAGCTCCCCGGTCGACGCCCTGCGCCGGCTGGAGACGATGGTCCTCACCGGCGCCGCCGACCTCCCCCTCCGGGCCGTGCGGGAGCAGATCGCCAGCGCCGTCGACCTCGTGGTCCAGGTCGCCCGCCGCCCCGACGGCTCCCGCCGGGTCGTCGCCGTCGCCGAGGTGGCCGCCGACCCCGACGCCCCCGTCCGCACCACCCCCCTCACCGCCGGCCCCGAGCTCCTCGCCCACCCCACCCGCCCCGCCCGCACCCCCCGATGACCCCGACCCCACCTCTCCTCGCCCAGCCCGCCCGCGACGCCCGGCGCACCTCATCGCCGGCCCTACCACTCCTCCTCACCCCGCCCGCTTCGCCTGCGCCCCCCGGGTGACCCCGCACCAGCTCTCCCGCCCGCCCGCCCGGCCGGCCCGCGCCCCT
>DASTYI010000048.1:0-5579 GCA_035765045.1 Iamia sp. | reverse complement strand
CGCCGTCTACATGTACGAGGGCGACGCCCCGCTGGCCGAGCGCCGGGCCGCCGCCCTCGCCCTCGACAAGGACCTGCTGGCCGAGCTGCTCGGCGCCGACGAGCTGCGCGACCTGCTCGACGCCGACGTCCTGGCCGAGGTCGAGGCCAGCCTCCAGCACCTCGACGGCACGGCCCCGGCCCGCGACCCCGACGAGCTCCACGACCTCGTCCGCACCCTCGGGCCGCTCACCGTCGACGAGCTGGCGGCGCGCACCGAGCCGGGCGAGGCCGGGCGGGCGACGATCGAGGGCTGGGTCGACGCCCTGGTGGCCGAGCGGCGGGCCATCCGGGTCGGCGTGGCGGGGGAGGAGCGCGTCGCCGCCGCCGAGGACGCCGCCCGCCTGCGCGACGCCCTCGGCTGCGCCGTCCCCGTCGGCCTGCCGTCGGCCTTCACCGACCCGGTCGACCGGCCCCTGCTCGACCTCGTCGCCCGCTACGCCCGCACCCACGGGCCCTTCCTCACCCGCGAGGTGGCGGCGCGCTACGGGGTCGACGAGCCCCGGGCCGCCGGTGCCCTGTCCGAGCTGGCCGCCGACGGGCGGATCGTCCTGGGCGAGTTCCGCCCCGGGGGTGTCGAGCGCGAGTGGTGCGACGCCGAGGTGCTGCGGCGGATCCGGCGCCGCTCGCTGGCCGCCCTCCGGCGCGAGGTCGAGCCGGTCGAGGCCGACGCCCTGGCCCGCTTCCTCCCCGCCTGGCAGGGCGTCGGCCTGCCCCGCCGCGGCATCGACGGCCTGGCCGAGGTCCTCGCCGTCCTCCAGGGCGCCCCCATCCCCGCCTCGGTGCTGGAGGCCGACGTCCTCCCGGCCCGGATGGATCGCTACCGCCCCGCCGACCTCGACGCCCTGGCCGCCTCGGGCGACGTCGTCTGGGTCGGGGCCGGGGCGATCGGGGCGGGCGACGGCCGGGTCCGGCTGGTGTTCCGCGACGAGCTCGGCCTCCTCGTCCCCGAGCCCGACCCCGACGCGCGCCCCGAGGGTGCCGTCCACGACGTCCTGCGCGCCCACCTGGCCGCCGCCGGCGCCTCGTTCTGGCCGCAGCTCCAGGCCGCGGTGGCCGCCGCCGGGCTGGAGGGCTACGACGACCGGTCGCTGCTCGTCGCCCTGTGGGACCTGGTCTGGGCCGGCGAGGTCACCAACGACACCCTGGCCCCGCTGCGGGCCTTCGTCAGCAGCGGCACCGGCAAGGCCCGCAAGGGTGCCTCGCCCCGGGCCGGGCGGCCCCGCCCCGGGCGGCTCACCCGCCAGGGCCCCCCGGCCGCCGCCGGGCGCTGGTCGCTGGTGGCGCCGCTGCGCCAGCCCGTCCCCAGCCCGAGCGAGGCGGCGCTGGCCAAGGCCCAGCAGCTGCTCGAACGCCATGGCGTGCTCACCCGCGAGGCGGCGCTGGGGGAGGGGGTCGAGGGCGGCTTCGCCGGGGTCTACCCAGTGCTCCGGGCCATGGAGGACAAGGGCACGGTGCGGCGTGGCTACTTCGTGGCCGGGCTCGGGGCGGCGCAGTTCGCCCTGCCCGGGGCGGTCGACCGGCTCCGGGCCGAGCGGGAGCCGGCCACCACCCGGCGTCGGTCCCGCGAGCGCGTGCCCGAGGCCCAGGTCGATCCGCCCACCCCCGAGGGCGACCTGTCGGGCTCGGGCTGGGACCTCGACGACGACGGCCTCCCCGCCGGCTGGACCGCCGAGCCCGAGCCCTACGCCGGTGGCGGGTGGGCCGACGACGCCCCGCCGCCCGGGTTCGGCGACCTCTCCTCCACCGGCGACGCCTACCCCGCCGGCGACGAGCCGCTCGACGCCCCCGTGGCCCCCGTCGTCCTGGCCGCCACCGACCCGGCCCAGCCCTACGGCGCCGCCCTCCCGTGGCCCGAGTCGGCCGGACGCCCGGCCCGGGCCGCCGGGGCGCAGGTGGTGCTGGTCGACGGCCGCCCGCTGGCCTACCTCGAGCGGGGCGGGCGCACCGTCAGCCTCTTCCCCGGCGCCGCCGGCCGGGTCGCCACCGCCGGCGACGACGGCGCCGCCCCGGTCGACGGCCAGGGCCCCGACGACGACACCCGCTGGGTCGACGCCCTCGTCGCCCTGGTCCGCAGCGGTCGGCGGCGCAGCGTCGAGATCACCAAGGTCGACGGCCTCCCCGTCCGCGAGACCGACGCCGCCGAGCACCTGACGGCCGCGGGGTTCCGCGACTCCTACCGCGGCCTGGTGCTCCGCAGCTGACCTGGCCCGCTAGGCGGGCAGCCAGGTCTTGATGACGCCCAGCACGACGCCGACGCCGGCGACCTGGAGCCCGACCATCCACATGACGAGCCGGAGCCCGAGACCGTTGACCTTCGCATCGAGGGCGTTGACCTTCGCATCGACGAAGGCCTCGGTGGCCGGGCTGTGCCGGTCGTCGTTGGGGAAGTGCGAGAGCATCTCGTTGACCGCCTCCTCGTCTCGGACCAGGGCGGTGAGCCGTTGGTGGAGGACGGCCCGGTTGCGTTCTGTGAGCACGGGGCTCTCCTGTCGATCGCAGATCTTCGTCAACAGGGGAAGTGTCTCCGCACCCTACCACGCAACTGGCACAGTGAGCCAGTTACCCCCCTGACGGGTCCTTCCCCTCCCAGCGCTCGTCCTCGGCGTCCCACGCCTCGTTGCGGGCCTTGGTCGTCGTCTCCCACTCCTCGGCCGCCTGCCGGCTCGGGTACGGCCCGAGCGCCTCGACGTCGCGGGGGCGCTCGGCGCTCGTCACGGCCCGCCCGTTGGTCAGGTCCCACCACCACTGCTCGGCCATCTCGCACCTCCGGCGTGCACGTCGTCGACCCCCTGACCCTGCCACGACGCCACGCCCCTTCCTCCCCCGGGGTGCGACGATGGTCCCGTGGGCACCGACGACGAACCCCTCTCCGACCTGCTCCGGCCCTTCGTGCTCGTCGGCCTGGTGGTCGCCGCCATGTGGGTGTCCGAGGGCGTCGACCTCGTCCTGCCCGGCCAACCGCTCAACCGCTGGGGCATCCGCCCCCGATCGGCCCGGGGCGTCCTCGGCATCCCGCTGGCCCCGTTCCTCCACGACGGGCTCCGCCACCTGTTCGCCAACACGATCCCCTTCCTCGTGATGGGCGGGGCCATCGCCGCGGGCAGCATCGGCCGCTTCGTCCGGGTCGCCGCCATCGTCGGCGTCACCAGCGGGGTCGGCGTGTGGCTGTTCGCCCGGGGCGGCACGACCCACCTGGGCGCCAGCGGGCTGGTCTTCGGCTTCCTCACCTACCTGCTGGCCCGGGGCGTGATCGCCCGCAAGGCCAGCTGGATGCTCGGCGGGCTGGTCGTGCTGCTCGTCTACGGCGGGATCCTGTGGGGGCTCCTGCCCCGACCGGGGATCTCGTGGACCGGCCACGTCTTCGGCGCCGCCGGGGGCGTGCTCGCCGCCTGGGTGCTCCACCGGCGCACGCCCGACACCGCCCTCTGACCCGTCCGGCGCCGCCGTCGGCGCGGTCGTATCGTCCGCCCATGGCCGACCCCATCGCCCTCGACGCAACCGCCCAGGCCGACCTCGTCCGCACCGGGGAGGTCTCCGCCACCGAGCTGGTGCAGGCCGCCGTCGCCCGGGCCGAGGCGACGAGCGACCTCAACGCCATCATCCACCCCCGGTACCAGGAGGCGGTGGAGGAGGCGGGTGGCGACCTGCCCGACGGGCCCTTCCGGGGCGTCCCCTTCGTGCTCAAGGATCTCGACGGCGTGGCCGCCGGGCTGCCGCTCCACATGGGCACGACGGTGCTGCGAGAGCGGGGCTTCGTGGCCTCGACCGACGACACCCTCACCCGTCGCTTCCGCGCCGCCGGGCTGGTCGTCATCGGCAAGACCAACACCCCCGAGCTGGGCCTGGTGCCGTCGACCGAGCCGGCGTCGGTCGGCCCCACCCACAACCCCTACGACCCGACCCGCACCCCGGGTGGGTCGAGCGGCGGGTCGGCGGCGGCGGTGGCGGCCGGGGTCGTCCCCATGGGCCACGCCGGCGACGGGGGCGGCTCGATCCGCATCCCGGCGGCCTTCTGCGGGCTGGTCGGGCTCAAGCCGAGCCGGGGCCGGGTGCCGCTCGGGCCCGACGTCGGCGAGTCGTGGTCCGGGCTGGTGAGCCGGCTCGCCGTGACCCGCAGCGTGCGGGACACGGCGACGATCCTCGACGCTGTCGCCGGCCCCGACGTCGGTGACCCGTACTGGGCCCCGCCGCCGGACCGGCCCTACGCCGAGGAGGTCGGCGCCGACCCGGGGTCGCTGCGCATCGGCTGGGTGGCCCAGCCGCCCGACGGCTCGACCACCGTCGACCCCGAGGTGGCGGCGGCCACCGAGGCCACCGCCGAGCGGCTGGCCGCCCTCGGGCACCGGGTCGAGGCGGCGTTCCCGCCGGCCCTGGCCGACCCGGCGATGACCGGGCACTTCATCACCTGCTTCGGGGTGTGGACGGCCCACGAGCTCGACCGGATCGGCGAGCTGATCGGCGAGCCGGTCACCGCCGAGGGCGTCGAGCCGGGCACGTGGGCGGTGGCCGAGATGGGCCGGTCGGTCACCGGGGCCCAGTTCCTCGCCGGGCGCGAGGGCCTCCACGCCCACGCCCGCTCGGTGATCCGCTGGTGGGACGACTGGGACCTGCTGCTCACCCCGACGGTCCCCGAGCTGGCCCCGACGCTGGGCCAGTTCGGCGCCGAGCCCGACAACCCGCTCGCCGGCCTGCTCCGCTCGACGGCGACGGTGGCGTTCACGGCGGTCTTCAACGTCACCGGCCAGCCCGCCATCTCGCTGCCGCTGGCCCGCTCGGCCGCCGGCCTGCCGATCGGGATGCAGCTGGTGGCGGCCCCCACCCGGGAGGACGTCCTGCTCCGGGTCGCCGGCCAGCTCGAGGGTGCCCACCCGTGGACCCACGACAAGGTGTGACGCCCGTCGGGCGTGGGGTACAGGATGGCCTGTGATGTCACGTTCTCGACAACTCTCGGTCTATCTGGTGGCATCCTGCTTCTTGCTCGCCGCCTGCGGCGGTGACGATCCCGACGACGCCCGCCCCCAACCCACCACCACCGCCCCCTCCACCACCCAGCCCCAAGACCCCGACGAACAAGCCCTCCGCTCCCTCGCCGAAGACTGGTTCCGAGCAGTCCGCCAGGCGTACATGGAAGACACTGACCTCGCTGACCTGGAACCGCTGGCGGTCGAGCGATACCTGGCCGGGGTGCGGGACGAGATCGAAGCGTTCCGAGATTCGGGGAACGAGGCTCGCCCCGGAGACAGGACGAGGCATGAAGTCCTGTCAGTGGCAGTCGACGGAGATGCTGCGGTCTTAGTCGAGTGCGTGATCGACGCTGACCTCGTGCTGTCCTCCCAGGGGCAGGTCCTGAACGACGAGGTGCAGGCGAATCTCTACGAGACGGACGCCCTTCGGGACGGCGACGAGTGGCGACTCAGCGGACGTCGCACGCTCGATGAAGTAGATGGGAGCATCGAATGCCCCGCGCAGTAGTGGTGTGCCTGCTGGTCGCACCAGCGTTGCTCCTTGGTGCGCCGGCTGGAGCAGATCTCGGTAGCT
>DASTYI010000047.1:0-56712 GCA_035765045.1 Iamia sp. | reverse complement strand
TTCCCGTCGGATCCGATCGCCAGAACGGGGCACGGCGGCGGCCGAAGGTGGTGGTGCTGACGACGTTCCGGGTGGCGGACCGGGGGCACGGGGGCCAGCTCCGGAGCTTCCACCTCTACGGCGCGCTGGCCCGGCACGCGGACGTCGAGATCGTCAGCCTCACCGACGGCGGCGAGGCCGGGTCGACCGCGCTCGCCCCCGGTCTGGTCGAGACCGCCGTCCCCGTCAGCGAGGCGCAGCGACGGGCGGCCGAGGCGATGTCGCTCGCCGTCGGCCTCCCGGTCAGCGACCTGGCCGCCGGCACCGAGATCGAGCGCACCCCGGCGTACCTGCGGCGGCTGCGGGCGGCCACCCGGAACGCGGACGTCGTCATCCTGGCCGAGCCCTACCTCCACCCGGCGCTGGCCGCCGCCGGGGTCGACCTCCCCTTCGTCTACGACGCCTTCAACGTCGAGGCCGACCTCAAGGGCGACGTCCTCCCGACCACGGCGGCCGGGCGGGCGGTGCACGACCAGGTCGTCGCCCTCGAGGCCCGGGTCAGCGCCGAGGCGGCCGCCATCACGGCGTGCAGCCGGATCGACGCCCGGGCCCTCGCCGCCGCCGGCCGCCGCCCGACCACCGACGTCACCGTCGTCCCCAACGGCACCGACGTCGCCGCCTTCGCCGGCCCCGACCCCGAGCGCCGCCGCCGGCAGGGCGAGCGCTGGCTGGCCCGCTACCGCAGCATCGACCCCCGGGCCCGCGGCCTGGAGGCCATCGCCGTCTTCGTCGGCAGCTGGCACCCGCCCAACCTCGACGCCGCCGAGCAGGTCATCAAGGCCGCCCCCTACGCCCGCGACGTCCTCTTCGTGCTCGGGGGCCGCCACGGCGACGCCTTCGCCGGCCGGAAGCGGCTCCCCCCCAACGTCGTGTTCACCGGGGTCATCCCCACCTCGGCCAAGGACGCCCTGCTCGACGCCGCCCACGTGGCCGTCAACCCCGTCCGCCTCGGGTCGGGCACCAACCTCAAGATCATCGAGTACCTCGCCGCCGGCATCCCCGTGGCCTCCACCGCCTTCGGGGTGCGGGGCCTCGACGTCGCCAACGGCGTCCACGCCGTGATCGGCGACGACATCCCCGCCACCGTGCGGGCCGTGCTCGACGACCCCGAGGCGGCCGCCGCCCGGGCCGTCGCCGGGCGGGCCCTCGTCGAGGCGCGCTACGACTGGCAGGGCCTCGGTGACCGGCTCTGGACCGTCGTGGCCGCCCTCGCCGGCACCCGCACCGGGTGACACCTCGCACGGCGCGGTGATCGGGTCGGCGGGGGGCGGGCCGTTACCCTTGGCCCGCACTCCGAGGAGACCGATTGACCACCGCCACCCCGCCAGACCTGGAGCCCGCGGCCCGCGAGATCGGCCCGGCGACCGAGATCTCGAAGCGGCCCAACCCCGTCCGCCGCCTCGTCAACGTCTGGGCCTACCGCGAGCTGCTCGGCAACCTCGTCCGCAAGGAGCTCAAGGTCAAGTACAAGAACAGCGTCCTCGGCTTCGTGTGGACGCTGCTCAACCCGACCCTCTACCTGGTGGTCTTCTCCCTGGTCTTCCAGGAGGTCCTCCGGGTCCAGGTCCCGTACTACGCCATCTTCTTCCTGTCGGGCCTGCTGGTGTGGAACTTCTTCTCCACCGCCCTGGGCGCCGGCACCGCCTCGATCACCGGCAACGCCCAGCTGGTGCAGAAGGTGTGGTTCCCGCGGGAGATCCTCCCGCTGGCCGCCATCGGGGCGGCGATGGTCCACTTCGCCCTCCAGGCCCTCGTGCTCGTGGCCGCGCTGGGCATCTTCCGGCGGGCGCCGTCGGCCGAGTTCGCCATCGCCCTGCCCCTCGCCTTCCTCGTCCTGATCGTCCTGGCCTCGGCCCTGGCCATCGCCCTGGCGGCGATCAACGTCTACCTGCGCGACACCGAGCACCTGCTGGAGCTGGCCCTGCTGGCCTGGTTCTGGCTCTCGGCGGTCGTCTACCCCTACCGGCAGGTCGCCGAGCGGCTGGGCCCGGCCCGGGAGTGGATGGCCTCGCTCAACCCGGTGATCCCGATCATCCTCACCTTCCAACGGGTGCTCTACAACCCGCACTACCCGACCTTCGGGTGGTACACGAACGGCGGCCGGGAGGGCTCGAAGTTCGATCCGCTCAGCCGGATCCCCAACGAGGACGTCCCCGCCGGCATCTACCACCCGCTCGAGTGGTACCTGTCGCGGCTGGCGATCGTGGGGGTCGGGTCGTTCCTGCTGCTGCTCGGCGCCCTGTGGCTCTTCGGCCGGCTCGAGGACGACATGGCCGAGGAGATCTGACATGACCGAGGTCATCACCATCGACTCGGTCAGCAAGGTCTTCAAGCTGGCCAAGGACAAGCCCAAGTCGGCCAAGGAGCGGGTGATCCGGGCCGGGCGGATCAAGTGGGAGGAGTTCCGCGCCCTCGACGACGTCTCCTTCTCGGTCGAGCAGGGCGAGACCCTGGCCATGCTCGGCCACAACGGCAGCGGCAAGTCGACCCTGCTCAAGTGCGTCGCCGGCACCCTCCGGCCCACCACCGGCTCGATCACCCACCGGGGCCGCCTGGCCGCCCTCCTCGAGCTCGGCGCCGGCTTCCACCCCGACCTCACCGGGCGCGAGAACGTCTTCCTCAACGGCTCGATCCTCGGCTTCTCCAAGAGCCAGGTCGAGGGGATCTTCGACGACGTCGTCGACTTCGCCGAGCTGGAGGACTTCATCGACCTCCAGGTCAAGCACTACTCCTCGGGCATGTACGCCCGGCTCGGCTTCGCCGTGGCCATCAACGTCGACCCCGACATCCTGCTGGTCGACGAGGTCCTGTCGGTCGGCGACGAGGCCTTCCAGCGCAAGTGCATCGACCGCATCCGGCGCATGCAGCGCGACGGGCGCACGATCCTCGTCGTCTCCCACGCCACCGACACGGTCCGGCAGATCTGCGACCGGGCCGTCGTGCTCGACCACGGGCGGAAGATCGCCGACGCGCCCCCGGGCGAGGCCATCCGCACCTTCCGCGAGGCGCTCGCCGCCCGCGGCGTCGACGTGCCGATCGCCGCCGAGGAGGCCGACCACAGCCCGCCGACCATCGCCGATCCGGTCACCGGTGAGATGCCGATCATCGTGGGCCCGTCCGCCCTGGTCGACGATCCCGGGGCCACGGTCACGATCCGCCACGTCATCGCCGAGTACCCCGACGAGGAGGCCGGTCACCTGCTCCCGGGCCAGCCCCTCAAGCTCCGCATCGGCTACACGGCGACCGGGATGATCACCGACGTCGCCTTCGCCCTCGAGATCTTCGACGAGGACGGCACCCGCCTGATGGGCACCACCACCGACGTCCTCGAACAGTACATCCACGCCGTCAAGGGCGAGGGCGAGGTCAACTTCGTCTTCGACCACGTCCCCCTGCTCGACGGCACCTTCCCGCTGACGGTGACGATCCACTCCCACGACGGCGGCACGATCTACGACGAGCGCGAGTTCGAGGACTCCTTCGCCGTGATGAACCCGGGCCGCACCCGCGGCATCGTCAACTTCCCCGTCAAGATCGAGCACCTCTTCCACTTCTGAATCCGCTCGCCGGGGCGGACGGGAGGGGGCAGGCTGCCCGGATGGCCGTGGTGCAGGTGGCGGGGGCGAGCTTCGCCCACCCGGGGGGCGCCCCGCTGTTCGAGGACGTGACCTTCCGCGTCCGCTCGGGCCAGCACGTCGCCCTGGTGGGGGCGAACGGCGTGGGCAAGTCGACGCTGCTGCGCTGCATCCTCGGCGAGCACGACCTGACCGAGGGCACGATCCACACCGACGGCACCGTCGCCCTGATGCCCCAGGCGATCGGCACCGGGGAGGAGGGGGCGGCGACGGTGCGCGACCTGCTGATCCGCTTCGCCCCCACCGCCGTGCGCGACGCCGCCCTTGCCCTGGCCCGAGCCGAGGCGGCCAACGCCGCGGCCCCGACCACCGCCACCGGCCTGGCCCTCGGCGACGCCGTGATCGGCTGGGCCGACGTCGGCGGCTACGACGCCGAGGCCCGCTGGGACGCCGCCTGCGCCACCATCCTCGGCGCCGGGCTCGACCAGGCCGGCGACCGGCCGGTCGCCACCCTCTCGGGCGGCGAGCGCAAGCGGCTCGTGCTCGAGTCGCTCCTCGTCAGCGATGCCGAGGTCCTCCTCCTCGACGAGCCCGACAACTTCCTCGACATCCCGGCCAAGCGCTGGCTGGAGCGGCGGCTGCGGGCCACCCCCAAGACCGTCCTGTTCGTCAGCCACGACCGCGAGCTGCTGGCCGACGCGGCCGACGCCGTCGTCACCGTCGAGGGCAACGGCGCCTGGACCCACGCCGGCGGCTGGGCCACCTACGCCGCCGCCCGGGAGGCCCGCAACGAGGCCCTCGGCGACGCCCGAGCCCGCTGGAAGGCGGAGGAGCGCCGCCTGTTCCAGCTCTACAAGGAGCTCAAGCAGCGGGCCTCGATCAGCGACGCCAACGCCAAGAAGGCGGCCGCCGCCGAGCACCGCTGGGAGCGCTGGGTCGAGACCGGCCCGCCCCCGCCGCCGCCCAAGGACCGCAGCGTCCGGATGCGCCTCGACGGGGCCGACAGCGGGCGCATCGTGCTGCGCTGCGAGCGGTTGGAGATCGCCGGGCTGACCGACGCCTTCGACCTGGAGGTGCACCTGGGCGACCGGGTGGCCGTGCTCGGCCCCAACGGCACGGGCAAGAGCCACCTCCTCCGCCTGCTGGCCGGCGACCCGACCGTCGAGCACCGGGGCACCTTCCGCCTCGGCGCCCGGGTCACACCCGGCCTGTTCCACCAGACCGACGAGGTGCCCGCCTTCGCCGGGCGCACCCCGATCGAGGTCCTCGCCGCCGAGCACGACCTCGTCGAGGGGCCGGCCATGGCCGCCCTGGGCCGCTACGGGTTGGCCGACTGCGCCCGCCGTCCGGTCACGACGCTGTCGGGCGGCCAGCAGGCCCGGCTCCAGGTCCTGTCGCTCGAGCTCAGCGGCGTGAACCTGCTGCTGCTCGACGAGCCCACCGACAACCTCGACCTGGGCTCGGCCGAGGCCCTCGACACCGCCCTCCAGGGCTTCGTCGGCACCGTCCTGGCCGTCACCCACGACCGCTGGTTCCTCCGGGCCTTCGACCGCTTCGTGATCCTGGAGGACGACTGCTCGGTCGTCGAGGCGCTCGACCGCGACGCCGCCCTCCACCGCATCACCGGCGACGACGCCTACCCCAGCACCCGGGCCGCCCTCGTCCCCCTCAGCCAGCCACCCCCTCGCGACCCGCAGGGCGGCTAGTTGAAGCCGCGGTTGTCCTGCTTGAGGGCGGTGTCGACGCTGAGGGCGGCGGCCACGACCAGCGAGCGGAGGGGGTCGTCCAGCGGGCGGTGGATGGTGACGACGTAGTTGTCGGCCGTGGTGAACATGGCCTTGGCCAGGCCCTCCCACGTCTTGGTGATGCGGGCCACCTCGGCCCCGGTGTGGTCCTGGATGTTGAAGTTCCACGCCCGCCAGTTCTCGGCGTTGAGCGAGCCGACGGTGTGGCCGCCCGAGCTGAGCCCGAAGCGGATCTTGCCGAAGACGTTCTCCTGGGTGATCTCGCCGATCGGCTGGCCGTCGCCCCGCTCGATCTGAAAGCGGGACTTGAAGACCTTGGCCGGGCGGGTGATCCGCAACAGGGCGGTGCCGCTGCCGTCGACGATCTCCAGCCGGTGGGTCATGAACTGGTCGTAGGACGTCAGCGCCCGCACGACCTTCTTGGCCGTCGACTGGCCGACCTGGCGCACCGCCGCGATCTGCTGGCCGTGCTGGTCGTAGACAGCGTACTCGTTGGTGATCTCGATCAGCTTGGCCTTCTGGTTCACCACCAGGATCGGCTCGGTGAAGATCGTGCCCCCGCCCGGCTGGCCGACGCCGGCCATCTGCTGGTGCGGCTGCTGGGCGCCGGCCCGTTGCCACGGCCCCCCGGCGTAGGGGTCGGTGGCCGCCCGGCTCACCTGGGCCTGGACGTCGTGGGCGGCGTCGGTGCCGGCGGGCACGGCCCAGTCGTCGCTCGACTCGGTGGCCTGGACGCCGCCCCGCACGACGTTGGGGGTCCAGATGTGGCCGTCGAACCAGCGCTGCTCGGCCCGCCCGTAGGGGTCGGGGTACCAGCCCGGAGCGGCGCCGCTCACGAGTAGGTCAGCTTCCCGCCGTCCAGCACGACCCGGCCGTCGTCGCCGGTGGTCTGGAACCGCGCCTCGCCGTCGCCGGTCTCCCACATGCGGACCGTCAGCCGCTCGCCCGGGAGCACCGGGGAGGAGAAGCGGCCCTCCATGGCCCGGAACCGGGCCGGGTCGCCGCCGCAGAGCCGGTGGAGCAGGGCCCGCCCGGTGAAGCCGTAGGTGCACAGGCCGTGGAGGATGGGCCGGTCGAAGCCGCCCATCGCCGCGAACGTCGGGTCCGAGTGGAGCGGGTTGCGGTCGCCCGACAGGCGGTAGAGGAGGGCCTGGTCGGAGCGGGTGACGTAGGCCTGCTCGTGGTCGGGGGCGCGCTCGGGCGGCGGGTTCTTCGGGCCCGACGGGCCCCGGTCGCCGCCGAAGCCGCCCTCGCCCCGGATGAAGGCCGACATCGTCGTGGTGAACAGCGGCTGGCCGTCGGAGGTGTCGATCGAGCGGGCGGTCATCTCGACCAGCGCGCCCTTGCCCTTGTCGTAGATGCCGGTGATCTCGCCGACGGTCTCGACCTCCCCGCTGACCGGGATGGGCCGGTGGAGCTCGATGGCCTGCTCGCCGTGGACGAGCATCGCCGGGTTGAACGAGCCGATCGACCCGAAGGCGCCACCGCCTCCGGCCCCGAGGACGACCGCCATGGTCGGCAGCACCTGCTGGTCGACGCCGTTGGTGTTCTCGGTGGTGAACGAGAGCTCGTCGAGCGGGTCGACGGCGCCGGCCCCCACCCCGAGGGCGTAGAGGATGGCGTCCTTCGAGTCCCACGAGTGACGGACCGGGTCGCTCTTCGCCCCCACGGCCTCCGGGTTGATCGGCATGCGCAGCTCCAGTTCAGGTCTCGATGGACGCGATCGGCTGGCGACCCTATCCAGCGGCGAGCAAGCTGGTGAGCCGGTCGGCGAGCGCCACCTCGTCCCCCTCGACCTCGACCACCTTGGTGCGCGCCGTCGCCCCCCGGACCAGGGTGACCTGGCGTCGTCTGACCCCCAGGGCCTGGGCCACCGCGGCCAGGGCCGCCTCGGTGGCGGCACCGTCGACGGCCCGGGCCGCCACCCGCACGGCCAGCGCCGGCCCGTCGGAGCCGACCGGTCCCGCGGGCCCGCCGACGCCGGGCCGGCGGGCCCCGGGGGTCACCCGGATGGTCAGCCGCACCGGGCCGCCCGGATCAGGTCTCGTCGTAGCCGAACATGTTGGCGTTGGGGCGGGCGTCGGCCACCAGCTGGGTGGCGATCTCGCCGATCAGCGCCGGGTCGAGCACCGGGTCGGCGGTGGGGCCCCGGTGCCAGCCCTCGGAGACCGAGAGGGCCCGCCCGCTGATGTCGAAGACCCGCCCGGTGACCTCGGCGCTCTGCTCGGAGGCCAGCCACACCACGATCGGGGCGATCCACTTGGGCGACATCTGCTCCTTGGCCTCCTCGTCGGCCTGGCCCATGCCGAGGTTCTCGGTCATGCGGGTCAGGGCGGCGGGGGCGATGGCGTTGACGGTGACGCCGTAGCGGGCCAGCTCCTTGGCGGCGATGATCGTGAAGGCGGCGATGCCGGCCTTGGCCGCGCCGTAGTTGGTCTGGCCGACGTTGCCGTAGATGCCCGACGGCGACGACGTGTTGATGATCCGGCCCGAGACCTCCTCGCCCGCCTTCGACCGCTCGCGCCAGTAGGCGGCGGCATGGCGGGCCGGGGCGAAGGTGCCCTTGAGGTGGACCTGGATGACCGCGTCCCACTCGGCCTCGGTCATGTTGGTCAGCATCCGGTCGCGGAGGATGCCGGCGTTGTTGATCAGGACGTCGAGCTTCCCGAAGGTCTCGATGGCCTGGTTCACCAGCTTCTCGGCGCCGTCCCAGCTGGAGATGTCGTCGGTGTTGGCCACCGCCTCGCCGCCGGCGGCGACGATCTCGTCGACGACCTCCTGGGCCGGGCCCACCGAGCCCTCGCCGCTGCCGTCCATCGAGCCGCCGAGATCGTTGACCACGACCTTGGCGCCCTGCTCGGCGAGCATCAACGAGTGCTCGCGCCCGATGCCGCGCCCGGCCCCGGTCACGATCGCCACCCGTCCTTCGCAGATCCCTGTCACCTGGTCGACTCCTCTTGTTCGTCGTGCGGCCCGCATCATGGCAGGGCTCCCCGATCGGGGTGAGATGCCGTGGGGGCCGCGGCACGACCTGGCATGGTGGTGCGGTGCGTCGCCCCCGTACCGGCACGATCCTCGGTGCCGGCCTCCCCGCCCTGCTCGTCGTCCTCTTCTTCGGGGCGTGGGCCTTCGACACCAGCGCGGCGGCCGACGGCACCCTCCGCAACGTCGAGCTCGACGGGCGGGACATCGGGGCGAGGAGCGACGAGGAGGTCGCCGCCGCCGTGGCCGACCTGGCCGCCGACTTCGCCCAGCGCCAGGTCCGGATCTCGAGCGCCGGCCAGACGATGGCGTCGACCGCCGGCGACCTCGGGCTGACCATCGACCAGGCCGCCACCGTGGCCGACGTCCTCGACGCCGGGCGCGACGGCTCGACGCTCGTCCGCCCGTTCACCTGGGCCACCTCGTTCGTCTCGGCCCGCGCCGTCCGCTCGACCTACACCATCCGCCCCGACCAGCTCGCCCTGGTGGTCGCCGGGCTGGAGGGCGAGGACGCCCGCGAGCCGGTCGAGCCGACGATCACCCCCTCGGCCGAGGGCGTCACGGCCACGCCCGGACAGGTCGGCCGGGCCCTCGACCCCGAAGCGGTCGCCGACGCCCTGATGGAGGCGGCCCGGTCCGGCGAGGACCCGCTCACCATCGAGGTCGAGCCGGTCGAGCGGGCGCCGCGGATCAGCGACGCCGCCGCCCAGGAGGTCGCCGAGCGGGCCACGTCGATCACCGCCCAGCCGCTCGTCGTGACCGTCGCCGGCAAGCAGGCGACCTTCGAGCCGGCCGAGCTGCGGTCGTGGCTCGGCACCCAGCCCACCGACGACGGCTTCGAGATCATCTTCGACGGCGAGGCGATCACCACCGCCCTCACCGAGCGCATCGGCTCGCTGGGCGACGCCGAGCCCCGCGACGCCGACTTCACCCTCGACGCCGCCGGCGCCGTCCAGATCATCCCCGCCGTCACCGGGCTGGCCTGCTGCGCCGACGACGCCGCGTCCAAGATCGCCGACAGCCTCCGGGCCGGGCAGCCCAACATCGAGCTCGAGCCGATCACCCAGGAGCCCGAGCTCACCACCGCCGAGGCGGAGCAGCTCGGCATCAAGGAGCCGGTCGGCACCACCACCGAGTGGAACGGCCAGCCCCAGGTCAAGTCGTTCACCACCTACTTCGAGGCCGGCCAGCCCCGGGTCACCAACATCCACCGGATCGCCGACCTGGTCCGGGGCACGGTGATCCTCCCGGGCGAGACCTTCTCGATGAACGAGGTCGTCGGCGAGCGCACCGCCGAGAAGGGCTTCGTCGAGGCCGGCGCCATCCGCGACGGCGAGCACGTCGACGAGATCGGCGGCGGCGTCTCGCAGTTCGCCACCACCACGTTCAACGCCGCCTTCTTCGCCGGCCTCCCCTTCGAGGAGTACCAGGCCCACTCCGAGTACTTCAGCCGGTACCCCCGGGGCCGGGAGGCCACGATGGGCTTCCCCGCCCCCGACCTCAAGTTCACCAACGACACGCCCTACGGGATCATGGTCTGGACCAGCCACACGCCCACCAGCGTGACGGTGACCCTCTACTCCACCCAGCACGCCTTCGGGCAGCAGACCGGTCAGTCCGAGGCCCGCAGCGGCGCCGCCTGCACCACGGTCACCACCCAGCGCACGATCACCTACCCCGACGGCTCCACCCGCCAGGACTCCGTCCGCGCCACCTACCGCGACCAGGGCGCCCGCACCTGCAACGGCTGAGCGCCTCTCGTCGGAGATCTCGCTTCGCTCGATCTCCTCCTCGAACTGAGGGGCCCTCGCTGCGCTCGGGGCTGAAGGTCCTCCCAGAGCCGGAGCCCTCGTTCCTCGGGCACACGGCTCTTCGCCTGGGGGTGCCCCCCCAGACCCCCGGCGGCTGCGCCGGGCGGGCGATCGCACGCGGGAGCCCTGGCCTGCCCGCCTCGGAGCGTCGTCTGGGGGCCTCGGCTGGTAGACCTCCCCGGCGTGGGAGAGCTGCGGTACGAGAGCCGGATGAGCGACTCGGACGCGCTCATGTGGACGATCGAGAAGGACGCCATGCTGCGGTCGACGATCACGGCGGTGGCCGTGCTCGACCGGGCGCCCGACCACGACCGGCTCCGGCACCTGCTCGACCGGGGCACCCGGCTCGTCCCCCGGCTCCGCCAGCGGGTGCGGGCCAACCCGCTGTCGATCGCCCCGCCCCGCTGGGAGGTCGACCCCAACTTCGACCTCGACTACCACGTGCGCTTCGTCCGGGCGACCGGGCGGGGCGACCTGCGCAGCGTCCTCGACATGGCCCAGCCGATCGCCATGGCCGGCTTCGACCGGGCCCGGCCGCTGTGGGAGGCGACGCTGATCGAGGGGATGGAGGACGACCGGGCCGCCCTGGTCGTCAAGGTCCACCACGCCATCACCGACGGGGTCGGCAGCATCAAGCTGGCGCTGATCATGTTCGAGCTCGAGCGCGACAGCGCCCCCGAGGAGCTCCCCGCCGCCCCCGAGGCCTTCGTGATGTCGCAGGCGGCCCGCTGGGTCGACGCCATCGCCCACGAGCAGCGACGGGCCCTCGGCATCGCCCGCCGCTCGGGCGCCACCGTGGCCGGCTCGGCGGCCGGCGCCGTCACCCGGGTGGCCAGCGACCCAGTCGGGACGGCGGCCCGGCTGCGGGAGACGGTCGAGTCGGTGGCCCGGTTGGCCGCCCCGGCCACCGCCCCCCTGTCGCCGCTGATGACGGGCCGCTCGCTGTCGGTCCGCTTCGACGCCGTCGTCGTCCCCATGGACGCCGCCAAGCGGGCCGCAAAGGCCGCCGGGGCGACCCTCAACGACGCCTTCGTCGCCGCCACCGCGGCCGGCTTCGCCCGCTACCACGAGGAGCTCGGGGCCCCGGCCGAGGCGCTGCGGATGACGATGCCGATCAACGTCCGCACCACCGGCACCGAGGACCTGGCCGGCAACCAGTTCGTGCCCGCCCGCTTCCCGATCCCGCTCGACGAGCCCGACCCCGTCCGGCGGATGCAGGTGCTCCACGACCTCGTGCTGAACCAGCGGGGCGAGCCGTCGCTCGGGTTCGTCGAGCCGATGGCCGGGCTGCTCCGCCGGCTGCCGACGTCGGTCAGCACCGGGCTGTTCGGCTCGATGCTCAAGGGCGTCGACCTCGTCACCAGCAACGTGCCCGGGGCGCCGATCCCGATCTACACCGCCGGCGGCCGGGTCGAGCAGCTCTACGCCCTCGGCCCGCTGACCGGGGCGGCGGCCAACCTCACCCTCCTCAGCTACCAGGACGACCTCCACATCGGGGTCAACGTCGACCCGGCGGCCGTCACCGAGCCCGACCGCCTGGTCGCCGCCCTGCGCGCCGGCTGGGACGAGCTCCTCGCCTCGTGAGCGCCGATCTCGACGTCGACGTCCTGGTGGTCGGGGGCGGGCCGGCCGGGGCCGCCGCCGCCGTCGAGCTGGCCCGGGCCGGGCGCGAGGTCGCCGTCGTCGACAAGGCCACCTTCCCCCGGGACAAGATCTGCGGCGACGGGCTGACCTCGGCCGCCCTCCACCACCTCGAGCACCTCGGCGTCGACCCGGGGGCGGTCGCCTCGTGGCGGCGGGTCGACACGGTGAAGGTGGTGACGCCGACGGGCGCCGAGCGCGCCCTCCCCTTCCCGGCCGGGGCCGGCACCTACGCCGCCGTGACCCGCCGGCTCGACCTCGACGCCGCCGTGCTCGACGCCGCCCGCCGGGCCGGCGCCACCGTCCACGAGGGCCACGCCCTGTGCCGGGTCGCCGAGGCCGGGTCGGCCGACGCGCCGTTCGTGGGCTCGGTCACCGGGCTGGGCACGGTGCGGGCCCGCCACGTGATCGGGGCCGACGGGATGTGGTCCCCGCTGCGCAAGGCGATGGGCCTGGGCGCGCCCGGCTACCGGGGCGAGTGCCACGCCTTCCGCCAGTACCTCCGGGGCGTCGCCGCCCCCGCCCGCGACGCCCTGTGGGTGTGGTTCGAGCCCGACATCCTCCCCGGCTACGCCTGGTCGTTCCCGCTGGCCGACGGCTCGGTCAATGTCGGCTTCGGGATCCACCGGGGCCGGAGGGTGAGCGTGCAGGAGATGGGCGAGGTGTGGCGCTCGCTGCTCCGCCGCCCGGCGCTGACCCGGGTGCTCGGCACCGACTGGGAGCCCGAGGGCCCGCACCGGGCCTGGCCCATCCCCGCCCGGCTGGGCAACCTGCCGCTCACCGGCGGGCGGGTGCTGTTCGCCGGCGACGCCGCCGCCGCCTGCGATCCGATGACGGGCGAGGGCATCGGCCAGGCCCTGGAGAGCGGGCTGGCCGCCGCCGGGGCGATCCTCGACGGCCGCGGCGCCGACCCCGCCGGCGTGGCCCGGGCCTACGAGGCGACGCTGCGCCGGGGCCTGGTCCGGGACAACCGGATGGCGGCCCGGCTGCTCCCGGTGCTCGCCCGTCGCCACGGGGCCGAGGCCGCCGTCCGCATCGCCGGCTCGACCCCCTGGGTCCGCCGCAACTTCGCCCGCTGGCTGTTCGAGGACTACCCCCGGGCCCTGCTCCTGACCCCGCACCGCTGGCACCGCGGCGCCTTCACCGGCCCCGGCTCCTACCGCTGATCCGTACGAACGGTGCCAGGCACCACCCGTACGCCTGTACGAACGGTGCCAGGCACCACCCGTACGCCTGACCGGCGGGTCAAGTTCTGCCTAGGGTGCGGGGATGCGCACCCGACTGACCGAGATCCTCGACGTCGAGCACCCGATCATGCTCGCCGGCATGGGCGGGGTGTCCTACGCCGAGCTGGTGGCGGCGGTGTCCGAGGCCGGCGGGTTCGGCTGCATCGGGGCCTCGACCATGGGCCACCCCCAGCTGGTCGAGGAGATGGCCGCCGTGCGGGAGAAGACCGCCAAGCCCTTCGGCGTCGACCTCCTCACCGCCGCCCCCCAGGACTTCGAGGCCAAGATCCGCGACATCGCCAAGGGCGGTGCCACCGTCTACGTCGCCGGCCTGGGCGTGCCCCGTGACGTGGTCGACCTCTGCCACGAGCTCAACCTCCTCGTCGTCAACATGTGCGGCAAGGTCCGCCACGCCGTGGCCGCCGTCGAGGCCGGCTGCGACCTGGTCGTCGCCCAGGGCACCGAGGCCGGGGGCCACACCGGCCAGGTCGCCACCCTGGCCCTCGTCCCCCAGATCGTCGACGCCGTCGGCGATCGGATCCCGGTCGTGGCCGCCGGCGGCATCAGCGACGGGCGGGGCCTGGCCGCCGCCCTCGCCCTCGGCGCCGACGGCGTCTGGGTCGGCACCCGCTTCATCGCCACGCCCGAGGCCCACACCGTCCCCGGCTACAAGGACGCCCTGCTCGGCCTGTCCGAGGACGGCACCGTCGTGACCCGGGCCTACACGGGCAAGACCTGCCGGGTCGTGCGCACCGCCTACGTCGACGAGTTCGAGCAGGCCGGCGGCACCCCCGAGCCCTTCCCCTACCAGGTCGTGAAGTCGATCCAGGACGGCGCCAACCACCTCGGCGGCGGCCCCGACACCGCCGACGTCGACCCCGACCGCGAGTTCATGCCCGCCGGCCAGGGCGCCGGCGCCATCACCTCGCTCGTCCCCGCCGCCGAGCTGGTGGAGCGCTTCGTGACGGAGGCCGAGGCCGCCCTCAAGCGGGCCTCGACCCCCGTCTAGGGCGGCTCACCCCTCCTTGATGAAGGCGACCATCTGGTCGAGGACGGCGCCCCAGCCCTCGATGAAGCCCATCTCTTCGTGCTGGACCCGGGCCGCCTCGCCGTCGTGGAGGGCGAGGGCCCGGTAGCGGACGCCGTCGCCGTCGGGCTCGATGTCGATGACGGCGGTGAACGGGAAGTCGCCCTCGCCGATCGCGTTGGGCCGGAAGTCGGGACCGAGGGCCGACGTGAAGGTCAGCCGCCGGTTCTCGACCACCTCGAGGATGCAACCGGTCGACGGGTACTCCTCGCCCTCGGGCGAGGCCAGGACGGTGTGGAAGGCACCGCCGGGGCGCAGGTCGATGGCGGCGGCCTCGATCGTCCAGGGCCGGGGGGCGAACCACTGCTTGAGCTTGTCGGGGTCGGTCCAGGCGTCCCACACGGCGGCGGGGCTGACGTCGATCGCCCGCTCCAGGACGAGGTCGGTGGTCGGATCGGGCTCGATGGGCGCGAGCTCGGTCATGGGGCTGTCTCCTTGTTGGTGATGAGGAACTCGTCGAGCTGGTCGAGGCGCCGCTCCCACACGGAGCGCTGGGCGCCGAGCCAGGTCTCGGCCGTGACCAGGTGGTCGCCGGTCAGCCGGTAGGTGCGGATCCTCCCCCGCTTCTGCGACGCCACCAGGCCGCAGCGCTCGAGGACCGCCATGTGCTGGGTGAACGACGGGAGGGCCATGGCGAAGGGCCGGGCCAGGTCGCTGGTCGAGGCCGGGCCGCGGCTGAGGCGCTCGACCACGGCCCGGCGGGTGGGGTCGGCCAGGGCGTGGAAGACCTCGCCCATCGTGTCCCGCGGGGCCACCGCATGGTTAGGCATCTACCTAACCATCGGTCACCGGGGCGTGGCTGTCAACCCCCGGCGTGGCACCCTGGGTGGGCCATGACGGACATCCCCACGCTCCAGCCGGCGCGCACCGACGTCGACGTCGACACCCGCATCGACGAGCGGACCACCGACGACGGCGACCACGAGAAGCTGGCCCACATCGTCCTGCCCAAGTCGGCGGTGACCGAGGCCTACATCACCGGCACGCCGGTCACCGCCCTGTGCGGCAAGTCCTGGGTCCCCACCCGCGACCCCGGCCGCTACCCCGTCTGCGAGACGTGCAAGGAGATCCTCAACGCCGCCCGCGCCCGCCAGGGCAAGCCGCCGATCTGAGGCGCGGGGGTCACCCCAGCGGCTGCATGAAGCTCCAGAAGCCGCCCTCGGGGTCGCGGGCCGAGTACTCGCGGTAGCCGTAGGGCTGGTCGACGGGCTCGTAGACGATCTCGGCGCCCTCGTCGCGGGCCCGGGCGAAGTGGGCGTCGCAGTCGGCGACCATGACCGACGTGCCGGCCGTGGCCGAGCCGACCCGGCGGGGCGAGGCCAGCCCGAAGGCCTCGGTCTCGGGGTGGAGCCAGAGCACGCCGTCGCCGGCCTCCAGCTCGACGTGGACCGTGGCCCCGTCGCCGTCGCGCGTGACCTCGCCGGGCCCGAGCCCGAAGGCCCGGACCAGGAACTCATGGACGGCGTCGAGGTCCTCGTAGACGAGGGTCCCGATCCGCTTCTGGATCGTCGTGTCGAGCACGGTCATCTCCTCCAGGACCGTCAGCAGGTCCTCGGTCGACGGTCCGGCGGAGGACTCCATCCGGACCAGGTGGGTGCGGAGCTGCGCCTCGGCGGCCATCCGCCGCTCGAGCTCGGACCGGTGGCTGACGAGCGCCGAGCGCAGGTCCCACGCCGGGTCGTCGAGCGCCGAGCCGATCTCGCCCAGCGGGAGGCCGAGGCGACGCAGCAGGCAGATCCGGTAGAGGCGCTCGATGTCGGTCGGCGAGTAGAGCCGGTGGCCGCTGGGGGTGCGCCCGGAGGCGACCAGCAACCCGATCTGCTCGTAGTGGTGGAGCGTCCGGACCGTCAGCCCGGTCGCCTCGGCCACCTCGCCGACCTTGCGGCCGCCCTGCCCGTCGTCTGCCATGGCCGGGACGGTACGACCTGACGTTGCGTGAGGATCAAGCCCCCTGTGCCAGGATCCTCGGGCGCCGAGAGGTCCTCGGAGCGGCGGTGTCGGACCACCCGCCTCACCAAAACCGAGGAGCCACGTTGACCGCAGTCGAGACGGGCGCGCCGAGCGCGTCCCCCGAGCGGACGCTCACGATCAGCCGGGTGGCGGTGGTGGCCATCGGCGCCTACGCCGGGGCCCAGGTGATCGCCCAGGTCACCAGCCTCAAGATCGGCCGGGTCTGGGGCGAGAGCGTCGACATGGGCACCTTCGTGTACCCGATCACCTTCACCCTCCGCGACGTCGTCCACAAGGTGGCGGGCCGCTCGGCGGCGCGGGCGCTGATCCTCACCTGCGGGGCCGTGAACCTCTTCCTCGCCGCCTACCTGGGGTGGACGGCGAGCGTCGAGAGCGACCCGAGCTGGGGCCTGGGGGCCGAGTACGAGACGATCCTCGGGCCGATCTGGCGGATCGTGCTGGCCTCGATGGCGGCCATGATCATCAGCGAGCTGATCGACACCGAGGTGTACCACCTGGTCGTCACCCGCATCACCCGCCGGTTCCAGTGGCTGCGGGTGCTGGTGTCGAACGCCGTCAGCGTCCCGGTCGACAACCTGATCTTCGCCGTCGGCGCCTTCGCCCCGATCACGCTCCTCGGCACCGACGGCCTCCCGTGGGCGACCGTGTGGAGCATCTTCTGGGTCAACCTGTGGGTGAAGGGCCTCGTCTCGGTGGCCTCGATCCCGCTGATCTACGTCAGCAGGGACCGGGCCGCCGTCGACGACTGATCAGACGTCCTGGCACCAGCCCTTGACCTGGCTGACCACGTCGACCTGCGTCTGGTCGCCGGTGGGGATGGGCGTGATGTTGAGGTGGGTGACGCCGGCCTCGGCGAAGGCGGCGATCCGCTCCTTCACGTAGCCGGCCGGCCCGCAGAGGGTGGTGGCCTCGAGCAGGGCCTCGGGCACCTTGGCCGCCGCCTCCTGCTTCTTGCCGTCGAGGTAGAGGTCCTGGATCTCGGCCGCCTCGGCCTCGAAGCCGTACCGGCAGACCAGGTCGTTGTAGAAGTTGCGGCCCTTGGCGCCCATGCCGCCGACGTAGAGGGCGATCATCGGGCGGGCGAAGTCGCGGATCGACTCGACGTCGTCGCCGATGGCGACCAGGCCACCGGCGCTGATCATCAGCGGGTCGAGGTCGGCGCTGCGCTTCTCGGCGCCGCGGGCGAGGTCGTCGCCCCAGACGTCCTTGGCCTTGTCGGGGTGGAAGAACAGCGGCATCCAGCCGTCGGCGATCTCGGCCGTGACCTCGACGTTCTTGGGACCCAGGCTGGCGATCCAGATCGGGATCCGGGGCCGGACGGGGTGGGCGATGATCTTGAGCGGCTTGCCCAGCCCGGTGCCCTGGCCCTCGGGGAGCGGCAGCGGGTAGAGCGGGCCGTCGGCGGTGAGGCGGTCCTCCCGGGCCCACACCTTGCGGCAGATGTCGACGATCTCGCGGGTGCGGGCCAGCGGCTTGTCGTAGGTGACGCCGTGCCAGCCCTCGATCACCTGCGGGCCCGAGGCGCCCAGGCCGAGGTGGCAGCGGCCGTCGGAGAGGGCGTCGACGCCGGCCGCGGTCATGGCCAGCAGGGTGGGCGTCCGGGTGTAGATCGGCAGGATGCCCGAGGCGATCTGGACCGTCTCGGTGCTGGCGGCGAGGTAGCCCATCAGGCTGACCCCGTCGAAGCCGTAGGCCTCCGCCACCCAGGCCAGGTCGAGGCCGGCCTTCTCCAGCTCCGAGACCTGCTGGGCGGACTCCTTGAAGCCCCCGCTGTAGCTGAGCTGCATGCTGACCTGCATCGGAGGACCTCGGTGGTGTCGGGGATCTGACCGCCGTGGACCCTCTCATGCCCTTGACCAGACGGTCAAGGAACGCCCCGCCGGGGCGGGGACTAGGCGCCGAGGCGCTCGCGGGCGGCCTTGCTCCGGTCGATCAGCAGCTGGGGCACGAGGACGCCGGCGTGCATGTAGCCGCCGCCACCTCCGTCGTCGCCCCCGGCCTCGGCGTCGTCACCGGCGCCGGCGTCGCCCGCCTCGGCCTCGTCGCCCCGCTCCAGGCGGCGCTGCCACTCGGCCGGGGTGGCGAGGTGCTTGCGGTTGATCGAGCCGACGGCCACGCCGTTGTCGAAGCTGACCCAGTAGCGGATCCAGCTGAGCCCGACGACGAGGACGACCTTGCCCTCGGTGCCGGCGGGGACGTCGCGCAGGTCGGTGGTGAGCACCACCTTGTCGCCCTTGCGCAGGATGTCCGAGCTCAGGTCCTTCTTGGCCACGGCACGAAGGTAGTTGCGCCGACCCCCACCCCCCGAACTCTGGACGGCAACCCGCCGCATGCGGCGGATGCCGTCCAAGGTTCGGCCGGAGGGCGGAATACCGGCGGGAGATCGTTAGTTTGGTGAACTGATGACCTCGACAACCCCGACCGCTCCGCCGCTCGCCGAGACGGCCGCCACCCTCCGGCTCGCCGTCGGACGGCTCTCCCGGCGCATGCGCCAGGAGTCGGCGCACGGCCACAGCCTCACCCAGATCGGGATCCTGGTCACCCTCGACCGCCGCGGGCCCACGACCTTCGGCGAGCTGGCCCAGACCGAGCGGGTCGCCCCGCCCACCATCACCAAGGCGGTCGCCGCCCTGGTCGACGAGGGCCTGGTCGAGAAGGTCGCCGACCCCGACGACGGCCGGGTCCACCGGGCCCGGCTCACCCCCGCCGGTCGCACCGACCTCGAGGCCATGCGCCGCCAGCGCGAGGCCTGGCTCACCACCCGCCTCGCCACCCTCTCCCCCGCCGAGGTCGACCAGCTGGTCGCCGTCCTCCCCCTCCTCGAAGCCCTCTCCGCCGACGAAGCCTGAACCCCCCGAACCGAGATCACGCCTGATGACCGAACGACTGGGCACCGCTGCCCGCGACACCTTCCGCTCCCTCCACGTCCGCAACTTCCGCCTCTTCTTCTCCGGCCAGCTGATCAGCCAGACCGGCACCTGGCTGACGATGGTCGCCCAGACCCTGCTGGTCCTGAAGCTGACCGACTCCGGGGTGGCCATCGGCCTCCTCACCGCCTTCCAGTTCGGCCCCGTCCTCCTCCTCGGGGCGTGGGCCGGCAGCATCGCCGACCGCAGCGACAAGCGGGCCCTCCTCATCCGCACCCAGGCCGCGGCCATGGCCCAGTCGCTGGCCTTCGCCGCCGTCGTCTTCAGCGGCAACGCCGACGTCGGCGTCATCTACGTCCTGGCCGCCGTCCAGGGCGTGATCACCGCCTTCGACAACCCGGCCCGCCGGGCCTTCGTGGTCGAGATGGTGCCGAAGGAGCTCGTCCCCAACGCCGTCAGCCTCAACAGCACGGTGATGACCGGCTCGCGCATCGTCGGGCCCGCCGCCGCCGGCCTCCTGGTGATCACCGTCGGCTTCGGCTGGGCCTTCCTGCTCGACGGCCTCAGCTACATCGCCGTGATCTACGGCCTCCTGCTGATGCGCTCCGAGGAGCTCCACCCCGCCACCCCCACGCCCAAGGGCAGGGGCCAGGTGCGCGAGGGGCTCCGCTACGTCCGCTCGAAGCCCGACCTGTTCGTGCCGCTGGTGATGATGGCGGCGATCGGCACCTTCGCCTTCAACTTCCAGGTCGTCGTCCCGCTGCTCGTGACCGGCCCGCTCGGCGGCAGCGAGAGCACCTTCACGCTGCTGTTCTCGATCCTCAGCCTGGGCTCGATGCTCGGCGCCCTGTGGACCGCCCGCCGCACCGACGTCACCGGCCACCAGATCATCGTCGCCGCCACCGGCTTCGGCGTGACGATGCTGCTGCTGGCCGTGGCCCCGACGCTGTGGTCGGCCTTCCCCGCCGCCGTCCTGCTGGGCGTCGCCTCGATCGCCTTCATGACGACGTCGACGGCGATCGTCCAGATGCGGGCCGCCCCCGAGTACCGGGGGCGGGTGCTCGCCCTCCAGGCCATGGTCTTCCTCGGCTCGACCCCGATCGGTGGGCCCACGGTCGGCTGGGTGTCGGACGCCCTCGGCCCCCGGGCCGGCGTCGCCGTCGGCGGCCTCGCCTGCCTCGGCGCCGCCGCCTGGGCCCAGCGGGCCATGCGCCGCCCCGCCGAGCCCGTCCCCGTCGACGACCAGCAGCCCGAGGCCCCCGCCCTCACCCTCACCGACTGACCGCCTCAAGGTGCCTGGCACCTTGCGGCGGTCAGGCCGGTTCCGGGGGGAGGCCGAGGATCTTCTCGCCGAGGATGGTGCGCTGGACCTCGCCGGTGCCCCCGCCGATGGTGAGCGCCGGGGCGAACAGGTAGCCGAAGGGCCACGTCGGGTCGGCGACACCGCACGGCCCACCGGTCGTGAGCATGGCGTCGGCGCCGGCCAGGTCCTTGGCCACGGCCATGACCGCCTGGCCGTGCTCGTCGGCCAGCACCTTGCGGATCGACGCCTCGGGGCCGGGCGGCTCGCCCTTGATCGCCGCCGTCACCGTGCGGAGCCGGATCAGCCGCAGGATCTCGGACTCGACGTGGAGGCGGGCCAGCCGCTGGCGGAGGTGCGGGTCGGTCGTGCCCCCGGCGGCCCGGACGATGTCGAGCAGGTCCGACGCCTGCGGCCCCATCCCCCACAGCGCCCCGCCCGACGACAGCGAGACCCGCTCGTTGCCGAGGGTGACCTTGGCCAGCCCCCAGCCCTGGTCGACCTCGCCGACCAGGTGGTCGGCCGGCAGGCGCACCTCGTCGAGGAAGACCTCGTTGAACGTGTGCCCGCCCGTCATCTCGATCAGCGGCCGGATGGTGATGCCGGGCGCCTCCATGTCGCACACGAAGTAGGAGATGCCCTTCTGCTTGGGCACGTCGGGGTCGCTGTTGGTCCGGGCGATCAGGATCCCCCAGCGCGAGATGTGGGCCATCGACGTCCACACCTTCTGGCCCTCGATCACCCACTCGTCGCCGTCGCGGGTGGCCCGGGTGGTCAGCGAGGCCAGGTCGCTGCCGGCGCCGGGCTCGCTGAACAGCTGGCACCAGATCTCCTCGCCCGAGAGCAGCTTGGGCAGCCAGCGGGCCTTCTGCTCCTCGGTGCCGGCGTGGAGCAGGGTCGGGCCGCCCCACCCGATCCCGATCGTGTTGGCCGGCCGGCGCACGCCCGCCCGGCGCAGCTCGTCGTCGATCACGATCTGGTGGATCGGGTCGGCGTCGAGCCCGTAGGGCCGGGGCCAGTGGGGGGCCACGTAGCCCGCCTCGGCCAGCTCCGCCCCCGACGGGGTGGGGTGGGCGGCCAGCCACTCGCGCACGGCGAGCCGGCGGGGATCGTCATCCGGGGGCACGTCGAAGTCCACGACGGGCACCGTAGGCCCTCTTGACCGGCCGGTCAGGCGTCGGTGGGGACGTCCCTGTAGGGTCGCCGGATGGCCGAGAACGGATGGAACTTCGCCGAGGTCTGGGAGGTCATCGCCGAGCAGATCCCCGACGCCCAGGCCCAGGTGCAGGGCGACCGCCGCTACACCTGGAAGCAGTTCGACGAGCGGGCCAACGGCGTCGCCCACGCCCTGCTCGAGGCGGGTGTGGCCGAGCAGGACAAGGTCGCCCAGTACCTCTACAACGGCCCCGAGTACCTGGAGTCGGTCTACGGCGCCTGGAAGGCCGGCCTGGCCCCGATCAACACCAACTACCGCTACGCCGACGACGAGCTGGTCTACCTGTGGGACAACGCCGACGCCGTCGCCGTCGTCTTCCACGGCACCTTCGTCGACACCATCGAGCGGATCCGTGACCGCGTCCCGCGGGTGAAGCTGTGGCTCTGGGTCGACGACGGCGCCGGCCCCTGCCCCGACTGGGCCACCCCCTACGAGGACGCCGCCGCCGGCCACCCCGAGCGGGTCGTCCCGCCGTGGGGCCGCAGCGGCGACCACCTCTACATGCTCTACACCGGCGGCACGACCGGCATGCCCAAGGGCGTGATGTGGCGCCAGGACGACCTCTTCCGCAACCTGATCGGCTCGGCCGTCGACCCCACCGTCCGCGACGGCGAGCCCGACCTGGAGTCCGTGCGGGCCCGGGTCACCCAGCCCGGGATGGTCGGCCTCCCGGCCTGCCCGCTGATGCACGGCACCGGCTGCTTCACCCAGCTGATCACGCTGTCGGCCGGGGGCTCGTGCGTGACGCTCGAGTCGCGGAACCTCGACGTGCCCGAGCTGCTCGACACGATCGACCGCGAGGGCGTCAACCTGATCGCCATCGTCGGCGACGCCTTCGCCAAGCCGATCAACCGCACCCTCGAGGCCAGCCCCGGGAGGTGGTCGCTGGCCTCGCTGGTCGCCATCACCTCCTCGGGCGTCATGTTCTCCGAGCCGGTCAAGCAGGAGCTGCTGACCCACGCCAAGACGGCGATGATCATCGACGCCTTCAGCTCCTCGGAGGCCGTCGGCATGGGCCAGTCGGTCAGCGCCGCCGGCGCCGAGGTCCAGACGGCCAAGTTCACCGTGGGCGAGAACACCCGGGTCCTCGACGAGGACGGCAAGGACGTCGAGCCCGGCTCGGGCCAGATCGGCCGGGTCGCCGTCGGCGGCTTCCAGCCGATCGGCTACTACAAGGACGAGGCCAAGACGGCCGCCACCTTCCTCACCGTCGACGGCAAGCGCTACTCGGTGCCGGGCGACTTCGCCCAGGTCGAGGCGGACGGGACGATCACCCTGCTCGGCCGGGGGTCGGTGTGCATCAACACCGGCGGCGAGAAGGTCTTCCCCGAGGAGGTCGAGGAGGTCCTCAAGCTCCACCCCGCCATCGTCGACGCCGTCGCCGTCGGGGTGCCCGACGAGAAGTTCGGCGAGGCGATCACCGGCGTGGTCGAGCTGGCCCCCGACGCCACCCTCGACGAGGCCGACGTCATCGCCCACGTCAAGGGCAAGCTGGCCTCCTACAAGGCCCCCAAGCGGGTCCTCCCGATCGACACGATCGGCCGGGCCCCCAACGGCAAGGTCGACTACAAGCGCCTCAAGGCCTGGGCCGGCGACCAGGTCGGCACCCCCTGACCCCACCCTCAGCGCCCCCCGACCCACGAGGCCCGGCGGAGCCGCGCAAGGGCCCGGCGCGCACCGGGACGCCCGCGACCGGCTCGCGGTGGCCCGGCGGCAGCCCCCGAGGCTGCCGATAGGGGCGCCAGCCCGAGCCGGCGAGCGCAGCGAGCCTCGGCGGGAAGGAGCCCGGCAGCACCCCTGCCCAAGGATCTCCGAGGAGCCTTCGACCTGGCTTCGGGGCATGATGGCCCCATGAGCAACCCGCTGCTGGACCCGGACAAGTTCGCCCCGGCGTCCGGGCCGCCCTCGGCCTGGCCCGGCCAGCCCGGGGCGCCGGTGCCCCCGGCACCCGACAACGTCCCCGGCTCGCCGTGGCCGCCGCCCCCGCCGCCCCGGCCCGGGGGCACCCTCCGGCGCCAGGGCGTGGCCTCGGCCACCGCCGTGCTGCTCGCCATCATCGCCGTGGTCGGCATCCTCGGGTGGCAGTCGGTCCGCACCGAGACCGTCACCACGCTCAACGACCGCTTCCAGGAGGTCGAGAGCACGTCGGTCTCGATCCCGCCGTGGCTGATCGGCGCCGTGCTGGTCGGGTTCGCCCTGGTGATCGTCACCTTCTTCAAGCCGCTGTGGGCCCGGGTCACCGCCCCGCTCTACGCCGTGGCCGAGGGCCTCTTCATCGGGGCCATCTCCAAGGTCTACGAGGTCCAGTTCGAGGGGATCGTCCTCCAGGCCGTCGGGCTCACCGTCGGCGTCTTCGCCGTGATGCTCGTGCTCTACGCCACCGGTCGCATCCGGGTGACGCCCCGCTTCCGCCTCGGGATCATCGCCGCCACCGGCGGCATCGCCCTGATCTACCTGGCCACCCTGGTGATGCGGCTCTTCGGCGGTGACATGCCCTTCATCCACGGCACCGGGGCCATCGGCATCGGCTTCAGCCTGGTCGTCGTCGTCATCGCCGCCCTCAACCTGACGCTCGACTTCGACTTCATCGACAAGGCCGAGCAGTCCGGCGCCCCCCGCCAGCTCGAGTGGTTCGCCGCCCTCGGCCTGGTCGTGACGCTGGTCTGGCTCTACCTCGAGCTCCTCCGCCTGCTGGCCAAGCTCCGGTCGCGCTAGCCCCGAACACCAAGCCGCACCCGCACTGGCCCCGAACCTCGGGGGTGAGCTGGCGCACGGCCGACATCCCGGATCTGACCGGGCGCGTCGCCCTCGTCACCGGGGCCACGAGCGGGCTCGGCACCGTCACCGCCACCGAGCTGGCCCGTCACGGCGCCCACGTCGTCCTCACCGCCCGGAGCGAGGCCCGGGGCGAGGCCGCGCTCGCCCGGCTGCGCCGCGCCGTGCCCGGGGCGTCAGCCGAGGTCCGCGAGCTCGACCTGGCGTCGCTGCGATCGGTCGAGGACATGGCCGACGGGCTCGGCGGCGACCACGCCCGCCTCGACATCCTCGTCAACAACGCCGGGGTGATGGCGACGCCCTTCCGCCGCACCGAGGACGGCTACGAGCTCCAGATCGCCACCAACCACCTCGGCCCCTTCGCCCTGACCGGCCGACTGCTCCCGCTGCTCCGGGCCGCTCCCTCGGCCCGGGTCGTCACCGTCGCCAGCCTGGCCCACACGTGGGGCGCCATCGACCTCGACGACCTCACCTACGAGCACCGCCGCCACCTTCGCTGGCACGCCTACGGCGAGTCCAAGCTGGCCAATCTCCTCTTCGCCTTCGAGCTCGACCGGCGGCTGCGGTTGGCCGGGTCGACGATCGCCTCGCTGGCCGCCCACCCCGGGCTGGCCCGCACCCGGCTGGGCCGGAGCGGGGGCGGCCCGCTGGCCCGGCTCCAGTCGATCGGCGTGGTGCTGGCCAAGCCGGTCCACCAGAGCGCCCGGCGCGGTGCCGAACCGCTGCTGCGGGCGGCGACCGACCCGACGATGCCGAGCGGCGCCTACCTCGGTCCCGGCGGGCCGGGCGAGGCGCGGGGCCCGGCGGTGATCGTCGGCTGCTCGGCCGCGGCCCGGGACGAGGCCGTGGCCCGGGCCCTGTGGGCGCTGAGCGAGGAGCTGACGGGCGTGCGTTTCGCCCTCGGCTGACCCCGTCGGTAGCGTCCCGGCCGGTACGCCCACCTCATGAGGAGAGAGCCCATGGCCGAGCTCGGCTACGACGGCAAGGTCGCGATCATCACCGGCGCCGGAGGTGGCCTCGGCCGCTCCCACGCCCTCGAGCTGGCCAAGCGGGGCGCCCTGATCGTCGTCAACGACCTCGGTGGCTCGGTCGACGGCCAGGGCGGGTCGCACACCGCCGCCCAGCAGGTCGTCGACGAGATCAAGGCCGCCGGCGGCGAGGCCGTCCCCAACTACGACAGCGTCGCCACCCCCGAGGGCGGCAAGGCGATCGTCCAGACCGCGCTCGACGAGTGGGGCAAGGTCGACATCGTCATCAACAACGCCGGCATCCTCCGCGACGCGGCGTTCAAGAACATGGATGCCGAGAAGCTCGAGCCCGTCCTCGACGTCCACGTCAAGGGCGCCTTCTACGTCACCCAGGCCGCCTGGGCCTCGATGCGCGAGAACAACTACGGCCGCATCGTCAACACCTCGTCGGCCGCCGGCATCTTCGGCAACTTCGGCCAGACGAACTACGGCGCGGCCAAGGCCGGCCTGGTCGGCTTCACCCGCGTCCTCGCCGTCGAGGGGGCCAAGAACAACATCAAGGCCAACGCCATCGCCCCCGTCGCCAAGTCGCGCATGACCGAGGACCTCCTCGGCCCGCTGGTCGACAAGCTCGGGCCCGAGTTCATCACCCCCGTCGTCGCCTGGCTGGCCCACGAGGACTGCCCGGTCACCGGCGAGGTCTACAGCTGCGGCGGCGGCCACGTGGCTCGGGTCTTCACCGGCGTCACCCAGGGCTGGACCGACACCGAGAGCCTCTCGGTCGAGGACATCCGCGACCACTTCGACGAGATCCGCGACGAGGACGGCTACATCGTCCCGGCCAACCTCACCGAGGAGCTCCAGCAGACGCTGAAGGCCCTCGGCGGCTGATCACCCCTCGGGGCGGGCCTGCTGCGCCACCCTCCAGGCGAACCGGATCATCGGCACCTGGAGGGGCAGGCGCAGCCAGGCGCCCCACCCCATGGCGTCCCTCGGCGGGAACCCGGAGTCGAGGGCCATCTGCCAGTTGGCCGGGTAGACGGCGACGATCGTGGCCGTCGCCAGCAGCGCCCCCGTGCGCCGGGTGCGGGGGACGGCGGTGAGGATCCCGCCGGCCAGCTCGGCCACACCGCTCAGGTAGGTCCACTTGCGGGGGTGGCCGAGGACCCGGGGCACGATCCGGTCGAACGGGCCAGGGGCGACGAGGTGCAGCACGCCCATCACCACGAGGGCGCCGGCCAGGATGCGGGCCCTCCGCTCGGCCTGGCCACGATCGTCCGGGGCGCGCATGCCCGCACCGTAGTCAGGGCGTCACCGCCCGTCGGGGTGACGGTGGCAGGATGCAGGCCCATGACCGATGCCGGATGGCACCCGGACCCCCACGGCCGCGCCGACCGCCGCTACCACGACGGCACCGGCTGGACCGTCCACATCGCCGACGCCGACGGCACCACCCGCCGTGACCCCCACGGTGCCCTGGCCACCCCGCAGCCGCCGCCCGCCGCCCCCGTCATCGGCCCACCCCCACCCCGCCGCTCCCCCGCCGTGTCCGGGGCAACGCCGGCGGACCCGAGCGAGACCGACGGCCCGGCTGCGAGCGCGGCCGCGGACGACCGGATCACGCCGGGAGATCCGACCGGCGCCGACGGGTTGGCGTGGGCCGACGCGCCGGCACCCGGACCGGCCGCATCGCCGAGCGACACCGACCGTTCCCAGCAGCCCCCGCCGACGACCCACGCCACCGCCCCACCGCCAGCCCAACCCACGCCAGGCGACCCGGACCCGACCGACGGCACCGACCACACACAGCCGCTGTCGGCGGCGGACCTGGCCACAGCCACGCCGGCGAACCAACCGGCCGAGCCTCAAGCTGCCGGCGCCGCGGACAGCGGCGCCGACCACACGCAACCGCTGTCGGCGGCGGACCTGGCCGCGGCCACGCCGGCGAACCAACCGGCCGAGCCCGAAGCCGCCGGCGCCGCGGACAGCGGCGCCGACCACACGCAGCAGCTGTCGGCGGCGGACCTGGCCGCGGCGACGTCGTCGGCCCGGCTGGCCAAGCCGGCGGGCGAGCCGGACCACACCGTCCAGATGTCGCCCGAGGAGGTGGCGGCCGCCGCCGCCCTGCTCTCCTCGCCGCCGCCGGTCGAGGCCCGCCAGGGCCCCCACACCGAGCCGATCTCGACCCAGGACCTGACCGCGGCCGCCGCCCAGGTGGCGGCGTCGCGGGACACCGCCACCGACGAGCGGCGGCGGCCCCGCGTCGTGGCCGTGACCGGGGCGCTGGCCGGGATCGGCCTCGGCGTCGTCGGCCTGCTCGCCCTGGAGTGGGGGCCCGGGACGTCCTACCTCGACATCCGCCGGGCCATCGACCGCTTCGGCGCCACCACCGAGGGGGCGGCCACCAACGCCTTCCTCCTCACCGGGGCGCTGTTCGCCGTGGGCGTCGGCGGGATCGCCGCCCTCGCCCGGGTGCTCGGGGCGCGACCGGTCCGGTCGATCGCCGCCGTGGTCGCCGTCCTCGGCACGGCCGGGCTGGCGGTCCTCGGCTTCGCCGCCATCGAGGTCGAGGGCGTCCGCGCCGCCTCGGCCTACGTCGAGGCCATCGGGCCGCAGGCCGGCGCCCCCGTCACCCTCCCCGACGGGACCCCGGTGACCGATCCGTCGACGGGCTCGCCCGTCACCGTCCCCGAGGGCGGCCTCGACCCCGGCGCCATGAGCGACGCGGCGATGGACGACGTCATCACCGCCGCAGCCGAGGACCGGTTGGAGGATGCTGCCGTCGTCGGGGCCGTCGTCCTGGTCGTGGCCGGGGTGCTGCTCCTCGTCGGGCTCGGGCTCCGGGGCACCGCCGGCCACCTCGTCACCCTCGCCGGGCTGCTCGTCAGCGCCGGGTGGGCGATCGTCGCCGTCAACGACATCCGGGGCGTCGGCGACCTCGGGCCCGGTGCCTACGCCGTCGTCGCCGCCACGATCCTCCTCGCCGCCAGCGCCGCGGTCCCCGGTCGGCGCCCGAACCCGACCACGCCGTGAGCGACGGTCGGCCGCTCGTCGCCGCCGGCCACCCGGCGGTGGTCGCCGCCGCCCACGAGGTGCTCGCCGCCGGGGGCTCGGCGGTCGACGCCGTGGTGGCCGGGGGCCTGACCGCGGCGGTGGCCGAGCCCTGTCTCACCAGCCTGGCCGGGGGCGGCTTCGCCCTCGTCCGCACCGCCGAGGGCGAGGAGGTCCTCGTCGACTTCTTCGTCGACACGCCGGGGCGAGGGCTGGGCGAGCGGCCGGCGCCGCACTTCGACGAGGTCGTCGTCCGCTTCGAGGCCGCCACCCAGACGTTCCACTGCGGCCCGGGCTCGATCGCCGTCCCCGGCTGCCTGCCCGGCTACCGCCACCTCCACGAGCGGTTCGGCCGGCTCCCGCTGGCCGACGTGGTGGCGCCCGCCGCCCGCCTGGCTGCCCGCGGGGTCGAGCTGGCGCCCCGCCAGGCCGGGATCGTCGCCCTGCTGGAGCCGATCCTGCTCCGCACCGAGGCCGGCCGGGCCCTCTTCGCCCCGACCGGCCGGCTGGTCGAGGCGGGCGACGTCCTCCGCAACCGCGACCTGGCCGCCCTGCTCGCCGCCCTCGGCGCTGGCGAGGACGTCTCGTTCGCCCACGGCCCGGTCGCCGACGCCCTGCTCCGCACGACGGCGGCCGACGGGCTCGTCACCGCCGAGGACCTGGCCGCCTACCGGGTGGTCGAGCGCCGGCCGCTGGAGGCCGGCTGGCGGGGCCGGCGGGTGCTGACCAACCCGGCGCCGTCGTTCGGCGGCACGCTCGTCGCCGCCGCCCTGGCCCGGCTGGACGACGTCGACCTCCCGCCCGGTGATCCGGGCTGGGTCGATGCCCTCGTCGGGGTGACCGCCGACGTCGACGCCCGCCGGGCCGCCATCCTCGCCGGCCCCCTCGGGGACGACCGGCCGGCGTCGGCCCGGGGCACGACCCACATCAGCGTGTGGGACGGGGCCGGCGGGGCGGCGTCGATGACGACGTCGAACGGCGAGTGCTCGGGCGACGTCCTCCCCGGCACCGGGATCCTGGCCAACAACGTCCTCGGCGAGGAGGACCTCCATCCCGACGGCTTCCATGCCTCGCCACCCGGCCTGCGGGTCGCGTCGATGATGTCGCCGACGATCGTGGTCGGCCCCGATGACCGGACCGAGGTGGTCGTCGGCAGCGGCGGGAGCAAGCGCATCCGCTCGACGATCGTCCAGGTGCTCACCAACGTCCTCGTCCACGGGCTCGAACCCCGGGCCGCGGTCGACGCCCCCCGGGCCCACTGGGACGGCGACCACACCGAGGTCGAGCCCGGCCACCCCGCCACCGCCCTCGACGCTCTCGCCGGCCGGGGCCCGGTCAACGCCTGGCCCGGCCCGAGCGTCTACTTCGGCGGCGCCCACCTCGTCGTCCCCCGCCACGGAGCCGCCGGCGACCCCCGCCGCGACGGCGCTCCCTGACCCTCAGGCCCGGGGGGCGACCTCGTGGGCCTCACGCAGCAGGATGCCGGTGGCCAGGCGGACGAGCGGCTCGGCGTCACCCTGGAGGACGACGAGGGCGTCGGGCGTGAGCCCGTCGACGACCTGGGCCCGGCCCCGCCCGACCCGGACGGTGGCGGCCGAGCCCCCCGAGCGGAGCCCCACGGCGATCACGACCGGCGAGCCGAGGGCGACGGCTCGGACGGCGGCGTTGCCGAGCAGCACGGGCACGGCCTCGGCGGCCAGGACGCCGAGCAGGCCGACGTCGGGGTCGCCGGCCCCCTCGACCTCGGGCACGGGTGGGGCCAGCCGGGCCAGGGCCCCCAACGCCAGGCCGATGCCGGCGGCCGGGGCGGCGAGCGCCAGCCCGACGGCGGCCAACGGCAGGTCGACCACGAGGCCGGCCCCGTGGTGGACGGTCGGCGGGCCACGGCGGAGGGCGGTGGCCGTGGCGACGACACGGCGGGCCCGGGCCTCGACCTCGGCCTCGATCCGGCCCCGGGCCACCACGGCCCGGACGCCCCGGACGGCGGCGGGCGGGAGGACGTCGGCCAGCTCGGTCGGCGGGACCGGGTGCCCGGCCCGGGCGCAGCGCTCGGCGTGGGCGGCGAGGGCCAGGCGGACGTCGCCGTCGGGCGTGCTGCCGGCGAAGGCCCGCCATCGCCCGTGGATCCACGCCACCCCGGCGGCGCCCTGGGCGTGACCGACGGCGACCAGCACGTCCTCCCGCAGGGCGGCGGGCACGGGCGCTCCGGGCACGAGCGTGCGGAGCCCGGCGGGGGCGGTCGCCGCCACCTCGACCCCCCAGGCCGCGGCGTTGCGGAGCCCGGAGAGGAGCGGCATCAACCCGACCCGAGGATGGCGTGCAGGAGGGCGGCCACGACCTCGCGGGCGCCGTCGACGTCACGCCCGTCGAGCGTGCGGAGCTGCTCCCACGACGTCCAGCTGGCGGCCACGTCGAGCATGCCGAGCACGAGGTCGCGGTCGCGCCGGTCGGCGTCGAGCTCGTTGCCGAAGACGGTGGCGATCTCGGACCGGAGGAACTGGTGCCCGGCGGCGACCCGGGCCTGGATGCCGGGCGAGAAGGGGGCGTGGACCGCCGCCGCCCGTCGGATCGGGCCGACCGCCTCGAGCAGCTGGGCCCGCTGCTCGACGAAGGTCCGGACCCGCTCGTCGAGCGGCAGGTCGGGGTCGATCGGCTTGATCAGCCCGGTGACGCTGCTCAGGGCCTTCTCGGCGACCATGGCGAAGAGGGTCTCGAGGTCGTCGAAGTGCTGGAAGACCGAGCGGACCGAGACGCCGGCCTCCTCGGCGATCCGGGGCGCGGTGGGGCGGTAGTCGCCGGCGTCGACGAGGGCCACGCAGGCCCCGACGATGGCGTCGCGGGTGCGCTGGGCCCGGGCCGTGCGCCCGTCGACGGGGGCGTCGGCGCTCGTCGCCGGATCTTCGGCCACGGTCACCCGTCCACCTCCATCCGGCGAACACTAGGTGGTGGCCCCACAACCGGCGGCCACGATGGCGTCGCCCCGCGGCCACCGGGGGACACCCGTAGTGTCAGACACCATGACCGATCTGCTCGCCCTGTCGGACCGCATCCTCGCCGGCGAGGCGGCGATCGAGGACCATCACCCCTTCTCGCCGCCCAACGAGATCCAGGAGGTGGGCGACGGGACCGCCTTCCTCCAGTCCTTCGCCAACGTCTCGGCCCTCCGCACCGGCGACGGGCTGGCGCTGGTCGACACCGGCAGCCCGTTCGTGGCGCCGCTGGTCCACGAGAGGGTCCGCTCGTGGGACCCGGCCCGCCTCCACACCGCCGTCTACACGCACGGCCACATCGACCACGTCTTCGGCACCGGCCCGTTCGAGGAGGAGGCGGCGGCCAACGGCTGGCCCGCCGTGCAGGTCGTCGCCCACGAGGACATCGAGGCCCGCTTCGACCGCTACTGCGCCTGCGCGGGCTACAACGCCGTCATCAACCAGCGCCAGTTCCAGGCGCCCGGGCTGTCGTGGCCCACCGAGTACCGCCGCCCCGACGTCACCTACCGCGACCACCTCGCCCTCGACGTCGGCGGGTTGGCGCTCGAGCTCCACCACGCCCGGGGCGAGACCGACGACGCCACCTGGGTGTGGGTGCCCGAGCGGAGGACGGTGTGCACCGGCGACCTGGTCATCTGGTGCACGCCCAACGCCGGCAACCCGCAGACGGTCCAGCGCTACGCCCGGGAGTGGGCCGTCGCCCTGCGGGCCATGGCCGCCCTCGCCCCCGAGCTGCTGCTCCCCGGCCACGGGCTCCCGGTGCGGGGCGAGGAGCAGGTGCGGGCCGTGCTGGAGGACACGGCCACCGTGCTGGAGGTGCTCCACGACCGGACCCTGGCGCTGATGAACGAGGGCGCCCGGCTCGACGACATCGTCCACGAGGTCCGGGCCCCCGAGGAGCTGCTGGCCAAGCCCTACCTGCGGCCGATCTACGACGACCCCGAGTTCGTGGTGCGGGGCGTGTAGCGGCTCTACGGCGGCTGGTACGACGGCGATCCGTCGCACCTCAAGCCCGCCCCGGCGGGCGACCTGGCGGCCGAGCTGGCCACCCTCGCCGGCGGGGCCGCGGCGCTCGCCAGCCGGGCCCAGGAGCTGGCCGCCGCCGGCGACGACCGCTCGCTCCGCCTCGCCGGCCACCTGGCCGAGCTGGCCGTCCAGGCCGCGCCCGGCGACGCCGGCCTCCACCGGGCCCGGGCCGAGGTCTTCCGCACCCGCGCCGCCGCCGAGCCCGCCCTCATGGCCAAGGGCGTCTTCACCTGGGCGGCCAACGAGTCGGACGCCGCCGCCGACGCCTGAGCGTTCTGGCAACCCTGGTGGACCTCAGCGGGCCACGGGGGTTGCCAGAACGGGGTCAGTCCTCGCCGGGGCGGCCGACGACGACCGAGCCGTGGTGGGCGACGAGGAGCCAGCCGGCGGCGGTGCGGCGGAGGACCTTGAGGGCCGAGACGGTGGTGCCGGCGGGGTCGCTGCCGGCGCCGAGGAGGTTCTCGTCGACGGTCACCCAGGCGGCGTCGCCCTCGACCCGGACCCGGAGGTCGGTGACGAACACCTGCATCGGCGGCGACTGGTCGAAGATGGCGAACCACGAGGCCGAGACGGCGGCCCAGCCGTGGAGGCTGGCCCACCCGGGGTGGGTGCAGGTGACGTCGTCGTCGTGGACCCAGAGGTCCGACATGGTGTCGAGGTCGGCGGCCTCGAAGGCGGTGTAGAACCGCTCGACCACGGCGGTGACGGCGGCCTCGTCGGCGGGGGCGGGCTCGGGTCGCGGGTCGATCGGGCCAACCTACCGTCGGTCGTCGCCATGACCTGGGCCTGAGCAAACGTTAATGATCCGTTTGGCCCATCCGATGATCCTCGGGATGGGCTGGCCGCGACACCACCGACCTGAGGATCTCGCCCGCGCCCTCGCCGGGCTGCCCGACGACGTCACCGTCTGCCCCCTCGGCGGGGCGCACCTGGTCGTGGGACCGGCCGGGGCCCAGGTGGTGGCGCTCGACGACGGCTCCCCCGACGCCCCCCGGGCCGCCGCCCGGCTGGCCTCGGTGGTCCGCTCGGCCCTGGCCGAGGAGGTGCCGTGGATGCCCTTCGTCCACGCCCTGCTGGTCACCGATCGCCCCGACCCCTGCCCGCCGGCGACCCGGATCTCCCCCGCCCTGCTCCTGCGGGCGGTGTCCGAGGGGCCGGTGACGCTGGAGCAGCCGATCCTCGACCGGCTCCGCCGGGCCATCGCCGACGGCGCCCTCGACGGCCTGACCTCGGTCGCCCCCGCCGACACCGGCATCCCCACCAGCCGCTGACCTCCCGGTCCGCCTCGCTGTCATCCAGCCCGACCCCGACCACCGCCCCTGGCGGCGAGGGCGGAGCAGGGGCCTTCGGCGAGGTGTCCGCCCTCACTGTCGTACCCTCGGCGTAGGGTCCTCGGCATGGCCCTGCCCCTCCCGACCACGCTGTCGCCCTCCAAGGTCACCGCGTTCAAGGACTGCGCCCTGGCCTTCCGCTTCTCGGCCATCGACCGCATCCCCGAGCCGACGTCACCGGCCATGGCCAAGGGCACCCTGGTCCACGCCGCCCTCGAGCGGCTGTTCGCCCTCCCCCCGGCCGACCGCCGCGTCGAGGCCGCCCTCACCTGCCTCGACGAGGCCGTCGCCCACCTGTCCGAGCCGGGCCGCGACCTCGACGGGCTGGGCCTCCCGGCCGACGAGATGGCCGCCCTGCGGGCCGACGCCGAGCGCCTCGTCCGCAACTACTTCCTGCTGGAGGACCCCCGCACGATCCGCCCGATCGGCCTGGAGCTCCGGCTGGAGGCCCCGGTGGGCGACCTGGCCCTCGTCGGCATCATCGACCGGCTCGAGCTCGACGAGGACGGCGAGCTGGTGGTCACCGACTACAAGACCGGCCGGGCCCCGTCGGACCGCTACGAGCAGGCGAAGATGGGCGGGATCCACTTCTACTCGCTGCTGTGCGAGGAGCTGTTCGGCAAGCGCCCGGCCCGCATCCAGCTGCTCCACCTGCACGAGCCGGTGACGATCACCGCCATCCCCACGGACCAGTCGACCCGCGGGCTGCGCACCCGGGTCGGGGCCCTGTGGCAGGCGATCTCGCGGGCCTGCGAGCGCGAGGACTTCCGGCCCAAGCCGGGCCCGCTGTGCGGGTGGTGCTCGTTCCAGGCCTGGTGCCCGTCGAAGGGCGGCGACCCGGCCCGGGCCGCCGTCGAGGCCGGCCTCGTCACCGAGAGCGCCACCGTGGTCGAGCTGGTCGGCTCGGGGGCCGCCGGCCCCGCCTCCTAAGGTCGATCCCGATGTCCGCGGCCGAGAGCGCACCCCCCGATCCTCCCGACGAGGGCCACACCCCCGTCGACACGGTGATCGAGGTGGTCGACGAGGTCACCTCGGGGCCCCCGCCGCCGTGGTCCAAGGCGCTCACCGACCACCTCGCCGGCTTCGACGAGGCCGTCGACGCCCGCTTCGACCAGCACCTGCGGGGCAACGTCGTCGTCGACCGGGTCATGTACTCGGTGACCGAGCTGGCCGACTTCAGCCTGCTGTGGCACCTCCTGGCCTGGACCCGCGGCCTCCGGTCCGACGCCGACGCCCTCGCCGCCCTGCGGGCCTCGGCGGTGCTCGGGGTCGAGTCGACGATCGTCAACGGCGGGCTCAAGTCGCTGTTCCGGCGCGAGCGCCCGATCCCCGACTTCGAGCGCCCGCACCACCTGCGGATGCCGCTGACCACCAGCTTCCCGAGCGGCCACGCCAGCGCCGCCTTCTGCGCGGCCACGCTGCTGGCCGACGGCCGGGGCCGGGCCGCCCGGGTGGGCTGGTTCGGGCTGGCCGGGCTGGTGGCGTCGAGCCGGGTCCACGTCAAGATCCACCACGCCAGCGACGTGCTCGGCGGCGTGGCGGTCGGGCTGCTCGTCGGCCAGGTGGCCAAGCGGGCCTGGCGCCTGCGCTGACCCAGCCCCGGCCCCGGGAAGGCGGCGGCGCCGCCCGGCGTTGGTCACCGGCATGACGGACTTCGCCGTGACCTGGGACTACCGCTGCCCCTTCGCCCGCAACGCCCACGAGCACGTGCTCGCCGGGCTGGCGGCCGGGGCCGACTGGGACGTCCGCTTCGTCCCCTTCTCGCTCGGCCAGGTCCACGTCGAGGAGGGCCAGCCCGACATCTGGGACCGGCCCGACGAGGACAGCGGCCTGGTCGCCCTCCAGGTCGGCGTCCACGTCCGCGACACCGCCCCCGAGGCCTTCCTCGGCGTCCACGGCGCCCTCTTCCGGGCCCGCCACGACGAGGGGCGGGACCTGCGCGACCGCGACGTGCTGGCCAAGGTCCTCGCCGACCACGGGGTCGACGCCGAGGCCGCCTTCGCCGCCGTCGACGACGGCTCCCTCCTCGCCACCGTCCGGGCCGAGCACGAGGCCGCCGCCACCGACCACGACGTGTGGGGCGTGCCGACGTTCATCCACGCCGGCGCCGCCGCCTTCGTCCGGCTGATGGACCGCCCCGGTGACGACGGCGCCCACGCCCGGGCCACCATCGACCGGGTCGTCGGCCTGCTCGAGGTCCCCCACCTCAACGAGTTCAAGCACACCTCCGTCCCCTTCTAGGAGGCCCTAGGGTCGGCTCGGTGGAGGACAGCCGGCACCTGACCGATGTCGAGGCCCTGATGTGGACCCTCGACGCCGATCCCCACCTGTCGTCGGCGTTCGCCAACGTCACCCTCTTCGACCGGCCCCCGGACCCGGACCGGTTCCGGGCCACGATGGCGCGGGCGGTCCGCACCGTCCCCCGGCTACGACGCCGGGTCGAGGGCGGCCTGGCCGGGCTGACCCCGCCCCGCTGGGTCGACGACCCCGACCTCGACCTCGACCAGCACGTCCGCACCGTCGTGCTCGACCCGCCCGGCGACCTCCGCCAGCTGCTCGACCTGGCCACCCGGACCGCCTCGGCCCCCTTCCGCCGCGACCGTCCGCTGTGGGACTTCGTCCTGGTCGAGGGGCTGGCCGACGGACGGGGGGCGATGATCCAGAAGCTCCACCACACGATCACCGACGGCGAGGGCGGGGTCCGCATGTCGGTGGAGTTCATCGACTTCGAGCGGGACCCGGCGCCCCGGCCCGAACCCGACCCGGTCGCCGGCGACGACGACGAGGGCCCGGTCCGCAACCCGGTCGAGGCCGCCATCGGCTCGCTGGCCGAGCTGACCCGCACCCCCCGCGACCTCGTCCGCCAGGCGATCGAGGGCGCCGCCGACCTGGTGGCCGACCCGGCGAAGCTGGCCGCCCTGCCCGGCGACGCCGCCGCCACCGCCCGCTCGCTGGCCCGCCAGGTGGGCGTGACCGGCGAGGCCCTCTCCCCGCTGTGGCGCGAGCGCACCCTCGACCGCCGGCTGGAGCTGCTCCGCGTCCCGCTGGCCGAGGCCAAGGCGGCGGCCACCGCCCTCGGCGGCAGCGTCAACGACCTCTTCGTCGCCGGCGCCGCCGGTGGGGCCGGCGCCTACCACCGGGCCTTCGACGTCCCCGTCGAGGAGCTGCGGATGGCGATGCCGATCAGCACCCGGTCGGAGCGGAGCAAGGGGGGCAACGCCTTCGCCCCCGCCCGGGTCCGGGTGCCGGTCGACGAGGACCCCCGTCAGCGGTTCCGGGCGATCCACCAGCGGCTCGGCGTCACCAAGGAGGAGCGGGCGGTCGGCCTGGCCGGTGCGGTGGCCGGACTGGGCAACCTGCTCCCGCCCCCGTTGCTGGTGCGGATGGTCCGCCAGCAGACGGCGACGGTGGACTTCACCACCTCGAACGTGCGGGGGGCGCCGTTCCCGCTCTACGTGGCCGGGGCCGAGATCCTGGCCAACCACCCGATCGGGCCGCTGGCCGGGACGGCGTGGAACCTCACCACCATGTCGGTCAACGGCAGCCTCGACATGGGCCTGCACGTCGACGTGGGCTCGGTCGAGGAGCCGGTGCTGCTGCGGACCTGCATCGAGTCCGCCTTCGAGGAGCTGCTGGCGCTGGCCTGAGCGCGCCGGGCCTACGATCGCCTCAAGGTGCCAGGCACCTTGAGGCGGTCCGAGGGGTTCAGGCGGTTGCGCCCTCGCCGACCGGCTCGTCGACCGGGCCGGGGTCGGTGGTCATCAGCAGCAGGCGGAGGTCGAGCAGGAGGTCCGACATCTCGGCCGTCGACACGAGCTCCCGAGCGGCCAGCTGCGCCAGCGACCGGTCGATGACGGTCAGCGCTTCGGTGATCACGGTGGCGTCGGTCGTCGTCTGCGTCACGGCCGCCACCCTACCCCCGGGCGCGTGGTCAACCACGCGCACCACGCGGGCATGGGTCACCCTCCCCCCGGTTGGGGAACGGCAGGGCCGGCCGGGCACCGGCCCGTAGGGTGACCCCCGTGCAGTACCGGGTCGTGCGCCGTCTCGGCCGGGGTGGGATGGGCGTGGTCGACCTGGCCGTCGGGCCCGACGGCACCGAGGTCGCCCTCAAGCGGCTCTCGCTCCACGGCACGCCGACCGAGGTCGCCCGGGCCCGGGCCCGGATCCGACGGGAGGCCGAGGTCCTCGGGTCGCTCGACCACCCGGGGATCGTGCGGCTGCTCGACCTGGTCGACGACGGCGACGACGTCGTCCTCGTCATGCCGTACCTGCCGGGTGGGAGCCTCCACGAGCGGGTGGCGCGCGACGGACCCATGACCCCCGAGGCCGTCCAGGTCGTGGCCGACCGGCTGCTCGACGCCCTCGCCGCCGCCCACCGCCAGGGCGTCGTCCACCGCGACATCAAGCCCGAGAACGTGCTGTTCACCGCCGACGGCGACCCCCGGCTGGTCGACTTCGGCGTGGCCCGCACCCAGGACTTCACCTTCGGGCTGACGGCGACGTCGATGGTGGTGGGGACGCCCGGGTTCATGGCCCCGGAGCAGGCCCGGGGCGAGCCGGCCAGCGCCCCCGCCGACGTCTTCTCGCTCGGCGCCACCCTGCTGTTCGCCCTCACCGGCCGGGGTCCGTTCGGCCCGATCGACGCCGATCCCCGGGTCCTGATGCACCGGGCCGCCTCGGGCAAGGTCGAGCGACCGCCCCGGGACCTCCCGGTCGAGCTGCGGACGCTGCTCGCCACCGCCCTCGACCCCAAGCCCGAGCGGCGGCCCTCGGCGGCCCGGCTGCGCGGCGGCGGGGGCACCGGGGCCACCAGCCCGCTGACCGGCCTGGCCGACGTCGTCCGGCGCAACCGGGCGCTGGCCATCGGGGCGGCCGCGGTCCTCGGGCTGCTGCTGGTCGGGGGGCTGGTCGCCCTCGTCACCGGGCAGGAGGACGACGGCCCGGGGCGCGCCGGGGCCGCCCTGACCATGACCACCACCGAGGCGACGACCACGACGACCGAGCCGGCCTGCCGGCCGCTCCCCTACCGGCCGTGCGAGGACGGGCGGCTGGGCGACCCCGCCCCCAACACCGGCGGGCTGCGCTGCAACCCCGGCTTCGCCGACTACGACGGGGACCGGGTCAACGGCTGCGAGGCCGAGCCCGACGACCTCGACGACCCCGAGGTGCTCGACGAGGACGAGGGCTCGGTCGAGGGGACGATCGTCCCCCGTGACGACGTCGACACCTTCGTGCTGCCGACCGACGACCGGGGCATCCTCTGCGACGGCCGCATCCGGGTGACGCTGGAGGCTCCCGACGGTATGGACCTCGAGCTGCGGGTCAGCCGGGACAGCGGCGAGGTGGTGGGCATCGAGGAGGTCGCCGGCGGCGAGGAGGGGACGATCAGCGTCGGCGAGCGCTGCTACGTCGCCTCCGACGGTGACCTCTCGGTGACCGTCCGCCCCATCGGCGAGGGCCGCACCGGCGACCCCTACACCCTCTCCCGGGACGGCTCGTTCTGACCCCTCAGGCGAGGGGCGGGGTGGTGCGGACGACGAGGCGGTCGGGGCCGGGGTGGGCGCCGGGGACGAACCAGGTGCTGCCGCTGCCGGCCAGGACCGGGGTCTCGCCGGTGGCGGCGCCCAGGGCGTCGCGCCACGCGGCCAGGCGGGGCTCGACCACGAGGGCGGCCGGTTCGAGGTCGTTGGGCCCGTCGGCGGTGGGGCCGCCGAGGGCGTCCCAGGCGGCGTAGACGGCCGGGGTCGAGCAGCCGAAGGGCGGGACGACCAGGGTGTAGGTGGCGTCGACGTGGGGCTCGGGCACGAGCACCTCGCCGATGCCGGTGACCCGGGCCCGCCCGCCCCGCAGGCAGAACGGCACGTCGGCCCCCAGCCCGGCGGCGAGGGCGACGTCGGCGGCGGTGGCGGCCCGCCCGGCCCAGCGGAGCACGGCGGCGGCGTCGGCCGAGCCCCCGCCCAGGCCACCCCCGGCCGGGATCCGCTTCACGAGGTGGACGGCGGCGATGCGGTCGACGGCCCGGAGGGCCCGGCGGACGAGGTTGTCGTCGTCGGCCGGGACGGGCAGGCCGGTGCCGGCCTCCTCGACCACCAGCCCGTCGCCGGGGCCGAAGGTGAGCGTGTCGGCCAGGTCGAGCGAGACCATGACGGCGTCGACCAGGTGGTAGCCGTCGTCGCGCACGCCGGTCACCCGGAGCGAGAGGGTCAGCTTGGCCGGTGCCGTCACCACGTCCACGGCCGGGACCGTAGCCACCCCCCAAGGATCTGACGGGGCGTCAGGTCCCTCCTACGCTGCGGGGATGAGCGAGGATCGACCTCTGGACGAGCAGGTGCAGCACCGGACCGAGGGCGGGGTGGCGTGGATCACCCTCAACCGGCCCGAGGTCGGCAACGCCGTCACCCCCGACCAGCGCGACCGGGTGATCGAGCTCCTCCACCACGCCTCGGGCGACACCGCCACCCGGGCCGTCGTGATCACCGCCACCGGGAAGGCGTTCTGCACCGGGGCCGACCTGCGGGCGTCGCGGCCCCCGGCGGCCCGCCCCGAGGGCGCTCCCGACCGGGTCGTGGGCGACATCGGCCGCACGATCCGCGACGGCGCCCAGCGCCTCGTCGCCGCCGTCCTCGACTGCGAGGCCCCGGTGATCGCCGCCGTCAACGGCACCGCCGCCGGGATCGGCGCCCACCTGGCCCTCGCCTGCGACCTCGTCCTCGCCGCCGACACCGCCAGCTTCATCGAGGTCTTCGTCCGCCGCGGGATCGTCCCCGACGGCGGCGGCGCCTACCTCCTCCCCCGGCTGATCGGTCCCCAGAAGGCCAAGGAGCTGATGTTCTTCGGCGACAAGGTCCCGGCCGCCGAGGCCGAGCGGATCGGCCTGGTCAACCGGGTCGTCCCGGCCGACGAGCTGGAGGCGACGGCGGCCGAGTGGGCCGCCCGCCTCGCCGCCGGCCCGACCCGGGCCCTCGCCCTGACCAAGGCCCTGGTCAACCGGTCGCTGGAGACCGACCGGGCCGGGGCCTTCGCCGACGAGGCGGTGGCGCAGGAGCTGACGATGCACACCACCGACGCCCAGGAGGGCATCGCCGCCTTCGTCGAGCGCCGGGACCCGACCTACCGAGGCTGGTAGCCCTGGCGGCGGTCGCTGCCTTTTCGCGCCGCCGTGCAACCGATCGACCCGCTCGTGCGTCGTGTCCACAGGGTCCCGACGCGGGCGCGGGACGCCAGCGGGAACCCGGCGAGCGGGCGGGGAGGTCGGAGGAGGCCTCCCCGCCCCGCTCCGGCCCCCGCCGGGTGCAACACCCGGAGCACCCCGCACGTCGTCCAGGGGTGTGCAAGGGGCTGACACCATCGACGCCGTGAGCGGGCCGCCGGACACCGCCGCCCTGGAGGCGCTCTACCGGGAGCGCTACGCGGCCACCGTCCACCTGGCCCGGCTGCTGGTCGGCGATCACCGCCAGGCCGAGGAGATCGCCCAGGACGCCTTCGTCCGGGTGGCCCCCCGGGTCGCCGCCGTCGACAACCCGGCCGCCTTCCTGCGCACGGTCACGGTCAACCTCTGCCGGGACCACGGCCGCCGCCGGCGCACCGCCGACCGCCACCCGCTCCCGCCGGCCGGCACCAGCCCGGAGCCGGCGCTGCCCGCCGACCTCGACGAGGTCTGGCAGGCGGTCCAGCGGCTCCCCGAGCGCCGCCGGATCGCCGTCGTCCTCCGCTTCTGGGCCGACCTCTCGACCGAGGACATCGCCGAGGTCCTCGGGGCCCGGCCCGCCACCGTCCGCTCGCTGGTCCACCGGGGCCTCGCCTCGCTCGAGGAGGTCCTGACCGATGACCGCTGACCACGACCGCCTGCGCGCCGCCCTCGCCGCCGCGGCCACCGCCGCCCCCGTCCCGCCCGCCTGGGACGCCATCGCCGAGCGGGTGGCGGCGGGCGAGGTCGTCGCCCTGCCCCCGGTCCGGCGCCGGGCCCCCGCCCTCGCCGCTGCCGCCGCCGTCGTCTTCCTCGCCCTCGCCGGCGTGGGCATCGCCGTCGGCCGCGACGACCGCGACGACGTCACCGCCACCGGCGGCTCCGAGGCCTACTGCGCCGTCCTGGCCCGCCCGGCCCGGGCCGACGTCGGGCCGCAGGTCCACGTCTTCCTCGACCCCGCCGTCACCCCCGAGCAGGTCGAGGCCGTGCGGGCCGCCATCCGGGCGGAGGCCCCGGCCGACGGCTACGCCTACGTCGAGAGCGCCGCGGCCTACGAGGAGGCGCAGGAGATGTTCGAGGACCAGGAGACGCTGCGCGACCTCCTCCGCCCCGAGGACGTCCCGCCCCGCTTCGTCGTCATCTCCGACGACGAGGACGCCGCCGAGGCCTTCGTCGCCCGGGTCGCGGACGCCCCCGGCGTGATCGACGCCGACATCGTCCCGGTCCCCGAGCCGCAGGCCGACGCCGACCTGTTCACCGTCATGGCCGGGATCGCCCGGGGCGGGCCGCGACCCGAGGAGCTCGGCTTCCTCCCCGTCTCCGACGACGTCCTCGAGGCCTTCCGGGCCACGGCGCCGGCCGAGCTGGGGCGCTCCGTCGTCTCGACCGCCCACATCCTCCGTGACCTCGGCCCCCCGTCGCGGCTCGCCCGGGAGGCGGTGGACACCGTGGTCGCCGACGCCGTCGAGCGCTGCGGGCGGGAGGTGCCGCCGGCGCCCGAGGGCGGGGCGCCGGACACGACCGCGGCGACGACCACCACGGAACCGGGCTGACACGGTCGCCGGTAGGGTCGGGCGGTGGCCGACACGCACCCGTACCGCCTGCCCCGCACCGTCCTCCCCCGCCGCTACGACCTGCGGCTGGTGCCCGACCTGGAGGCGGCGACCTTCTCCGGCACGGTGGCCGTGGCCGTCGACGTGGTCGAGCCGGTCACCGAGGTCGTGCTCAACGCCATCGAGCTCGAGGTCGACGAGGCCTGGGTCGAGGCCGGCGGCGAGCGCCGGGACGCCACCGTCACCCTCGACGAGGAGCTGGAGCGGGCCACCCTGGCCCTGCCCGGCGACCCGCTCCCGGCCGGCCCGGCCACCGTCCAGCTCGTCTTCCGGGGGATCCTGAACGACAAGCTGCGGGGCTTCTACCGGTCGACGTTCACCGACGACGACGGCGCCGAGCGGGTGATCGCCACCACCCAGTTCGAGGCCACCGACGCCCGCCGGGCCTTCCCGTGCTGGGACGAGCCCGACCTCAAGGCCACCTTCGCCATCACCCTCGACGTCCCGGCGGACCTCTTCGCCGTCAGCAACGCCGCCGAGACGGGCCGGGAGCCGATCGAGGGCGGCCTCCACCGGGTCACCTTCGCCGAGTCGATGCTGATGTCGACCTACCTGGTCGCCTTCGTGGTCGGGCCGCTGGAGGCCACCGACCCGGTCGACGTCGACGGCGTGCCGCTGCGGATCGTCCACCGGGCCGGCCAGGGCGACCTCACCGCCTTCGCCCTCGAGTCGGGGGCCTTCGCCCTCCGCCACTTCACCGAGTACTTCGGCGTGCCCTACCCGGCCGACAAGCTCGACCTGGTCGCCGTGCCCGACTTCGCCTTCGGGGCCATGGAGAACCTCGGCTGCGTCACCTTCCGCGACGCTCTGCTGATCGTCGACCCCGAGCGCTCGACCCAGGGCGAGCTCCAGCGGGTGGCCGACGTCATCCACCACGAGATCGCCCACATGTGGTTCGGCGACCTGGTGACGATGCGCTGGTGGGAGGGGATCTGGCTCAACGAGGCCTTCGCCACCTTCATGGAGATGCGCTGCACCGACGCCTTCCGGCCCGAGTGGGACCGCTGGACCGACTTCGGCATCTCCCGCACGGCGGCCTACGACACCGACGCCCTGACCACGACCCGGCCCATCGAGTTCGAGGTCGTCTCGCCGGCCGACGCCGAGGGGATGTTCGACGTCCTCACCTACGAGAAGGGCGCCGCGGTCGTCCGCATGCTGGAGCAGTACCTCGGCGAGGACCGCTTCCGTGAGGGCATCCGGCTCTACATCGCCCGCCACGCCCACGGGAACACCGCCACCACCGACCTCTGGGACGCCATCGAGGAGGCCAGCGGCGAGCCCGTGCGCCGGATGATGGACAGCTGGATCTTCCAGGGCGGGCACCCCGAGGTCGCCGTCACCGTCGAGGGCCGCACGGTCCGCCTGGCCCAGCAGCGCTTCCTGTACGACACCGGCGACGGGCCGGCCACCGACGACACCGCCTGGGTCGTGCCCGTCCTGCTCCGGTGGGGCGGGGCCGGCGGCGCCACCGGGCTGGAGAAGGTGCTCGTCGAGGGGCCCACCGCCGAGGTCACCCTGCCGACCGAGCCCGCCTGGGTGCTGGCCAACAGCGGCGGGTCGGGGTTCTTCCGGGTCCGCTACGACGCCTCCGGGCTGGCCGCCGCCTCCCGCGCCCCCGACATCACCCCGCTGGAGCGCTACGGCCTGGTCGACGACGCCTGGGCGTCGCTGCTGGCCGGGGCGATCGGCGTCGACGAGGTGCTCGACCTCCTGCGCCGCTACGCCGACGAGACCGACCTGTCGGTGTGGCAGCGGGTCCTCGGCGTCGTCGCCGCCCTCGACCGGCTGGTCGACGACGAGACCCGCCCCCACCTCCAGGCCTGGGTCCGCGCCTTCGCCGGGCCCGCCCTGCGCCGGGTCGGGCTCGACCCGGTGCCCGGCGAGCCGTCGCGCACCGCCGCCCTGCGGGCCGCCCTGACCACCGCCCTCGGCACCACCGGCGCCGACGCCGAGACCCGGACCCGGGCCGCCGCCCTCCTCGACCGGGCCGACGCCGGCGAGGCGGTCGACACCGACCTGTTCGACGCCGCCCTCAAGGTGCTGGCCGCCGAGGGCGGCGCCGAGCGCTTCGCCACCTTCCGCGAGCGCTCGGCGAGCGGCTCGACGCCCCAGGAGCGGCTGCGCTACCTCGGCGCCCTGGCCGATTTCCCGGGCGACGCCGAGGCCGACGCCTTCCTCGCCATGTGCCTCACCGACGACGTCCGCACCCAGGACGCCCCCTTCGTCATCGGCCGGTCGCTGGCCAACCGGGCCCAGGCCGCCCGCACGTGGGACTTCGTGGCCCGCCGCTGGGACGACGCCCTGGCCCGCTTCCCGTCCAACAGCATCAGCCGGATGCTGAGCGGGGTCCGGACCGTCACCGACGCCGGGCTGGCCCGGACGGTCGAGGGCTTCCTGGCCGAGCACCCGGTGCCCCAGGGCGACAAGCCGATCGCCCAGCACCGGGAGCGGATGCGGGCCGGCGTGGCCCTCCGCGACCGGGTCGCGGGCGATCTGGCCACCGCCCTCAAGGACCGGTCCGACTGACCGACGGGTAGCCCGTTGGGGTGATGCCCGCATCACCCCCTGTGGTGTCGTGACAGGGAGCGGCGCCATCGGCGACCGACCCCTGGAGACCGTGGCCCCCATCCGCAGGATCTTCACCGCCAGCCCGCGACGTCCGTGGGAGGCGCCGTCGACGCGGGAGAGCCGCGAGCGTCGGGTGGCCCCCTTCCTGGGTCTGGTCGCCGTGGCCCTCGTCATCGTGGCCCTGCCGCCCGGCGAGCCCGACCGCTTCACCGGGCTGGCCGTGGCCGGGGTCGGCTTCGCCGCCGTCGGCGCCCTGATCGTCGCCGTCCCCTGGGAGCGCCTGCCCGACTGGACCCGCCTCGGCATCGCCGTCCTCTACTGCGCCGACGTGGCCCTGGTCCGCGAGGCGACCGGCGGCGCCCGCTCGGGCTTCTCGATCATGCTGCTGCTGGTGGTCGTGTGGATGGCCGCCTACGGCACCCGGGGCCACATCGTCATCAGCGTGGCCCTGACGGCGGTGACGACCATCGCCCCGATCCTGCTCGTGGGGGGCGATGCCTACCCCCAGACCGAGTGGCGTCGGACCGCCCTGTTCTCCGTGATCGCCCTCGTCGTCGGCGCGGTCGTCCACGAGGTGGTGCGACGCACCTCCCGCGAGCGCTGGGTGATCAGCCAGGTCTCGCGGTTGAGCCGCTCGTCGGGTGACCGCGACGTCTGCACCGAGGTGTGCCGGCTGGCCCTGACCCTCACCGGCGCCGACCTGGCGGTGCTGCTCGAGCCGGAGGGCACCGGTGTCCGGGTCGCCGCCTCGGCCGGGCGGGAGGTCCCGCCGGCGACGCTCCCCGCCGACCTCGTCCCGACCTCGGTCTGGCGGGCGCTCCGGACCGGCGAGAGGCAGGTCATCCTCGACACCGAGGCCACGGAGGCCACCCGGGGCGGGGTCTCGGAGGCCCTCGGGGTGCGGGCGTGGGTGCACCAGCCCGGCATCGCCCCCGGTGCCACCACCCCCACCGTCGACCTGGTCGTCGGGTGGGCGACGCCCCGGCGCCGGATCTCGACCGAGGCCTCCTTCGCCCTCCCCCGCCTGGCCGACGAGGTGGCGGCCATCGTCGACCGGGCCGACCTGATCGACCGGCTCGACGCCCTGACCCGGCTCGACCCGCTGACCGGGCTTCCCAACCGGCGGGGGTGGGACGACCAGCTCACCCGCGAGATCGCCCGGGTCGGCCGCACCGGGCGCCCGCTGTCGGTCGCCCTGCTCGACCTCGACCGGTTCAAGGCCTTCAACGACACCCACGGCCACCTGGTCGGCGACCAGCTGCTCAAGGCGGCGGCCAGCGCCTGGTCCGGCGTCCTGCGCAGCTCGGACGTCCTGGCCCGCTGGGGCGGCGAGGAGTTCGTGGTCCTGATGCCCGAGACCGCGGCCGACGACGCCTGCGCCGTCGTGGCCCGGATGGCCGAGCAGACCCCGATGGGGCAGACCTTCTCGGCGGGCGTCGTCACCATCACCGCCCCCACCGACCCCGACACCCTCCTGCGGGCCGCCGACGAGGCCGTCTACCGGGCCAAGGCCGCCGGCCGCGCCCGCATCGAACCGGCGACCGCCTCAAGGTGCCAGGCACCTTGAGGCGGTCCGACGGCGAAGCGCCACCCTCGACTAGCGCAGGGTGAAGGCGAGGGCGCCGCGGGCGTCGCGGACGCGGACGTCGACCTGCTTGGCCTCGTCGCCGTCGACCGCCTCGCAGGTGAAGGTGGCGTCGGGCGCCTCGATGCGGACGTCGGGGCCGGGGCAGGTGACGGCGACGTCGTCCCGCTCGAAGCGGTCGGCCAGGGTGGTGGCGATCTCGTCCTCGACCCGGTCGGTGGCGAGGACGGCCGAGCGTGCGGTGACCTCCAGGGTCCCGTCGCCGTCGGTCTGGCGGACGTCGACCTCGACGCTCCCGTCGCCGACCCGGACGGTGCAGGCGAACGTCGCCCCCTCCTCGACCTCGACGTCGTCGGGGCAGTCGACGGCCCCGACCTCGACCCCGTAGGTCTCGGCCAGGCTCTCACCGATGCGGTCCTCGGACCGGGGGCCGTCGAGCACCGCCGGCTCGCCGCAGGACGCCAGCACCACCGCCCCCAGCACGAGCGTGAGGCGGGCCCGCATCAGCCGAGCAGCGAGAGCACCAGGCCCAGCTGGGCCAGGTGGTACGTGACCATGACCGCGATCTGGAGGGTGCGGGACGGGGTGACGAAGCGGTTCCAGGCCAGGATGGCGTCGGAGGCGTAGAAGAGCAGAGCGCCGACGACGCCGACGGCCGAGCCCCGTCCGAACGAGAACACGACCATCATCGAGATGACGGCCATGTAGGCCAGCACCGGGACGACGAGGTCGGGGCTGGCCCCCTTGACCCCGGCGACGATGCGGGGCGCCACCACCCCGCCGGCGGCGGCCACGACCAGCAGGCCGACGGCGACGAGGCCCCACGAATCGAGGTCGCTGGCCATGCCGACCACGTAGGCGACGTGGCCGAGGAGGAAGGCCCCCAGCCCGAGGAGGAAGGGCGGCAGGGGCAGCTCGGTCTCCTCGGGCAGCATCAGGAAGACGTCGCCGGCCAGCGAGAGCAGCAGCCCGACCACGAACCAGAGCCGGACGGTCGGGTCCTCGGCGTCGATGGCCAGGGCGGCCAGGACGAGGAGGGCCAGCGTCGTCGGCTTGGCCGCCCACACCAGCCGGCGGTCGTCCGTGGCCGTGCCCACCCAGTTGGTGACGGCCACGGGCGCGGCGAGGACGAGCAGTGCGATCGTGAGCCCGGTCATGGCGGCCCCGACCCTAGGCCCCCCGAGCTGGCGATCAGATCCGACGGCTTCCCGTCGGATCCGATCGCCGGTTCGCCAGGTGGGGCAGGACGAGGGCCACCGAGTCGGGCACCAGGTCGTGCGTCGCGACCCAGTCGGCCATGCCGGCGAGCGGCACCCAGGCGAGCTCGGCCACCTCGCCGTCGGGGCAGGTCGGCTCGTCGTCGCTGCGGGCGGTGAACACGTGGGCCACCTCGGCCACGGCGTCGTCCTCGTAGGTCCCCTCGCCCACCCACGTCAGCGGGGCGACGAGGCCGGCCTCCTCGGCCAGCTCGCGCCGGGCGGCGTCGGCCCACCCCTCGCCCACGGCGCAGATGCCGCCGAAGGCGACGTCCCAGCGATCGGGCCAGACGTCCTTCCAGCCGGCCCGGCGGTGGACGAGGACCCGCTCGCCGGCCCCGTCGAGCACGGCGACGAAGACGGTGCGGTGACGGACCCGGTGGGCCCGGACCTCGGCCCGGGTGACGATGCCGAGGACGGTGCCGTCGGCGGCGACCTCCTCGACCGGCTCGTCGGCGGCGCCCACGCGCCTCAGCCCTCGGCCGGGGCGGTGGCCTCGGCCCACGACACGCCGTCGGCCAGCCGCATCCGCCAGCGGGCCAGCGGGGCGGGCCGGTTCATCCCGAGGGCGGCGACGACCTGGTCGCCCCGCCGGTAGAGGGCGACGAAGCGGCGCTCGGCCAGGCTGCCGTCGACCACCCGGACCTCCTCGGCCGCCGCCGGCCGCCCGGCCAGCATGATCTTGCGGTCGTACTGGTCGGACCAGAACCACGGCACCGGGGCGAAGGGCCGGGCGCCGTCACCGGCGAGGAGGGTCTCGGCGGCGTGGCCGCCCTGGGCGATGGCGTGGTCCCAGTGCTCGACCCGGAGGTCCTCGCCGTAGGTCGGGTGGGGCCAGCGGGCGACGTCGCCGGCGGCCACGATGCCGGGGCCGACCCGGCAGGTGGCGTCGGCCACCACGCCGTCGGCCAGCGGGAGCCCCGAGGCCTCCAGCCAGCCCGTGTTGGGGGTGACGCCGATGCCGACGACGACCACGTCGCAGGCGATCGTCGTGCCGTCGGCCAGCCGGACCCGCTCGACCCGGTCGCCGCCCTCGACGGCCTCGACGCCGACGCCCAGGCGCAGGTCGACGCCCTCGTCGCGGTGGACGGCGGCCACCGTCTCGGCCACCTCGCCCCCGAGCACCCGGCCCAGCGGCACCGGCAGCGGCTCGACCAGCGTGACGGACAGGCGGCGCGAGCGGGCCGTGGCCGCCACCTCGGCGCCGATGAACCCGGCCCCGACGACCACGACCCGGGCGGGTCCGGCGTCGAGGTCGGCGCGCAGGGCGACGGCGTCGTCGAGCGAGCGGAGGACGTGGACGCCGGCCAGCCCGTCGGTGCCGGGGAGCCGGCGGGGGGCGGCGCCGGTGGCGATCACCACGCCGTCGTAGGGCAGGTCGGTGCCGTCGTCGAGGGCGACGGTGCGGGCCCGGGGGTCGAGCCCGGTGGCGGCCCGGCCGAGGGCCCAGGTCAGGTCGAGGTCGTCGTCGCGGGCGGTGAGCAGCGCGGTGCGCTCGGGCGCCCACGTGCCGGCCAGCACCTGCTTGGACAGCGGGGGCCGGTCGTAGGGCAGGTGGGGCTCGTCACCGACGACGGTGAGGGTGCCGTCGTAGCCCTGGCGGCGCAGGGCCCGGGCAGCGTGCAGGCCGGCCAGCGAGGCGCCGACGACCACGACGTGGCCCATGGTCGTCATGCCGCCGCCGATCGGACGGGATCAGTCCTCGAGGCGGATCGCCTGCTTGGGACAGCGGACCACGGCCTCCTCGACCTTGGCCCGCAGGTCCTCGGGCGGGGTCTCGTCCAGCACGTAGAGGAAGTCGTCATCTCGGACCTCGAAGACCTCGGGGGCGACGGCCATGCAGACCGCGTTGCTCTCGCACAGGTCGTAGTCGACGACGACGCGCATGGGTGGATCCTCTCGTCGTGGCGGGTGGGGCCCCGCACCCTACCTGGACAGGCGTCCACCCTCGGGTTGGGCCCCGGCCCGGCGCCGCGCCGTATCCTCGCTGCCGTGCCCCGCCTGCTGTCGCCCCGTCCCCTCGTCGCCGGTGTCGCCGTGCTGGTCGCCCTGGCGCTCGGAGCCTGCGGCCAGGACGAGGACGTGACCCGCGACCGCTTCGCCGAGGACCTCCTCGAGCGCACCACGGTCGAGGACGAGCCGACGATCAGCGAGCAGGGCATCGACTGCATCGCCGACGCCGTCTTCGACGAGTACGACCAGGCCGAGATCAACCGGATCTACCGGGCCGCCACCGAGGACGAGCTCACCACCGAGCGCCGCGACGAGCTGCTGGAGATCATCGACCGCTGCCAGACGGAGCACCCGCTGGGCGACGGCGGGTCCTGAGCCGGGCCGCGACCACCACGCTGGTCACCGCCGCCCAGGCGCACCACAGCGACACCAGACCCTCGCGCTCGATCACGGCCAGCACGGCCACGACGACGACGTTGAGGGCGCCGAAGGCCCGCAGCGCCCGGTCCGACGAGAGCAGCGCCGGCCCGCAGGTGCCGATCACGTAGGGCACGGCGACCAGCCCGCTCGCCGTCCCCACCCGGATCACGTACTCGATGTGGTGGCCGTCGATCCGGGCGATCACCGGCTCGGTCAGCTGCCACCACAGCAGGACGGCGGCGGCCAGCCCCGAGGCGGCCACGAAGGGCAGCATCCGGCGGCGGGTGCCGGGCGGCTCCCACAGCGTGAAGGCCACCGCGGCCAGCACCGGCACGACGACGTAGGCGATCAGGGCATAGGCCCACGTCGCCAGCTCCCCCGTCCGCGCCGAGGCGTCGCCCTCCAGCGACCGCCACACGAGGACCTCGACCAGCAGGTGGGCGCCGAGCACCGTCGGCAGGGCGGCGAGGGGCAGCTCGGACCGGGAGCGGACGTGGCGCAGGGCGTCGAGGCCGATGGCGGTGACCACCGTCCCCGCCACCAGGTCGACCTCGGCCGAGAAGCACACGTCAGGCGGCCACCCCGAACAGGGCCTCGACCACGGCGCCGGCGTCGGCGGGGCCCGGACCTCGAGCCCGAGGCCGCGGGCGTCGACGGTGACGGCAAAGGAGAAGAAGGCGCAGCAGTCCTGCTCGGCGGCGACCAGGCGGACCAGGTCGGCGACCGGGGTGGCGGCGTCGAGGGCGATCCGCAGCCCGCCGTCGAAGGTGGTGACCCGCTCGGTGGCGTGGGCCAGCAGGGCGGCCCAGTCGGCGGTCCGGTCCTCGACCTCGCCGGCCGGGAGGGTGCAGGCCACCGGCACCCGCTGGGCCGGGGCGGGCAGGCAGGCGCAGCCGGTGGCGCAGGGGCCGTCGACCGGCTCGGTGCCGAGGCGGTCGGCGGCGGTGCGGAGCTGGGCCGAGAAGGCGGTCAGCTCGGCCAGCCGCCGCTCGGTGGCGGCGATCTTCTCGGTCACCAGGGCGTGGAAGCGGCGCTGGACCGGCCCGCAGCTGCTCTGGTCCCAGACGGCCAGCAGGTCGGTGATCTCCTCCAGGGTGCAGCCGAGCTGCTTGGCCCGGGCGATGAAGGCCAGGCGCCCGACCGCGGTCTCGTCGTAGAGGCGGTAGCCGGCGTCGCTCCGCCCGGCCGGGACCACCAGCCCGATCCCCTCGTAGTACCGGAGCGAGGAGGGGGTGAACCCGGTGCGCTCGGCGACCTGGCCGATGGTCAACGTCTCCATCCCGGCACCGTACGGCTTCGACCCGGGTCGAAGGTCGAGCCGTTGCCGTTCCGGCACGTTCGGCGCGGTCCGGCGTGACGTCCGTCGCTCCGACCCGCCCGATCGACCCGCGAACCCAAGCGGCGCCTGGGTGATCGACAGAGTCTATTGATCGGATCGGGGATTCCGATCGACACCACCTATGGGTCGAGGTCAGAGCCTCGTATGGTGTCCCCCAACGTTCCCTGCACCGACACCACAGAGGTATCTGCACCGTGGCCCTCGTCAACACCGAGATCAAGCCCTTCACCGCCACCGCCTTCCGCAACGGCGAGTTCGTCGACGTCAGCGACGCCGACCTCAAGGGCGGCTGGTCGGTCGTCTTCTTCTACCCGGCCGACTTCACCTTCGTCTGCCCCACCGAGCTGGGCGACCTGGCCGACAACTACGCCACCTTCAAGGAGCTGGGCGTCGAGATCTACTCGGTCTCGACCGACACCCACTTCACCCACAAGGCCTGGCACGACACCAGCGACACCATCGGGAAGATCGAGTACCCGATGATCGCCGACCCCACCACCCAGATCAGCCAGAACTTCGAGGTCCTCCGCGAGGGCCAGGGCCTGGCCGACCGGGGCACCTTCATCATCGACCCCGACGGCATCATCCAGGCCGTCGAGATCACCGCCGAGGGCATCGGCCGCAACGCCGCCGAGCTCATCCGCAAGATCCGGGCCGCCCAGTACGTGGCCGCCCACCCGGGCGAGGTCTGCCCGGCGAAGTGGGAGGAGGGTGACGACACCCTCGCCCCCTCGCTGGACCTCGTCGGCAAGATCTGACCCTTCCGGTTCCCGGATCCACACCCCGCTTCTGTCAATCCCCGTGCACCGCTGCGGTGCACGGGGGTTGACAGAACGCGCCCCCGACCGCCCGTCACCCTCCCGGAGACCCCCGTGCTCGATGCGAACCTCGCCAGCCAGCTGACGACCCACCTCCAGAAGATCACCGAGCCGATCGAGCTCGCCACCTCGCTCGACGACGGGCCCAAGTCGGCCGAGCTCCAGGAGCTGCTCACCGAGATCGCCGGCATGTCGGAGCTGATCACCGTCGTCCGCTCCGACGACGACGAGCGCCGGCCGTCGTTCGCCATCCGCCGGGTCGGGTCCGACGACGTCTGGGTCCGCTTCGCCGGCATCCCCCTGGGCCACGAGCTGACCTCCTTCGTCCTCGCCCTCCTCCAGGTCGGCGGGCACCCCTCGACCGCCGACGAGGCCGTGCTCCAGCAGGTGCGCGACCTGCCCGGCGAGTACGCCTTCGAGACCTACTTCTCGCTCTCGTGCCAGAACTGCCCCGACGTGGTGCAGGCGCTGAACCTGATGAGCATCGTCAACCCGGGCATCACCCACGTCGCCATCGACGGCGCCCTGTTCCAGGACGAGGTCGAGGCACGCAAGGTCATGGCCGTCCCCTCGGTCTTCCTGAACGGCGAGCCGTTCGACCAGGGCCGGATGAGCCTGGAGCAGATCGTCGCCAAGCTCGACACCGGTGCCGCCGAGCGGGCCGCCGAGGAGATCGCGGCCAAGGACGCCTTCGACGTCCTCGTCGTCGGGGGTGGCCCGGCCGGCGCCTCGGCCGCCGTCTACGCCGCCCGCAAGGGCATCCGCACCGGCGTCGTGTCCGAGCGCTTCGGGGGCCAGGTCCTCGACACCATGGCCATCGAGAACTTCATCTCGGTCCCCCACACCGAGGGCCCCCGCATGGCCACCGCGCTGGAGCAGCACGTCAAGGACTACGACGTCGACGTGATGGACCTCCAGCGGGCCGTCGGGCTCACCCCCGCCACCGAGGAGGGCGGGCTGGCCACCGTGACCGTGGCCAGCGGGGCCTCGCTGGAGGCCCGCACCGTCGTCCTCGCCACCGGCGCCCGCTGGCGGCAGATGGACGTCCCCGGCGAGGCCGAGTACCGCAACCGGGGCGTGACCTACTGCCCGCACTGCGACGGGCCGCTGTTCAAGGGCAAGCGGGTCGCCGTCATCGGCGGGGGCAACTCGGGGGTCGAGGCGGCCATCGACCTGGCCGGCATCGTCGGCCACGTCACCCTGCTCGAGTTCGACGACAAGCTGCGGGCCGACGACGTCCTCCAGCGCAAGCTGCGCAGCCTCCCCAACGCCGAGGTCGTCGTCAGCGCCCTCACCACCGAGGTCCTCGGCGACGGCGAGCAGGTCGTCGGGCTCCGCTACACCGACCGGGTGTCGGGCGAGTCCCGGGAGCTGGTGCTCGACGGGATCTTCGTCCAGATCGGGCTCCTGCCCAACACCGAGTGGCTGGAGGGCACCATCGACCTCTCGCCCCGGGGCGAGATCGTGATCGACGACCGGGGCCAGACCTCGGCGCCGGGCATCTTCGCCGCCGGCGACAGCACCACGGTCCCGTACAAGCAGATCGTCATCGCCATGGGGGCCGGCTCGATCGCCAGCCTCAGCGCCTTCGACCACCTGATCCGCACATCGGCCCCGGCCGAGCCGGCCGTCGCCTAACGTCCGCCAGGTGACGAAGGTCACCGTCACATGAACCTGCGCGACCTCCGGTACCTGGTGGCGGTGGGCGAGCACCGCCACTTCGGCCGGGCCGCCGAGGCCTGCTACGTCAGCCAGCCCACGCTCTCGACCCAGCTCAAGAAGTTGGAGCGCGAGCTCGGAGTCGAGCTGGTCGAGCGGACGCCCGGGCACGTGATGCTCACCGCCGTCGGCGAGCGCATCGCCGGCCGGGCCCGGGTCATGCTCGACGAGGCCGAGAGCATCCGGTCGCTCGCCCGCCAGGCCCAGGACCCCCGCTCCGGCACCGTGCGCATGGGCCTCTTCCCCACCCTGGCGCCGTACCTCCTGCCCCACGTGGTGCCGCAGATCCACGAGCGCTTCCCCCAGCTCGAGCTGCTGCTGGTCGAGGAGAAGACCGAGGTCGTGCTCCAGCAGCTGGCCACCGGGCGGCTCGACGTCGGCGTCCTGGCCACCCCGGTCGACGACCGGCTCCACCAGGAGGACCTCTTCGCCGAGGACTTCCTGCTCGCCGTCCCCCGCACCCACCCCCTGGCGTCGCTCGACGAACCGGTCGACGTCGGCGTCCTCACCGGCACCCACGTCCTCCTCCTGGAGGAGGGCCACTGCATGCGGGACCAGGCGCTGTCGGTCTGCCGGCTGACCGGGGCGGCCGAGATGGCCGGGTTCCGGGCCACCAGCCTGGAGACCCTGCGCCAGATGGTGGCCGCCGGGGTCGGCGTCACCCTGCTGCCCGAGTTGGCCGTGCGGCCACCGGTCCCCGCCTCCGACGGGGTCCGCCTCCTCCGCTTCGCCGAGCCCGTCCCCCGCCGCCGGATCGCCATGTTCTGGCGGGAGACGAGCGTCTACGGCGAGCTCCTCCCGGAGATCGCCGCGGTCATCCGCACCGCCGTCACCCCCCTCCTCGGCGAGGCGGCCATCGCCCCGGCCCCCTGACCCCCGGGGCCGTCGCCGCCACGCCGAACATCGTCAGCGCCATCCGGAAGCGACCCTCCCGGGCGGCAGCCTGGACGGTGGCGACGAACCCGGCGGCCGACCCGGCCGGGAGGTGCCCGGTGGCCACCAGGTCGTCGGCCAGGTCCCCCAGCGGGACGCATCCGGCCGGCGCCGGCTCCACGTCGGGGTCCCAGTCGGTCCAGACCTGCTCGGCGCGGGTCTCGGCCACCACGTCGAGACCCGCTTCTCGGGCGAGTGCGCCCAGCCGCCGTCCGACGTTCGCCGGCCGGGCCCGCTCGGCCCGCAACCCCTCCCGGACGGCGGCGGTGACGGCGTCGTCCCCGGCCTCCAGCGTCAGCGTCGACCAGTCGGTGTCGATCAGGACGAGCCGACCCGAGGGCCGGAGGACCCGGGCCATCTCGGCCACCGCCGCACCGGGGTCGGCGACCCACTGCAACGTCCGCTCCGACCGCACCGCGTCGAAGCCCCCGTCCGGGAGGTCGAGCCCCTGCGCGTCCCCGACCTCGAACCGGATCGTGGCCGCCCCCGCGGCCCGCCGGCGGGCCACCGCCAGCATCTCCTCGCTGACGTCGACCCCCAGCACCTCCCCGCCCGGCCCGAGGTCCTCGGCCAGGGCCCGCGCCGCCTCCCCCGTCCCGCACCCCACGTCGAGCAGGCGCTCCCCCGCCCGCAGCAGGAGCCACCCTCGCTCCCACCCCCGCAGCCGCTGCGTCGCCGGCCACCCCGACGTCGCATCCATCCCGGCGACGAGCCCGGCGACACCGTCCCCCTCGTCGTCCACCCGCCCGTACCCCACCACCCGATCCTACGAGCGCCACCCACCTCGCCCGCCGTGCGACCGGCGCTCACCACGGTCGGGGTGCGGCACGATGTCCCCGTGCCCCTCAGGTTCGACGTGCGCCCGACCGACGCACCGCTCGTCGACTGCGTCTGGCGTTGCCACAGTCCGGACCTCGGACAGCTCGTGTCGGTCTCCTCGAGCCACTGGCACCTGGTCGTGGGCGAGACCGAGGGACGCACCGAGGTGACCGTGCACGGCCCGGAGACGCGCCCGACAAAGACCTCGGTCCCGCCCGGCGCGACCTGGGTCGGCATCCGGTTCCACCTCGGCGTCGGCCTCGAGGGCCTGTCCGTCGCCGGCCTCGTCGACCGGGGCGTCACCTTGCCCCCGGCCGGCGATCGGTCCTTCTGGTTCAAGGGCACCGCCTGGCCGCGACCGACCTTCGACAACGCCGAAGGGCTGGTGGAGCAGCTGATCCGCGAGGACCTGATCGGCTCCGAGCCCGTCGTCGCGGCAGCGCTCCGGGGCACGGGTGTGGACCTCTCCCTGCGCACGGTGCAGCGCAGGTTCCTTGCCGCGACCGGGCTGACCCGCCGCGACGTGCGGCAGATCGAGCGGGCGAGGATGGCGGGAGTGCGGCTCGGCGAGGGGGCGGCGCCCGCCGAGGTGGCCACCGAGCTCGGCTACTTCGACCAGCCCCACCTGACGCGGTCGCTACGGCGCTTCCTCGGGCAGACGCCGGCGGAGCTCGCCGACCCCCGCCGGGGCGAGCAGCTGTCGTTGCTCGACACGACCGACGCGGCGTGGTCTCCCCGGGTGCCCTTCGAGCAGGCCTAGGTGTAGATCCCATCCACGTTCGTCAGGCGGGTCTCCTTGAGACTCGGGGGTGCTGAAGCCACCCTCACCTCAAGGAGACCCGTGAAGTTGCACGGTAACGCCCGCCTGACCCCTCGTGGCCGGGAGCTGATGTGTC
>DASTYI010000046.1:0-26168 GCA_035765045.1 Iamia sp. | reverse complement strand
ACCCGTCAGCGGGTCATGGCCGCGTCAGAACGACGTCGCCCCGGTTCTGACGCGGTGGTGACCCGGGAGCGGGTCGTGGCCGCGTCAGAACGGGGAGGACGGGGACCGGCCGGCGGGGGGCCGACGGCTAGGGTCGGTCGGCCAAGGCCGACCTCGATGCCATCTTCAAGGCCTACGACGTCCGCGGGCTCGTCGGCGACCAGATCGACGCCGACGTGTGCCATGCCATCGGCGGTGCCTTCGCCCGCTTCGCCCGCGACACCGAGGGCGCCGAGCGCATCCTCGTCGGCCGCGACATGCGGCCCAGCGGGGTGCAGTTCGCCGCCGCCTTCGCCGAGGGGGCCCAGGCCCAGGGCCTCGACGTGGTCGACCTCGGGCTCTGCTCGACCGACATGGTCTACTTCGCCTCCGGCCACCTGCGGGCGCCCGGCGCCATGTTCACGGCCAGCCACAACCCGGCGGCCTACAACGGCATCAAGTTCTGCCTCACCGAGGCCCGGGCCGTCGGCCAGGACACCGGCCTCGACCGGATCAAGGCCATGGCCCGCGACGGCGTGTCCGACCACCTCGGCGAGCCGGGCCTCCTCACCCAGCAGGACCTCCTCGGCGCCTTCGTCGAGCACGTCCGCTCCTTCGTCGACACGGCCGCCTTCGCCCCGCTCAAGATCGTCGCCGACACGGCCAACGGCATGGGCGGGCTGGTCGTCCCGGCCGCCTTCGCCGGCCTCCCGGTCGAGCTGGAGGTGCTGTACCCGGAGCTGGACGGCACGTTCCCCAACCACCCGGCCGACCCCATCCAGGTCGAGAACCAGCAGGACCTGATCAAGAGGGTGCGCGAGACCGGGGCCGACATCGGCCTGGCCTTCGACGGCGACGCCGACCGGGTCTTCGTCGTGGACGACCAGGGCGAGCCCATCTCCGGGTCGACCACCACGGCGATGGTGGCGGTGGGCGTGCTGGAGAAGGAGCCGGGGGCCACGATCCTCCACAACCTGATCTGCTCCAAGGCCGTGCCCGAGATCATCCGCGAGCACGGCGGCACGCCGGTGCGCACCCAGGTCGGGCACTCGCTGATCAAGGCGGTGATGGCCGAGACCGGCGCCGCCTTCGGGGGCGAGCACTCGGCCCACTACTACTTCCGCGACAACTGGCGGGCCGACAGCGGGCTGATCGCCGCCATGCACGTGATCGAGGCCCGCAGCAAGGCCGGCGTGCCCCTGTCGGAGATGCGCACGCCGTTCGACCGCTACGCCATGTCGGGCGAGATCAACACCACCGTCGACGACCCTCGGGCCGTCATCGAGCGGGTCGCCGCCGCCTTCCCCGACGGCGACCAGGACCGGCTCGACGGTCTCACCGTCGACCTCGGCACCTGGTGGTTCAACCTGCGCCCGTCGAACACCGAACCGCTGCTGCGGCTCAACCTCGAGTCGCCGACGCGGGAGGAGACCGACGCCCACGTGGCCGAGGTCCTCGGCCTCATCACCGGATCGGCGCCCGCCGCTCCCTGATCCCGGAGGAGACGCGCCATGGCGCTCGACCCCCAGCTGCTCGACATCCTGGCCTGCCCCGAGGACAAGGGCCCGCTGCTCTACTTCGAGGACGAGGCCGCCCTCTACAACCCGCGGCTCAAGCGGCGCTACCGCATCGAGGACGACATCCCGGTCATGCTGATCGACGAGGCCGAGACGGTCGACGACGCCGAGCACGACCGCCTGCTGGCCAAGGCCGACGCCGACGGCATCAGCCCCACCTTCGAGGCCTGAGCGCCCCGGCGGACCGACGATGAGCACCGACACCAGCCCGACGCGGCGGGGGCTCGACAGCCTCGGCCTGCGCGACGCCACCCTCGCCCTGGGCGACCAGGTGGCCGAGGCCGTCGCCGTGGGCCAGGCCATCGACGGGCTGCCGGGCGGGGAGGACGTCGCCAACGTCCTGGTGCTCGGGATGGGCGCCAGCGGCAGCGTCGGCGACGTGCTGGAGACCGTGGGCGAGCTCTTCCTCCCGATCCCGCTGGTCGTGGCCAAGGGCTACGACGCGCCCAGCTTCGTGAGCACCGACACCCTCGTCGTCGTCGTGTCGTACTCGGGAGACACCGAGGAGACGATCCAGGCGGCCGAGGAGGCCGCCGCCTCGGGCGGGCGCCTGCTCGTCGTGACCTCGGGCGGCGAGCTGGCCCGCCTCGCCCCGGGTTGGGACGCGGCGGTCGCCCCCGTGCCCGCCACCTTCCCCGCCCCCCGCACCGCCGTCGGGGCCATGGCCGTGCCGGTCCTGATCGCCCTGGAGCGGATGGGCCTGTTCCCCGGCGCCCACGGGTGGGTCGCCGCCGCCGTCGAGCAGCTCCGCCGCCGGGCCGACGAGCTGGCGTCGGACCGCAGCCCGGCCGTGGCCCTGGCCCGCCGGATCGGCCGCACCCTCCCGATCGTCTACGGCGCCGGCACCGTCGGCCGGGTCGCCGCCACCCGGTGGAAGACCCAGGTCAACGAGAACGCCAAGACCCCGGCCTTCGCCAACGCCCTCCCCGAGCTCGGCCACAACGAGCTGGTCGGGTGGGGCCAGCACGGCGACCTCACCCGCCAGGTGTTCCAGATGGTGTTCCTCCGCCACGAGGAGGAGCACCCCCAGCACGCCCGCCGGTTCGAGGCCCTCCAGGCGATGCTGGAGGAGGTCGTGGCCGACATCCACACCGTCGAGGCGGCGGGCGAGGGCGCCCTGGCCCAGCTGCTCGACCTCGTCCTCTACGGCGACATGGTCAGCCTCGAGCTGGCCGCCCAGGAGGGCGTCGACCCCGGCCCGACCCCGGCCCTCGACGAGCTCAAGCGCCTCCTCGCCCACGGCTGACGGCGTCGGCCACCAGGGCGGCCATCGCCTGCGGCCGCTCGATCGGGACGTAGTGGCCGGCCCCGGCGACCACCCGGGCGGGGGCCAGCGGGGGCCGGTCGCCGACGATCGGGTCGTCCTCGCCCCGCACGACGGTGAGGTGGCCGGCGTGGGCCCGGGCCACGGCGGTGGCGTCGGGGCGGGCGTGGAAGGCGTCGACGCCGGTGGTGACGGCGGCCGGGGCCTGGGCCAGGGCCAGGCCGCGGACCCGGGCGACCACGTCGGGGGCGGCGGTGGGGGAGAGGAGCGGGGCCCAGATCCGGGCCCAGGCCCCGGCCAGCCCCTCGTCGTCGAGGACCCGCCGGACCGCGGCGTGCTGGCCCGGGTCCCGGCGATGGCCCGCCTTCCCGCCGACCAGCACCAGGTGGTCGATGCGGCCGGGGACGAGCCGGGCCACCTCCAGGGCGCACGACGCCCCGACCGAGGCGCCGACGACGACCAGCGGCCCGGGACCGGCCAGGTCGACCACGGCGCCGGCCCAGGCCTCCACCGTCGGGCCCAGGTCGTACAGCGTCGGGGCGACGACCGGGTCCTCCACGGGCACGTCGGCCCACGCCGTCCCGTCGAGCGGCAGGGGGTGGAGCAGGACGACGGTCACCGCCGCGCACCCTAGGGACGCCCCGGCGCCGGCTGTCGCACCCCCTGCGTAGGGTGCGGGGATGAGCTTCTGGCGGCGCCCCGCCCCACCCGATGCCGAGCGCCCGCCCCTCGGCGCCGGCGACGTGCGCCAGCTCCTGCTGCTCGTGGGCCGGGGCCGGCGCGACGCCGCCCAGGCCGCCCGGCGGGCGCTCCTCGCCGCCCCCACCGAGGTGGTCGTGCCCGGGGCCGAGGGCTTCGCCCTGGAGGCGCTCGACGAGCTGTGGTCCACCGGCTGGCAGCCGGCCGAGGTCGTGTGGCAGGCCCGGCGCCGGCGGGTCGGGGCCGGCACCGCCGCCGTCGGGGCCGTCGCCGCGGCCGCGGTGGGCTGGCCGGCCGGCACCCTGCACCCCGCCTGGCGGGGCCAGCTCGACGACCTCGGCATCACCCCCGGCGGGGCGCCCCCGGCCCGCGGGTGGGCGGCCGACCCGGCCGCGGCCGTCGACCTGGTCGGCGTGCTCCTGGCCCTCCCGCCGATCGAGGTCCTCCTCCCGGTGCCGGGCCGGCCCGACGTGGCCGTCGCCTCCGCCGTCGCTGGCGCCGACCTCGACGGCATCGACGCCAAGGTCCTCGAACGGGTGCGGGCCCTGCTGGCCAAGGCCGAGTCGAGCACCTTCGAGGCCGAGGCCCAGGCGTTCACGGCCAAGGCCCACGAGCTGATGACCCGCCACGCCCTGGAGCACGCCCTGGTCGCCACCGGCCCGGGGGCCGACGACCGGCCCGTCGCCCGCCGGATCTGCATCGACGACCCCTACGCCGATGCTAAGGCCCACCTGCTGGCGGTGATCGCCCAGGCCTGCCGGAGCACGGCCGTCCTGCTCGGCGGGCTCCAGATGGCCACCCTGGTCGGCTTCGCCTCCGACCTGGCCGAGGTCGACGTGCTCTTCACCTCGCTGCTGGTCCAGGCCCAGGCCGGGCTCGACCAGCTGTCGCGGGCGTCCGAGCCCGGCTCCCGCGAGCGCACCCGGGGGTTCCGCTCGTCGTTCCTGCGGGGCTTCGCCCACCGCATCGGCGACCGCCTCCAGGTCGCCGGGGCGGCCACGGTGGCCGACCTCGACCGGGAGAGCGGCGGGGCCCTGGTGCCGGTGATGGCCGAGCGACGGGAGGCGGTCGACCACCACGTGGCCGAGATGCACCCCCACCTGCGCACCAAGCACGTCGCCGGCCCCAGCGACCGCCTCGGCTGGTACGCCGGCCGCCAGGCCGCCGACCGGGCCGACCTCCCCCGCCACCGCCTCACCACCGGCTGACCGGCCCGCCGGGCGGCGATCGCCTCAAGGTGCCAGGCACCTTGAGGCGGTCGAGCCCGCGGGGCCTACGGTTGGGTCGGTGGAGACGGGGTGGGCGGTCGCGGACGACGGGGTGCGGCTGGGGTACGTGGTCGACGGGGCCGGGCCGCCGCTGGTGGTCTGCCACGGCGGGCCGGGGCTGGCCGACGACCTCGGGCCGCTGGCCGCCCTGGTGCACGACCACGTGAGCGTCGTCCGGTGGGACCAGCGGGGCGTCGGCCGGTCGGACCCGGTCGGGCCCCACACGATCGAGCGCTACGTCGCCGACCTCGACGCCCTCCGCCGCCACCTCGGCCACGAGCGGTGGATCGTCGGCGGCCACTCCTTCGGCGCCACCATCGCCCTCCGCTACGCCCTGGCCCACCCCGAGCGCACCCGGGGCCTCCTGTACCTCGCCGGGGTCGGCACCGGCCGGGCCTGGCCCGCCGCCGCCAAGGCGGAGGGCGCCCGCCGGCTCACCGACGAGCAGAGGGCGCGCCGTGACGCCCTGGCCGCCGGCGAGCGGACCCCTGCCGAGGAGGTCGAGTGGCGGGCCCTCCACTGGCTCCCCGACTTCGTCGGGCCGGACGCCCACGCCCACGCCACCGCCCTGGCCGAGGCGTCGGGGCCGATCTGCTGGGAGGCCAACCGGGCCCTCAACGCCGAGGTCCGGGCCGACGACGAGGAGGTCGTCCTGGCCCGCTGCCGCACCCTCGACGTGCCCGCCCTGCTGCTCCACGGCGCCGACGACCCCCGCCCGCCGTGGGCGCTCGACACCCTGGCCGCGGCGTTGCCCCGGGCCGAGGTGGTGGTCGTCCCCGCCGCCGGCCACCGCCCCTGGGTCGAGGCCCCCGCCGCCATCGGGTCCGCCATCACCCGCTGGTGGGGAGCGAGAGGGTGAAGGTGGAGCCGTGGCCGGGGGTGGAGGCGACGGTGGCGGTGCCGCCGTGGCCCTCGGCGATGGCGGCCACGATGGCCAGGCCGAGGCCCGAGCCGCCGGGGCCGGGCGCCGAGCGCGAGCGGGAGCGGTCGGCCCGGTAGAAGCGGTCGAAGACGTGGGCGGCGACCTCGGGCTCCAGCCCGGGGCCCTCGTCGGCCACCGCCACCACGCCGCGGTCGCCCGCCACCGAGACCGTCACGGTCACCGGCGTGCCCGCCGGGGTGTGGGCCCGGGCGTTGGCCAGCAGGTTGTCGACCGCCTGGCGCAGCGACATGGCGTCACCGGGGACGACGACGGGCGCACCGTCGTCCGGCACCGTGAGCGTCAGCGGCCGGCCGGGCTCGATGGCCCCGGCGTCGGCCACGGCCAGCCGGGCGATCTCGACCAGGTCGACGTCGGCGTGCTCCAGGGGTCGGCCCTCGTCGAGCCGGGCCAGGGTCAGCAGCTCCTCGACGATCAGCCGCATCCGCTCGCCCTCGGCCCGGATCCGCTCCATCGACCGGTCGACCTGCTCGGGCGAGCCGGCCATCCCCGCCTGGTGGAGCTCGGCGTAGCCGAGGACGGCGGCCAGCGGGGTCCGCAGCTCGTGGGAGGCGTCGGCCACGAAGCGCCGGAGGGCCTCCTCGGAGGCCTCCTTGTCGGCGAAGGCCCGTTCCAACCGGTCGAGCATGCCGTTGAGGGCGGTGGCCAGCCGGCTGACGTCCTCGACCCCCTCGGTCGGCACCCGCGAGGTCAGGTCGCCCTCGCCGATGGCCTCGGCGGTGTCGATCATGGCGTCGAGCGGCCGGGTGACCAGCCCGCTGACCACCGACACGGTGACGACGATCAGCACGGCGGCGACGGCCCCGGCGAAGAGGAGGACGCCGCCGACGGTCCGCACCGCCTCCTCGCGGTCGGCCAGCGAGCGGGTGACGACGACGATCCCGCCGTCGTCGAGCTGGCTGACCATCGCCCGGTACTGCACCGAGCCGTCGGCGCTGGCCAGGTCGAAGGGGTCGCCGGCCGATCCCCGCAGGGCGCTGACCGCCCGGGGCGAGGTGTCGAGCACCGGGTCCGGGTCCTCGGGTGGCCCCGAGGGGACCGAGAAGACCTCGCCGTCGCCGCCGACGACGGTGATGCCGTAGGTCTGGTCGCCGATGCCGCCGGGGGTCTGCTCGGCCAGCTGCTCCAGCGCATCGGCGTCGATGATCTCCAGGGCGGCGGCCAGGCCCCGGCTCTGGGTCCGCAGCTCCTCGTCGATCTGCTCGGTGAAGCGGCCCTTGACCTGGACGACGGCGAAGGCGCCGACGGCGAGCGTCACGGCCAGCACCGTGCCGACGATCCAGACGGTGATCCGCCAGCGGTTGGGCAGGCGGGGGGCGTGGGGCCGGCGCATCAGGCGTCGTCGGCCCGCAGGACGTAGCCGACGCCCCGGACGGTCTGGATCACCCGGGGCGGGCCGAGCTTCTTGCGCAGGTAGGAGATGTAGGTCTCGACCACGTTGGGGTCGCCGCCGAACTCGTACTGCCAGATGTGCTGGGCGATCTGGCCCTTGCTGAGGACGATGTCGGGGTTGAGGAGCAGGTAGCGGAGGAGCTTGAACTCGGTCGGGGCCAGGGCGATCGGCGCCCCGGCCCGCCACACCCGGTGGGCGGCCTCGTCCATCTCGATGTCGTCGAAGGCGAGGCGGGGCGGCCCGTCGGTGGCGCCTGGGACGGCGCCGTTGCCCGCCCGGCGCAGCACGGCGTCGATCCGGGCGACCAGGACCTGGAGGTGGAAGGGCTTGGCCAGGTGGTCGTCGCCCCCGGCGGCCAGCCCCTCGACCACGTCCCGGGGCGCGTCCCGGGCGGTGAGGAAGATCACCGGCGTGGTGTCGCCGTCGGCCCGCAGGCGGCGGCAGACCTCCAGCCCGTCGAGGTGGGGCATGTTGACGTCGAGGACGATCAGGTCGGGGGCGAAGCCGGGCACCTGGGCCAGGGCGTCGAGCCCGTCGACGGCGGTGGCGACCTCGTGGCCGACGAACTCGAGGGCCGTCGTGACCAGGTCGCGCAGGGCCTCCTCGTCATCGACCACCAGGATCTTCACCCCGAGATGGTGGCACGGGGAGTGGCCGATGCCACGCCCTCTGCGGCAGCACTACGGCGGGCGCCAGGGTGCTCCCAGGTTCCCCCAAGGTTCGGGCGGCTGGATCGGGTCATGTCCAAGATCCTCTACCGCCTGGGCCACTGGTCGGTCCGCCGTCGTCGCTGGGTGCTGGCCGCCTGGCTCGTCCTCCTGATCGGCGCCGGCGCCCTGTCGACCGGCCTCGGCGGCACCACCAGCGACAGCTTCACCATCCCCGGCACCGAGTCGCAGAAGGCGATGGACCTGCTGGAGGAGCGCTTCCCCGAGCAGTCGGGCTCGTCGGCCCGCCTCGTCTTCGCCTCCGAGGACGACACCCCGCTGACCGACCCGGCCAAGCAGGCCGCCGTCCAGGCGGTGCTGGCCGAGGCGGCCGACGGCCCCGAGGTCGTCGGCGTGGCCGACCCGTTCACCACCGGGACGGTCTCGGCCGAGGGCCTGATCGCCTACGCCGACGTCGCCTACGCCGACCCCGCCAACGAGGTGTCGGAGGAGGCGGCCGCCGCCCTCGAGGAGCTGGCGCCCGCCGCCGACGCCGGGGTGCGGATGGAGATCGGCGGCGAGGTCGGGCCCCAGGAGGAGCTGGGCCACACCTCCGAGATGATCGGCCTCGGCGTCGCCGTGGTCGTCCTCCTGCTCTCGTTCGGCTCGCTGGTGGCCATGGGGCTCCCGATCGCCACCGCCCTGATCGGCGTGGGCGTCGGGATCAGCGGCATCGGCGTGCTGTCGGCCTTCACCGACCTCTCGTCGACGGCGCCCATCCTGGCCACGATGATCGGCCTGGCCGTGGGCATCGACTACGCCCTGTTCATCGTCACCCGCCACCGCCAGAACGTGGCCGAGGGGCTCGACGTCGAGGAGTCGGCGGCCCGGGCCAACGCCACCGCCGGCGGGGCCGTGGTGTTCGCCGGCCTGACGGTCGTGATCGCCCTCGCCGGCCTGGCCGTCGTCGGCATCCCCTTCCTCACCGTGATGGGCCTGGGCGCCGCCTTCACCGTCCTGCTCTCGGTGGCGATCGCCGTCACCCTGCTGCCCGCCCTGCTCGGCTTCGCCGGCACCAACATCGACCGCTGGCGCATCGGCCGGGCCCGCACCGGCTCGGCCGCCGAGTCGCACGACAGCTTCAGCGCCCGCTGGTCCCGCAAGGTCGTGGCCCGGCCCGGCGTGGCCCTGCTCGGCGGCCTGGCCTTCATGATCCTGCTGGCCCTGCCCATGTTCTCGCTCCGCCTCGGCATGCCCGACGCCGGCACCGCCCCCGAGGACACGACCCGCCGCCAGGCCTACGACCTGCTGGCCGAGGGCTTCGGCCCCGGCTTCAACGGCCCGCTGACCCTGGTGGTCGACACGTCCGGGGCCGCCGACCCCGAGGCCGCCCTGGCCCGCGTCGTCGAGGAGGTGAGCGCCGACCCGGGCGTCCAGCTGGTCGCCCCGCCGGTGCCGAACGAGGCCGGCGACACCGCCATCATCCCGGTGATCCCGACCACCTCGCCGTCGTCGGAGGCGACCACCTCGCTGGTCCACCACCTCCGCCACGACGTGCTCGACCCGCTGTCGGTCGACACCGGGGCCGACGTGGCCGTGGCCGGCTCGACCGCCCTGCTGATCGACGTCTCGGACAAGATGGCGACGGCGCTGCCGATCTTCATGGCCCTCGTGATCGGGCTGACGATGATCCTGCTGCTGGCCGTGTTCCGCTCGCTGCTGGTGCCGGTGAAGGCGGCGATCGCCATCCTCCTCAGCATCGGGTCGAGCTTCGGCGTGCTGGTCGCCATCTTCCAGTGGGGCTGGCTCCAGCAGCTGGTCGGCCTGGAGGAGTCGGTGCCGATCATCAGCTTCCTCCCGATGCTGATGTTCGCCGTCCTCTTCGGCCTGTCGATGGACTACGAGGTCTTCATCCTCAGCCGCATCCGGGAGGACTACGTCCGCACCGGCAAGGCCCGGGAGAGCGTCCTGACCGGGCTGACCAGCTCGGCCCGGGTGATCACGGCGGCGGCGCTGATCATGATCAGCGTCTTCGCCAGCTTCGCCCTCACCGACGACCCGACGACGAAGATGATGGGCATCGGCTTCTCGATGGCCGTCCTCCTCGACGCCACCGTGGTCCGCATGGTGCTGGTCCCGGCCACGATGGCCCTGTTCGGCGATCGGGCCTGGTGGCTCCCGGGCTGGCTCGACCGCCTGCTCCCCGAGCTCGACGTCGAGGGCGAGCACCTGATGGAGGAGCTCCAGGAGGAGGACGCCCGCCACGACGACGAGGACCGCCAGCTCGTCGGCGTCTGACCGATCCGACCGTACGGATGGTGCCAGGCACCATCCGTACGGTCAGGCCTCGTCGCGGTCGAGGCGGAGGGAGGCGGAGTTCATGCAGTAGCGCTCGCCGGTGGGCTGGGGGCCGTCGGGGAAGACGTGGCCGAGGTGGGCGCCGCAGCGGGCGCAGCGGGCCTCGGTGCGGGTCATGAACAGCTTGCGATCCTCGACCAGGGTGACCTTGGCCGGGTCGATCGCCTCCCAGAACGAGGGCCAGCCGGTGCCCGAGTCGTACTTGACGTCGGAGCGGAAGAGGGGCTCGTCGCAGACGATGCAGTGGTAGGTGCCCGGGTCCTTGGTGTCCCAGTACTCGCCGGTGAAGGCCCGCTCGGTGCCCTCCTGCTGGGTGACCTCGTACTGGAGGGGCGTCAGCCGCTCGCGGAGCTCGGCGTCGGTGGGGAGCGCGGTGTCGTCGGCCATGGGGCCCAGCCTGCCGCCGTCCGGGGCCGGTCGCCACCCGCGGCTGTCGGTCGCTGGCTTCGTCGCCACGTCGGGGCGGGTCGTACGATTGACGCACCATGCCTGCGTACTCCGCTCCGCTCGACGACATCCGCTTCGCCCTGGAGGGCCTGGTCGATCTCGACCGGCTGACCAAGCTGGCGCCGTACACCGACGTCGACGCCGACAGCATCTTCGGCGTGCTGGAGGAGTTCGGCCGGCTGATGGCCGAGGTCTGGGCCCCGACCAACCAGGTCGGCGACGAGCAGACGACGACGCTGGTCGACGGCGAGGTCGTCGTCCCCGAGGGCTTCGAAGCCGCCTACCAGGCCTACGCCGAGGCCGGCTGGGGCGCCGTGCCCTTCGACCCCGCCTACGGCGGCGGGGGCTTCCCGTGGGCCGTGGGCATCGCCATGCAGGAGATGCTCAACAGCGCCAACATGGCCCTGGCCATGGCGCCGCTGCTCACCCAGGGCGCCATCGACGCCCTGCTCCACCACGGCAGCGAGGAGCAGCGCGAGGTCTACCTCAAGAAGATGGTGTCGGGGGAGTGGACGGGGTCGATGAACCTCACCGAGCCCGACGCCGGCTCCGACGTCGGCGCCCTGCGCACCAAGGCCGTGAAGCAGGACGACGGCAGCTACCGCATCACCGGGTCGAAGATCTTCATCACCTGGGGCGAGCACCCGTTCACCGAGAACATCGTCCACCTGGTCCTGGCCCGCACGCCCGACGCCCCCGCCGGGACCAAGGGCATCAGCTGCTTCATCGTCCCCAAGTACCTCGTCGACGAGGACGGCAACCTGGGCGCGCGGAACGACGTCAAGGTCACCTCGCTCGAGCACAAGATGGGCATCCGGGCCAGCGCCACCTGCTCGCTGTCGTTCGGCGACGAGGGCGAGGGCGCCGTCGGGTACCTGATCGGCGAGGAGAACGCCGGCATGCGGTACATGTTCACGATGATGAACAACGCCCGCCTCGGCGTCGGCGTCGAGGGTCTGGGGCTGGCCGAGCGCAGCTACCAGCAGGCCGTCGCCTACGCCAAGGAGCGCAAGCAGGGCTTCGCCCCGGGGGCCGCCCGGGGCGAGAAGAGCTTCATCGTCGACCACCCCGACGTGCGCCGGAACCTGCTGACCATGCGGTCGATCACCGAGGCCATGCGGGCCCTCTGCTACCTGGTGGCGGCCGAGATCGACGTGGCCCAGCACGCCGGTGACGAGGCCGAGCGGGCCCAGGCCCAGGAGATGGTCGACCTGCTGATCCCGCTGGCCAAGAGCTGGTGCACCGACGAGGCCGAGCGGGTCACGTCGATCGGCATCCAGGTCCACGGCGGCATGGGCTTCATCGAGGAGACCGGCGCCGCCCAGCACTACCGCGACGCCAAGATCACCCAGATCTACGAGGGCACCAACGGCATCCAGGCCATGGACCTGGTCGGCCGCAAGATGCCGATGCGGGCCGGGGGCGTGTTCACCGACCAGATCGCCCGCATGCGGGCCACGGTGGCCGAGCTCGAGGGCAACGACGAGCTGGCGGTCATCCGCGACGAGCTGGCCCGGGCGGTCGACGCCGCCGACACCGCCGGCCAGCAGCTGTTGGCCGACGGCCTGGCCGACCCGGTCGTGGCCCTGTCGGTCGCCACTCCCTTCCAGCGGCTCCTGGCGCTGACGGTGGCTGGCTGGCTGATGGCCCGCCAGGCCCAGCTGGCCGCCCAGCGCCTCGCCGCCGGGGACGGCGACGCCGACGCCCTCACCCAGAAGCTGGTGTCGGCCCGCTTCTTCGCCCGGAACGTCCTGCCCGAGGTCCACGGCCTCGTCGGCCCCGCCACCAGCGGCAAGGACGACCTGCTCGCCGCCACCTTCTAGGCGTCGTAGAGGCCGGCGACCGTCCAGGTCCGCTCGAGGGCGGCGAGGCGCGCCGCCACCGTGTCGCGGCGCCGCTCGACGAGGGCGTCGACGAGGAGGCTGGTGAGCACGGTCAGCCCGACGAGCGAGTCGAAGGGCCCGATGGCGGCGGTGGCGAACGGGAGGACGACGCCGCCCTCGGTCATCAGGCCGGTGCCCGGCGGCCCGGTGAGGACGATCGGGACCGCCCCCTGGTCGACGGCCGCCCGCTGGATGCGGACCAGGGCGTGCTCGTGGCGGGGCACGTCCATCGTGAGCACGGCGTCGCCGGGGACGAGGGCGGCCATGGTCGACATGACCCGCATCTCCGACCCGTCGAGGAGCACGCTCCGGCGGCCGACGATGGCCAGCTGGTCGACCAGGCGGTGGGCGACGCCGAGGGTCTGGGCGCTGGGGACGACCCAGCACCGGGTGCCGTCGCGGTCGAGGAGGTCGACGGCGGCGGCCAGGGCCCGGGGGTCGAGGCCGTCGAGCGTGCGGTCGACGACGGCGTGCTCGGCGGCCCGCCGGGCCTCGATCGGCTCGTCGGGGAGGTGGGCGCGGGCCCGGACCACATCGGTCGCCAGCCGCATGCCGAGCTCGGCGCGGGCCGCGTCGCGCAACGGCCCGAAGCCGTCGTAGCCGAGGGCGGTCGCCAGCCGGACGACGGTCGGCGGGCTGGTGCCGGCGGCGCCGGCCACCGAGGCGACCGTGCCGTGGGCGACGGCCTCGGGGTCGACGAGGAGCAGCTCGGCCACCTTGCGCAGGGCCGGGCTGAGCCGGGCCCCCGCCAGCCGGGCCGACAGGGACGGCTGGGGGCGGGCGGCCGGCATGTGCGATACGTTACAAGCCGTGAACGATCTGTTACAGGATGCGCCGCGGGCGGACGAGCGGGTCGTCCGGGTCGAGCTGTTCGCCGCCCGGGTGCCGCTGTCGGCCCTGGCCCGGGGGGCGATGGCCGAGAGCGACAACGGCCTCGGCATGGCCATCCCCACCGAGGAGCCGTGGCTGGAGGCCGACTTCCTCTTCTGCCGCCTGGTCGACGGGGCCGGGCGGGAGGGGTGGGGCGAGGCCTACGTGTGGCTGCCGGAGAGCGGGGTGTCGAACCTCGACATGGCCTCGGCGATCGAGCACCACCTGGCCCGCTACGTCCTCGGGTCGCGCCCGGTCGCGGTGCAGGCGCTGGCCGCCCGGTTCGACCGCAACGTGGCCCGCAACGAGATGGCCAAGGGCCTCATCGACGTGGCCTGCCACGACCTGGCCGCCCACCAGCTCGGGTGCCCGGTGCACGACCTCATCGGTGGGGCCGTGGTCGCCCGCCTGCCGCTGTGCGGGCTCGTGCCCCTGGCCGCGCCCGACGTGGTGGCCGGGCTGTGCCACGGCTACCAGCGGGCCGGGTACCGGTCGGTGCGCATCAAGCTGGGCGAGGGGCCCGAGGCCGACCGCGACGTCATCGCCGCCGTGCGCGAGCGGTGCGGGACCGACCTGCGCATCCGGGTCGACTTCAACCAGGCCTACGCCGCCGCCGGGGCGGTCCGGGTCCTCCGCCTGCTCGAGCCGTTCGGGATCGACGGCGCCGAGCAGCCCCTCCCCCTCGGGGACCTGGTCGGCATGGCCGAGGTGGCCCGGCGGACCGACATCCCGCTCTTCCTCCACGAGGGGTTCTTCGACCTCGGCAGCCTGGTGGCCCTGATCGACGCCGGCGGGTGCGGGGTGGTCGGGGTCAACGGCGAGCGGCCCGGTGGCATCACCGGGGCCCTGCGGGCGATCGACTACGCCGCCGCCCGCGGCCTCGGGACGATCATCCACAACCAGCCCCTCGGCATCGGGACGGCCACCCACGCCCACATCGCCGCCGCCCGCTTCGATCGCCTCGGCCACGACGTCGAGATCGCCGGCGACGTGATGTTCGAGGAGCACCTCGTCACCGAGCGCTACCGGGTCGAGCGGGGCGAGCTGGTCCTCCCGGGCGGTCCCGGGTGGGGGATCACGGTCGACCGGGACGCCCTCGACGACCACCTCGTCGCCCCGCCGGTGGTCGTCGTCCGATGACCGGGCCGGCCCGCCTGTACCGGGGCGCCACCGTCCTGGCCCCCGAGCGGACCCCGCCGGGCACGGCGGTGGCGGTGGCCGACGGGCGGATCGTCGCCGTCGGGCCCGAGGCGGCGTGCCGGGCCGCCCTCCCGTCCGACGCCGTCGTCGTCGACCTCGACGGCCGGGTGCTGGCGCCGGGCTTCGTCGACGCCCACCTCCACCCGCTGGTGATGTGCGTCTTCGAGACCACCCTGGTGCTCGACCGGGCCACCACCGTCGCCGACGTCCTCGACGCCGTCGCCGACCGGGCCCGGGCCACGCCGGCGGACCGGGCGATCGTCGGCTTCCAGCTCGACGACGAGCGGTTGGCCGAGCGCCGGCTGCCCACCGCCGCCGAGCTCGACGCCGCCGCCCCGGGCCGGCTGGTGGTGCTCGTGCGGCGCGACGGCCACCACGCCGTGGCCTCCCGCGCCGCCCTGGCCGCCGTCGGCTTCGACCGCCCGGGGTCGGTGCCGCCCGGGGGTGAGGTCGTGGTCGGCGCCGGGGGTCCGACCGGCCTGGTCCGGGAGACGGCGGTGGCCCCGCTGCTCGGCCTCCTGCCCGAGGTCTCCTTCGCCGACCTGGAGGCGGGGCTGGCGTCGTGGCGCGACCGCCTGCTGGGCCAGGGTGTCACCGCCATCTCGGCCATGTGCCAGACGACGGCCGAGGGCCCGTCGGGGGAGGCCGGCGCCCTGGAGGCGCTGGGCTGGTCCGCCCTCGTCGACCGGGTGCCCTTCGACGTGCAGACGATCCTGATCACGCCGGACCCCGCCGAGGTCGAGCACCTGCGGTCGACGCCGCTGCACCGGCCCGGGGAGGGTCGCCGGCTCGACGCCGTGAAGCTCTTCCTCGACGGCACGCTGGGCGGCCGGACCGCCTGCATGCACCAGCCCTTCGGCGACCACGACGGCACCGGGCTCCCGACCCTGGACCCCGCCGAGGCCCGCCGCCGCGTCGAGGCCGCCCACCTGGCCGGCCTCCAGGTCTGCATCCACGCCATCGGCGACCGCGCCACCCGCGACGCCGTGGACCTGATCGCCGGCGTCGTCGCCGCCCACCCCGGGCCCCACCGCCACCGGGTCGAGCACGCCTCGGTGCTCGACGACGCCACCGTCGACCGCATGTCCGAGGTCGGCGTGACCGCCGTGGTCCAGCCGATCAACCTGCGCAGCGAGGCCCACTGGCTGGCCCGCCGGGTGGGGGAGGAGCGGCTGGGGCGGACCTACCCCTTCCGCCGGCTCCTCGACGCCGGGGTCGCCGTCGCCGGCTCGTCCGACGCCCCGATCGAGGCGACCGACGTCCTCGCCGCCATCGAGGCCGCCGTCGACCGCCGGCTCGCCCCCGAGCAGGCCGTGACCGGGGCCGAGGCCCTCGCCCTGTTCACCCGCGGCGGGTCCCGGGCCCGCCGGACCGAGGACGGGCTGGGCGCCGTCGAGCCCGGCCGGCGGGCCGACCTGGTGGTGCTCGATCGCGACCCGACCACCGTCCCCGCCGCCGAGATCTCCTCCACCCGGGTCCTGGCGACGGTCGTCGCCGGCACCACCCACCACCGTCACCCCGACCACCCGGAGCTCCTCCCGTGATCCCTCCCGCCGCCGACCTCGCCACCTCCCGGGCCCGGCTCCTCGCCGCCGCCGAGGAGGCCGGGGCCACGCTCGTGGCCTACCGCCACCCCCGGCCCGGCCCCGACGGGGAGGTGCTCACGACCGACACGGCCCGCTTCGGCGCCCCGATCGGCGAGGCCCGGGCCGTCGTGCTGGTGTCGTCGGGGCTCCACGGGGTCGAGGGCCACGCCGGCAGCGGTGTGCAGCAGCTCCTCCTCGCATCGGGCCGCCTCGCCGCCCTCCCCGCCGACGTCGCCGTGGTGCTCGTCCACGCCGTCAACCCCTACGGGTTCGCCTGGTCGCGGCGGGTCGACCACGAGAACATCGACGTCAACCGCAACTTCGTCGACTACACGGCCCTCCCCGAGAACCCGCGCTACGGCGACGTCGACGCCATCCTCAACCCGACCGAGATCGACCTCGACGACCGCTCCTTCCTCGGTGACCTGCTGGCGTTCTGGGCCGAGGTCGGCGACGACGTCGCCTTCCGGACGATCAGCGGGGGCCAGTACAGCCACCCCCGAGGCGTGCAGTTCGGCGGGCAGGGCGCCAGCTGGTCGCGGCGCACCCTCGAGCAGATCTGGGCCTGCGAGCTGGAGGGGGCGGCGGAGGCGGTCGCCCTCGACGTCCACACCGGTCTCGGCCCGCTCGGCCGGCTGACCGTGTTCCAGACCGCCGACCCCGACGAGGCGGCGGCCGATGCCGGCGCCGCCTGGTTCCCCGAGCACATCTACCGCTCGGACCGGACCGGCTCGGTCGATCACGGCCTGATGGGCCCCGGGCTCGACGAGTGGGCGGCCGGCCGGCTGGGCACCGCCACGTTCGTCCTCGAGGTGGGCACCCACGAACCGACCGAGGGCGTGGCGGTGTTCCGCGCCGACAACTGGCTCCACCACCACGGCGACCCGGCGTCGGAGATCGGGAGGCGCATCCGCGCCCAGGTGCGTGACTTCTTCTTCGTCGACGACCCGGGCTGGCGCGCCGATGTCGCCGACCAGGTCCTGGGGGCCGTCTGCACCACGCTGGACGGCATCGGCAACGATGGGGGGGTGACAGCTCCAGGCCGACCTTGACGACCCCTCGGCGGCCGGGCCGTCCCTCCGCAGACGAGATCACCCTCTCCACCGAGGAGCTGCTCGACGCCGCCCTCGACGCCTTCGCCGAGCGGGGCTACGACGGCACCTCGGTGCGCGAGCTGGCCCGCAAGCTGGGGGTCAGCCACAACCTGATCCCCCAGCGGATCGGCTCCAAGGAGAAGCTCTGGTTCGCCGCCGTCGACCACGGCTTCGGCACCCTGGAGGCGGAGCTGGAGGCGGTGGCGGCCGCGAGCATCGGCCTCGACGACGTCGAGATGCTGCGGACGATCGTCCGGGCCTTCATCACCGTCAACGTCCGGCGCCCGGCCCTCCTGCGGATCATCAACAAGGAGGCGGTGGCCGACGGGCCCCGGCTCGACCACCTCTTCGTCCACTACGTCGAGCCGGTGCGGCTCTACGGCGCCGAGGCCCTGGCCCGGCTGGAGGCCGCCGGCCGGGTCCGGACGGGCTCGGTCGGGCTCGTCTACTTCCTGATGACCCACGGCGCCGCCGGGCCCGCCGCCCTGCCCGGGCTGGCGGCCCGCTTCGGCGAGGCCGTCGACCCCAACGACGAGGAGGCGGTGCGCCGCCACGCCGAGGAGACCACTGCCCTGATCTTCGACGGGCTGATCCTCCCCGAGCCCGTCGCCTGACGCCCGGCCCCGATCAGCCCCCGGTGACGACGGGGGCGGCGAGCCAGTCCCGGGTGGCCGGGAAGCCGCTGGCCCCGCCGGCCTGGGGCCGGACGGCCAGCACCTGGTGGATCGAGATCCGCCCGGCCTCGAACGCCACCGCCGAGCCGGCCATGTAGAGCCGCCAGGTCCGGGCCCGGGCCGGGCCGGCCAGCATCTGGGCCTCGTCCCAGCGGCCCTGGAGGTTGGCCACCCAGGCCCGCAGGGTGCGGGCGTAGTGCTCGCGCAGCGACTCGACGTCGCGCACCTCGAGCCCGGCCCGCTGGAGGGTGGTGACGACCCGGCCGACCTCGTGGAGGGCCGAGTCGGGGAAGACGTAGCGGCCGATGAAGCTGCGGTCGTCGACCCCGGCGGCGTCGTCGGGGTCGGCCCGCGAGATGGCGTGGTTGAGCAGCCGCCCGCCGGGGGCGAGGAGGCGGGCCACGGTGGCGGCGTAGCCGTCGGCCTCGTCCGCCCCGACGTGCTCGAACATCCCGATGCTGGCGATGGCCGGGAAGGCGGGCTCGTCGAGGTCGCGGTAGTCCTGGACCCGGATCTCGACCCGGTCCTCCAGCCCGGCCTCGGCCACCCGCTCCCGGGCCCGGGCGGCCTGCTCGGGCGAGAGGGTGATGCCGAGGGCCCGGACGCCGTGGTGCCGGGCGGCGTGGAGGACGAACGACCCCCACCCGCAGCCGATGTCGAGCACCCGCATCCCGGGCCGGAGCGCCAGCTTGCGGCAGACCAGCTCGTGCTTGGCCGCCTGGGCGTCCTCGAGTCCAGCCGATGGCGGCGAAGCCGCCTCGTCCAGGGTGGTGGGCGGGGTCGGAGGACGTGTGGTGTCGGGCGTGGCGAAGAAGGCGCACGAGTAGGTCATCGCCGGGCCGAGCACCAGCTCGTAGAACTCGTTGCCCACGTCGTAGTGGTGCCGCACCATCGAGGAGTCGCGCCGCCGGCTGTGGCGCCGGCCCCGGGGGCGGGCCTCCTCGGGCGGGGGCGGCAGCGGCCGGCCCAGGGCGCCGAGGTCGCGCATCGACCGCAGGAGCGGGCCGACGTCGGCCAGCCGGGGGCCGACGCTGACGTGGTCGCCGGCGCCGCCGAGGACGTCGCGCACCGCCAGCAGGTCGAAGATGTCGCCGTCGACGTCGATGTCGCCGACGATGTGGGCCCGGGCCAGCCCCAGCTCGCCGGGGGCGTAGAGGATGCGGCGCAGGGCGTCGGGGGAGCGGACGACGACGGTGATCGGCGCCCGCTCGGGGGCGGTGGCGGCCCGGGCCCCGACCGGTTCGTCGGCCTCGACACGGGAGCCGTCCCACGCCTCCAGGGCGAAGGGCAGGGCTCCGCCGAGCATCCGGCGGACCAGGGGGGCGAGGATCGGGGCGGCGTCGGCCATGGGGAGCTCCAGGGCCGGGCGCGCCATCCGGGTCACGTCCGGCACGGGTACTGAACGCCTCACCCCTCGGTGTGATTCCCGGCACGGCGACGCAGGTGGTGAGGGCCGGGTCCCGTGGGGTAGGTGTGGTCACCATGTGCGGAGTCGCAGGAGAGGTCCGTCTCGATGGGGGACGGCCCGATGTCGCAGCCGTCGCCGCCATGGCCGACGCCATGGAGCGCAGGGGTCCCGATGCCACCGGCACGTGGGCGCAGGGGAGGGTGGCCCTCGGGCACCGCCGCCTGCGGATCATCGACCTGAGCGATGCCGGGGCCCAGCCCATGGTCGATCCGGAGCTGGGCCTGGCCGTCTGCTTCAACGGCTGCATCTACAACTACGAGCAGCTGCGCCAGGAGCTGATCGGCCACGGCTACCGCTTCTTCTCCCACAGCGACACCGAGGTCCTGATCAAGGGCTACCACCGCTGGGGCGACCGCTTCGTCGAGCGCCTCCACGGGATGTTCGCCTTCGCCGTCGTCGAGCGCGACAGCGGCCGCGTGCTGCTCGGGCGCGACCGGCTCGGCATCAAGCCGCTCTACCTGAGCGAGACGGGGGATCGGGTCCGCTTCGCCTCCTCGCTGCCCGCCCTGCTGGCCGGGGGCGACGTCGACACCCGGATCGACCCCGTCGCCCTCCACCACTACCTGTCGTTCCACTCGGTGGTGCCGCCGCCGCTCACCATCCTCGAGGGCGTCAAGAAGGTCCCGCCGGGCACCCTGGTGGCGTTCGAGCCCGACGGCCGTCGCACCGAGGACGTGTGGTGGCGGCCCGACTTCAGCCGGCACGACGACCGGGCCGGCTGGTCCGAGCGCGAGTGGGAGGACGCCGTGCTCGACGCCCTCCGCCTGGCCGTCGAGCGCCGGCTGGTGGCCGACGTCCCGGTCGGCTGCCTGCTCTCGGGCGGGGTCGACTCCAGCCTGATCGTCGGGCTCCTGGCCGAGGCCGGCCAGCACGGGCTCCAGACCTTCTCGATCGGCTTCGAGTCGGTCAACGGCGTGGCCGGCGACGAGTTCCGCTACAGCGACGTCGTCGCCCAGCACTTCGGCACCGACCACCACCAGATGCGGATCGGCGCCGACCGCATGCTCCCGGCCCTGGGCGAGGCGGTCACGGCCATGAGCGAGCCGATGGTCAGCCACGACTGCGTCGCCTTCTACCTCCTCAGCCAGGAGGTCTCGCAGCACGTCAAGGTCGTGCAGTCGGGCCAGGGCGCCGACGAGGTCTTCGCCGGCTACCACTGGTACCCGCCGATGATGGAGCCGGCGGCCCAGAGCATCGAGGGCAGCGTGGCCGCCTACCGGGCCGCCTTCTTCGACCGCGACCCCGAGGCCCTCCGCCTGCTGGCCGCCGCCGGCCACGTGCCCGCCGACGACGTCAGCGGGCGCTTCGTCGCCGACCACTTCGCGGCGGCCGGGGCGGCCACCGGCATCGACCGGGCCCTGCGCCTCGACACCACCGTGATGCTGGTCGACGACCCGGTGAAGCGGGTCGACAACATGACGATGGCCTGGGGCCTGGAGGGGCGGGTGCCGTTCCTCGACCACGAGCTGGTCGAGCTGGCCGCCGCCTGCCCGCCCGAGCTCAAGACGGCCCACGGCGGCAAGGGGGTGCTCAAGGAGGCGGCCCGCCGGGTGATCCCGGCCGAGGTGATCGACCGGCCCAAGGGCTACTTCCCGGTGCCGGCGCTCACCCACCTGGAGGGCCCCTACCTCGACCTGGTGCGCGACGCCCTCTACGCCCCGGCGGCCAAGGAGCGGGGGCTGTTCCGGGCCGAGGCGGTCGACGCCCTGCTGGCCGACCCCAACGGCCGGCTCACCCCGCTGCGGGGCAACGAGCTGTGGCAGATCGGCCTGCTCGAGCTGTGGCTCCAGGCCCACGGCATCACCGGTCCGGCGGCATGAGCGTGGCCTCCGATCGAGGCCGGACGAGCGCCGCCGCCGGGCCTCCCGATGAGGAGCTGCCGGCCGCCGACCCCAGCGCCGAGACCGGCGGCCCCCGCCGGATCACCGACGGCTGGACCCACGCCGAGTCGATCACGACCACCCCGTGGGACATGCCCCCGGCCCACATCCAGGACGCCATGGACCGCGAGGTCGTGCTCGACATGGGGTGGGGCCGGCTCGTCTTCGGCCAGACCTTCGACGACCACGACGGCATCGCCGAGGTGCTCGACCACGAGGCCGCCGGCCGGCGCGACATCTGCCTCTACCCCCGCGACCCGCACGTGCTGGTGGCCCAGCACCCCCACGAGCTGGTCATCGACCCCAGCTACACCTACCGGCTGCGGTTCAGCCGCGACCGCTCCGTCCGCAACGACACCCCGGGCGTCGCCGTCCGCCCGATCACCGGCGAGGCCGACGCCGAGGCGATCAACCGCACCTACGTCCGCTGCGGCATGGTGCCGGCGCCGGTCGACGTGATCTGGCGCAACCACGCCGAGACCCGCCACGTCCTGTACCTCGTGGCCGTCCGCTCCGACTCGGGCGAGGTCCTGGGCACCGTCACCGGCGTCGACCACCAGCGCCTCTTCTCCGACCCCGAGCTGGGGTCGTCGCTCTGGTGCCTGGCGGTCGACCCGGCCTGCTCGGTCCCCGGGGTCGGCGCCGCCCTGGTCGGGGCGCTGGCCGACGTGATGCGCGACCGGGGCCGGGCCTACATGGACCTCTCGGTCGTCCACGACAACGCCGCCGCCATCGCCCTCTACGAGAAGCTCGGCTTCGAGCGGGTGCCGGTGTTCGGGGTCAAGCGCAAGAACGCCATCAACGAGCCGCTGTTCACCGGGGCCCCCGAGACGATCGACGACCTCAACCCCTACGCCCGGATCATCGCCGACGAGGCCATCCGCCGGGGGATCCGGGTCGACGTGCTCGACGCCGAGGCCGGCGAGCTGCGCCTCACCCACGGCGCCCGCAGCGTCGTCACCCGCGAGTCGCTGTCCGAGCTGACGTCGGCGGTGGCGATGAGCCGCTGCGACGACAAGCGCCTGACCCGCCGCATCGTCTCCGAGGCCGGTGTCCGCGTGCCCCGAGGCCGCCTCGCCACCTTCGACGAGGGCGACCGGGCCTTCCTCGACGAGGTCGGCGACGTGGTGGTCAAGCCCGTCCGCGGCGAGCAGGGGCTCGGCATCACCGTCGGCGTCGAGACCCCCGAGGCCCTGGAGGCGGCCCTGGCCCGGGCCCGCGAGCACTGCCCCGACGTGCTGATCGAGGAGCGGGCCCCGGGCGACGACCTCCGGCTGGTCGTGATCGACGGCAAGGTCGTGGCCGCCGCCGTGCGCCGCCCGGCCGAGGTGGTCGGCACCGGCGAGCACACCGTCCGCGACCTGGTCGTGGCCCAGAGCCGGCGCCGCTCGGCCAGCACCGGGGGCGAGGCCCAGATCCCGCTCGACGAGCTGACCGAGGCGACGGTGCGGGAGGCGGGCTGGGAGCTCGACGACACCCTGCCCGAGGGCACCCGGCTACGGGTCCGCCGCACCGCCAACCTCCACACCGGCGGCACCATCCACGACGTCACCGCCGACGTCCACCCCGACCTCAAGCGGGTCGCCGTCGTCGCCGCCGAGGCCATCGGCATCCCGGTCACGGGGATCGACCTGCTCGTCCCCGACGTGTCGGCCCCCGACTACGTCTTCATCGAGGCCAACGAGCGCCCGGGCCTGGCCAACCACGAGCCGCAGCCCACGGCGGCTGCCTTCGTCGACCTGCTCTTCCCGACCAGCCCGGGCCTGCCGTGGGCCTGGACCCCCGACACGACCTCCGAAGGAGCCGACCGGTGAGCGACGAGATCGTGGGGGCGGCCCCGGTGGCGCCGCTGCCCTTCGACGAGAAGTGGACGATCGAGCTGCTGCTGGAGCTGCTCCGCACGCCCAGCCCGGCGGGGCGCACCGACGCGGTGATGCAGCTGATCGGCGACGCCCTCACCGACCTCGGCCTCGACTTCTCGCTCACCCGGCGGGGGTCGCTGCTGGCCGAGCTGCCGGGGCGGTCGTCCGGGATCGACCGGGCCGTGGTCGTCCACGCCGACACGATCGGGTGCATGGTCCGGGCCCTGAAGGACAACGGCCGGCTGGAGGTCGTCCAGGTCGGCACGTTCAGCGCCCGCTTCGCCGAGGGGGCCCGCGTCCACATCCTCGGTGACGACCCGACCCGGCACTACACGGGCACGATCATGCCGCTCAAGGCCAGCGGCCACGCCTTCGGCGACGAGGTCGACACCCAGGGCGTGGGGTGGGAGCACGTCGAGGTCCGGGTCGACGAGGAGGTCCACGACCGGGCCGGGCTGGAGGCGCTCGGCATCCAGGTCGGCGACTTCGTCGCCCTCGACGCCAACCCCGAGGTCACGGCGTCGGGCTTCGTCGTCAGCCGCCACCTCGACGGCAAGGCCGGGGTGGCCGCCGCCCTCGCCGCCGCCCGGGCCGTGGTCACCGGGGCGGTCGTCCTGCCCCACCGGGCGTCGCTGCTCGTCACCATCGCCGAGGAGATCGGCCAGGGCGCCAGCCACGGGCTCGACGCCGACGTGGCCGAGATGATCTCGGTCGACAACGCCGTCTGCGCCCCCGGCCAGCACTCGATCGAGGACGGCGTCACCATCCCGATGGCCGACATGACCGGCCCGTTCGACTACCACCTCAGCCGGCGGCTGTGCCGGCTCTGCGACGACCACGGCATCCGCTACGCCCGCGACATCTTCAAGTGGTACCGCTCCGACGTGGCCGCCGCCCTGGAGGCCGGGGCCGGCACCCGCGCCGCCCTCGTCGCCTTCGGGCTCGACGGCAGCCACGGCTGGGAGCGCACCCACATCCGCTCGATCCAGGGCGTCGCCGACCTGTTGACCGTCTGGCTCCAGACCCCGCTGACCTTCGCCCGCTGGGACGCCAGCCCCACCGGCGCCCTGGAGGACTTCCCCTCCAGCCGCCAGCCCGCCCCCACCGAGCAGTGGGGCCGCCTCGACTGACGCCATCGCCTCAAGGTGCCAGGCACCTTGAGGCGGTCAGGCCGGGGTGGCCTCGTGCATGCGGTCCATGCGGTCGAGGTGGGAGTCGCCGTTGACCATGGCGTGGAGCCGGCGGTACGGGTGGCGGACGTCGAGGTGGGCGGGGCCGACGGTCGGCGGGTAGGTCAGCAGCTCCTCGACGTCCCAGGCGATGGCGAACAGCCGGCAGCGGTCGAGCTGCTCGGGCGCCGAGAACAGCTCGGGGTAGGCCTCGGCCAGCCAGTAGGGCACCTCGGCGTAGTCCTGGGCATGGGTCTGGCCGGCGTAGCCGGCGGGGACGTGGAGGTCCGGGTAGGCGCAGAAGCGGAGGAAGACGTCGAGGTCGAGGTCACGGGGGGCGCCCCGGGCCCACTCGAAGTCGACGATGGCCTCCAGCCGCTTGCGGCGGGGGTCGTAGAGGACGTTCTCGAAGCTGAGGTCGCCGTGGATCAGCGTGCGCGAGGTGAACGGCTCCAGGCACCAGGCCAGGCGCTGGACCATGGCCCCGAGCTCCTCGGTGAAGCGCCGGTCGACGTGCTCCAGACGGCCGGCCCGGTCGATGGCGACGATCAGCCGGGCCACCGCCATCGTCCCCGACGGCGCCGGGTCGAGCGGCTGGGGGAGGTGGCGCAGCGGCGGGAGGGCGGGGACCTGGGTGGCGTGGATCATCCGCAGCCGCTCGGCCAGGTCGCGGATCGCCTGGCGGCGCTCGTCGCGGGTGAGCGACGGCCACACCCGGCTCAGGGGGAAGCCCGGGAGCCGGGCCAGCACCAGCCACTCGCTCCCCATCTCGGCGCCGTAGCCGAGCACCGGCGGGTAGCCCACGGCGTTGGGGAGGACCTGGGAGAGCTGGGCCTCCCGGCGGAGCCGCTGGTCGGGCCGGCAGCTGACCCGGACGACCAGCTCGTCGGTCATCCAGACCTCGTTGTTGACGCTCTCGACCGCTTCGAGGCGGGCGTCGGGCTTCAACCCGACCCCGGCGAGGGCCCTCCGGGCGCGCAGCTCGGGCAGCACGTCAGGCCCTCTCGGCGCAGGGGGGAGGCATGACGGGTCCATCGGTCCGCCGGGGGCCGGGATGAGGGATTCAGCCACCCTCTGTGAGCGAAATATCGCTCAGGGTGAGGTGGTGAGGACGGCCTCGGACACCGCCGGCCAGAGCGGCTTGGCCCAGGCCTCGAACTCCCGGTCGGTGAGCACGACCAGGCCCAGGTCACGGTGGGGATCGACCCAGACGAAGGTGCCGCTCCGCCCGAAGTGGCCGAAGGTGGCGGGGTCGCCGTCGGGCGCCGTCCAGTGCGGGCTCTTGGTGCCCTTGATCTCGAACCCGAGGCCCCAGTCGTTGGGGGTCTGCTTGCCGTAGCCGGGCACCAGGCCGTCGAGCCCCGGGAAGGCCACGGTGCGGGCCCGCGCCACGGTCTCGGGGGCGAGCAGGCGGGGCCGCAGCAGCTCGCCGACCCAGGTGGCCAGGTCGGCGGCGGTGCTGGTGGCGCCGCTGGCCGGCGACCCGTCGAGCGCCGTCGCCGCCATCCCCAGCGGCCCGAGGACGGCCTCGTCCAGGTAGGCGGCCGGGGTCAGCGCGCACGCCTCGGCCAGCACCTGGCCCAGCAGGTTGAACCCGGCGTTGCTGTAGATCCGGCGGCGCCCGGGCTTGGCGATCTCGCCCCCGTCGAGCCCCAGGCCCGAGGCGTGGGCCAGCAGGTGGGCGACCGTCGAGCCCTCGGGCCCGGCCGGCGTGTCGAGCGCCAGGCTCTCCTCCTCGATCGCCACCAGGACAGCGGTGGCGAACAGCGGCTTGGTGACCGACGCCAGCCAGTAGGGCCGGTCGAGGTCACCGTGGGCGTGGCGGATGCCGTCGGGGCCGACGACGGCGGCGGAGACGTTGGCCACCGGCC
>DASTYI010000045.1:0-26246 GCA_035765045.1 Iamia sp. | reverse complement strand
GTGCTGCCCTGCCTGGCGTCGTTCATCGTGGCCGGCGAGGAGCAGGGGGTCGACCAGGCCCAGCTCTCCGGGACCATCCAGAACGACATCCTCAAGGAGTTCATGGTCCGGAACACCTACATCTACCCGCCCGAGCCGAGCATGCGGATCGTCTCGGACATCATCGAGTACACGTCGGACCACATGCCCCGGTTCAACTCGATCTCGATCTCCGGCTACCACATGCAGGAGGCGGGGGCGACGGCCGAGCAGGAGCTGGCCTTCACCATCTCCGACGGCCTGGAGTACGTCCGCTACGCCCTCGGGCGGGGCCTCGACGTCGACCGCTTCGCCGGCCGGCTCAGCTTCTTCTTCGCCATCGGCATGGACTTCTTCATGGAGGTCGCCAAGCTGCGGGCCGCCCGCATCCTCTGGCACGAGGTGATGAGCCAGTTCGAGCCCAAGAACGAGAAGTCGCTGATGCTGCGGACGCACTGCCAGACCTCGGGCGTGTCGCTCACCGCCCTCGACCCGTACAACAACGTCATCCGCACCACGATCGAGGCCATGGCCGCGGTGATGGGCGGCACCCAGAGCCTCCACACCAACGCCTTCGACGAGGCGCTCGGCCTGCCCACCGACTTCAGCGCCCGCATCGCCCGCAACACGCAGCTGGTGATCCAGGAGGAGACCGGCATCCCCCACGTCGTCGATCCCCTCGGCGGCAGCTACTACGTCGAGGCCCTGACCAACGACCTGGTCGAGAAGGCCCGCGAGCTGATGGCCGAGGTCGAGGAGCTCGGCGGGATGACCAAGGCGGTCGAGTCGGGCATGCCCAAGCTCCGGATCGAGGAGTCGGCGGCCCGCCGCCAGGCCCGCATCGACCGGGCCGAGGAGGTCGTCGTCGGCGTCAACAAGTACGTCGTCGAGAACCCCGAGCAGGTCGACGTGCTCGACATCGACAACCGGGCCGTGCTGGCCCAGCAGGTCGCCAAGCTGGAGCGGATCCGGGCCACCCGCGACCAGGCCGCGTGCGACGCTGCCCTGGCCGCCCTGCGGGAGGGCGCGGCGGGCGACGGCAACCTGCTGGCGCTGTGCGTCGAGGCGGCCCGGGCCCGAGCGACCGTCGGCGAGATGAGCGACGCCATGGAGGCCGTGTTCGGCCGCCACTCGGCCCAGGTCCGTACCCTCGAGGGCGTGTACGGCAAGGGCTACGAGGGCGACGCCGGCTTCGAGGCCGTCCAGGCCGACATCGACGCCTTCGCCGCCGAGGTGGGCCGCCGGCCCCGCATGCTCGTCGTCAATATGGGCCAGGACGGCCACGACCGCGGGGCCAAGGTGATCGCCACCGCCTTCGCCGACCTCGGCTTCGACGTCGACGTCGGCCCGCTGTTCCAGACCCCGGCCGAGGCCGCCCGCGACGCCATCGAGAACGACGTCCACATCGTCGGCGTCTCCTCGCAGGCCGCCGGGCACAAGACCCTCGTGCCCCAGCTGATCGAGGCCCTGCGGGCCGAGGGCGCCGACGACGTCCTCGTCGTCTGCGGCGGCGTCATCCCCCCCGGCGACTACCCCTTCCTCGAGCAGGCCGGCGTGGCCGCCACCTTCGGCCCCGGCACCAACATCCCCGAGGCCGCCCGCCAGGTCCTCGCCCTCCTCCGCGCCCGTTAAGATCCCGTCACGCTCTGCCGGTCGCCCTCGACCGGCAGGAGGGAGGGGACATGACGCACATCACCCGAGCGCTCCTCGCGCTCACACTGGCCAGCACCGCCCTCATCGGCGCCGCACTCGCCGACCCCGGCGCAGCCGTCACCGGTGCCACGTACCTCTGTGGACCGACATCGACCTACTCCTGCACCGGGGGTGGGTACGCGGGCGTCGATCCTTGGGGATACCACGGCTCATCCTCCACCGACGCCGCCGGTCGAAAGCACAACTGCACGGCGTATGCCGCCTTCCGGGCAGCCAAGAACGGGTCCCGCCACCCAGGCCGCAACCTCGGCGACGCATCGGCGTGGGCGAGCAACGCTCGTGCCGCCGGCTTCGTCGTCGACCAGAAGCCCGCCGTCGGGGCCATCGCCCAGTGGAACGCCAACGTCGGCGGGGCCGGCAGTTCGGGACACGTCGCCTACGTCGAGCAGGTCACCACCAGCCACATCGTCATCAGCGACGACAACTGGGGGCGGAACGTGACCACCCGCCAGCGGATCCCTCGCAACTCGGCCGGATGGCCATCGAACTTCATCCACTTCGCCGACGTGCGAACCGCGGGGCGGGGTGGGGCGGGGCGGATCACGGTGGACGGGGAGGGGAACCTGCGGCTGCTGGGACGCAAGCGGGCCGGGACCGCCCACATCCGGCGGGGCGTGATCGGCGAGGGGTGGGACAGCAGCTGGACCGAGATGGGCTCGGGCGGCTGGGCGCAGGTCGCCATCACCGCCGACAAGGCCGGCGACCTGTGGTTCATCGGCGTCAAGACCAACGGCCAGCTGTACACCCGACGGGCCGATGTCGGCGGGACCGGGTGGGGCTCGTTCCAGAGCCACGGCACGGGTTGGTCGACGTCGAGCCCGCCGGCGATCACCGCCCGCCCCGATCGCGGCATCACCTTCGCCGCCATCGGCGCCAGCGGCCGCATCTACAGCCGCTCCTGGACCGGCACCTGGCAGACCCGCCGCACCCACTCCCCCAACCCCGACTGGGCCACCACCAGCATCACCAACAGCGGCAACGACCTCTGGCTCATCGCCACCAAGCGCAACGGCAGCCTCTACACCCAACGCGCCACCATCGGCTCCGGCTGGAACAGCTGGACCGGCCACGGCACCGGCTACTCGACCACCACACCGCCCTCGATCACCGCCCGCCCCGAACGGGGCATCACGTGGGCGGCGGTGACCGCCTCGGGCCTGCTCACCACCAGGACGTGGGCGGGCAGCTGGGGAGGCCGGACCACCCACGGCCAGGGCTCGTGGGCCTGATCGCCCGTTAGCGGGTGGTTAGCGGGGGGTCCGTAGCGTCGGGACCCGCCCGTGGCTCGATCCCCCTCGAGCCTCATGGCAGGTGTCGACCCGACCGCTGGGGGCGGATGGGGCGGCACCTGCCGGGCGCGCCCCGGTGATCGTCTGCGGTTACGGTTCACCCGTTCGTGGGTGTGGGATCGAAAGGGCAGGGGATGACGACGAGGTTCTCGACGGTCGTGCGGCGCAGCGCGCTCGGGGTGGCGGTGGCGCTGGTCGCCCCGCTGGGGATCGTGGGGGCGACGGCCGCACCGGCCGCGGCCGACCTGCCCACGTGCACCACGACCTGGACCGACACCGCCGGCGGGTCGTGGGACACCGCCGCCAGCTGGTCGGGCGGCACCGTCCCGACGCCGGACGACCACGTCTGCATCACCACGCCCGGCACCTACACGGTGACCCTGGCCGACCCGGGTGACCCGGTCGAGGTCGCCTCGCTCCGCGTCGGCGGCACCGACGCGACCACCACCCAGACGCTGGTGGTCGCCCGCGGCGTGAACACCGACGAGGTCGACTCGCTCTACGCCGACGAGGGCATCGAGGTCTCGACCCGGGGCGTGATCGAGCTGGGCGAGAGCGCCACCGCCGGCGTCTCGCTGGGCTCGTGCGGATGTGCCGGCATCGTCAACGCCGGGACGATCCGCCAGGCCGCCGGCTCGTCCGAGGTCCACCAGATCTGGGCCGACGTGGTCAACACCGGCACGGTCCACCTGACCCAGCCCCTCTACGTCGAGGGCGACCTCACCAACGACGGCGAGGGCCTCCTCCAGGTCGACCACGTGCTCCACGTCCGGGACACGATGTGGACCAAGGGCGGCGAGGTCCGGGGCGACTGGGTCGTCGCCGTCTACGGCGAGCTCCTGGTCGGCGAGGGCGACACGAACCGCGCCGCCGGCGCCCCGCCGTTCAACCTCGACGCCTCCGAGCACGGTGCCGTCGGCCTGGTCATCGAGGCCGACAGCCCGATCGACGTCACCGCCATGGGCTACGTGTTCGTCGAGGGCGACAGCCACCCCGAGCAGTCGATCGCGGTCCAGCCCAGCGCGGAGAGCGACGGGGCCCTCCTCTTCGAGGACGCCTGGACCAACGGCGGCTACCTCGCCCTCCAGCCCGACGCCGACTTCGACGCCGTCGTCGCCGGTGCGGCGCCGGGCACCACCCTGGTCAACGAGGGCGAGCTCGTGCGCTTCGATCCCGACGGCGGCGCCGCCCTCGTCGCCGCCGACCTGGTCAACCGGGGCGCGGTGGCGACCGAGGACGGCGTGCTCGACGTGTACGGCGACGTCGAGAACGAGGGCTTCCTCGATCTCGGCCTCGGACGCATCCGGGCCGGCGGCGACGTCCTCCTCGACCCGAGCAGCACGGTGGAGGTCGCCGTCGCCGGGGCCAGCACCACCGAGCGCCTGCTGGCCGACGGCGATGTCACCGTCGACGGCCGGCTGATCGTCGACACCGGGACGGCCCCGGCCGTGGGCGAGACCGTCCGCCTGGTCGAGGGCGCCACCCGCACCGGCACCTTCGACCAGCTGACCCTCCGGGGCCCGGCCAGCTACGACGTGGCCTACACCACCCGCCGGGTCAACCTCGTCCGCCGGGCCAGCGAGACGCCCAGCCAGCGGTTCGTGCGGGCCGCCTACGAGGACTTCCTCGACCGGGCGCCCACCCCCTCGGAGCTGGGCCAGCGGTCGAGCGCCATCGACGCCGGCACCCTCACCCGGGGCTCGCTGGTCCGCGAGCTGGCCCGCACGCCCGAGTACGTCTCGGTGCTGGTCCGCCGCTTCTACGCCGACACCCTGGGCCGGCCCGGCGACGCCGCCGGCATCGCCTACTGGGTCGACGAGCTCCGCAGCGGCCGCAGGTCGGTGGCCGAGGTGGCCGGCTCGTTCTACGCCAGCCGGGAGTACTTCGTCCGGGCCGGCGGGAGCAACGAGGCCTGGATCACCGACCTCTACGACGTCTTCTTCGACCGGCCTCCGAGCCCGGCCGACGTGACGTGGTGGACGGCGCGGGTCGGCCAGCGGGGCCGCACCCGGGTGGCGATGGAGCTGTTCCAGTCGCTGGAGTCGCGGCGGGAGCGGGTCGACGCCCTGTACTGGCAGCTCCTCGACCGGCCCGGCGACAGCGGCGGGATCGAGTACTGGGCGGGCCGCATCACGCGGGAGGGCGACCTCGCCCTGGCCGTCCACCTGGCCGCCTCGCCCGAGTACCTGAGCCGGGCCCAGGCCCGCTTCCCGTAGGCCCTACGGTGGTCCGGTGCCCGCCGCGACCACCGATCCCGCCACCCTCGCCGAGGGGATCCGGGACGGTGACCGGCGGGCCCTGGCCCGGGCCATCACCCTGGTCGAGTCGACCCGGGCCGACCACCGCGAGCAGGCCGACGCCCTGGTCGGGGCCCTGCTCCCCCACACCGGGGGCTCGGTCCGGATCGGCATCAGCGGCCCGCCCGGGGTGGGCAAGTCGACCTTCATCGAGGCCTTCGGCACCCACCTGACCGGTACCGGCCACAAGGTCGCGGTCCTCGCCGTCGACCCCAGCAGCTCGCGCTCGGGCGGGTCGATCCTGGGCGACAAGACCCGGATGGAGCGCCTGGTCCGCGACCCGGCCGCCTTCATCCGCCCCTCCCCCGCCGGGGGCGAGCTGGGCGGCGTGGCCCGGCGCACCCGGGAGGCGCTCCTGCTGTGCGAGGCCGCCGGCTTCGACGTCGTGCTGGTCGAGACGGTCGGGGTGGGCCAGAGCGAGATCGCCGTGGCCGACCTCACCGACCTGTTCGTGCTGCTCGCCTCGCCTGCCGGCGGGGACGACCTCCAGGGCGTCAAGCGGGGGATCATGGAGCTGGCCGACGTGGTCGTCGTGACCAAGGCCGACGGCGACCTGGCCACCCCCGCCGCCCACGCCTGCGCCGACATCCGTCGGGCCCTCCACCTGCTGCGGCCCCGCCACCCCGAGATCGAGGCCCGGGCCCTGCTGGCCAGCTCGACCACCGGCGCCGGCATCCCCGAGGCGTGGGACGCCGTCCGGGCCGCCCACGAGGCGCTCGACGCCAGCGGCGCCCTCGACCGCCAGCGGGCCGAGCAGGCCCGGGCCTGGCTGTGGTCCGAGGTGCGGGGCGCCCTCGAGCTGCGGCTGCGCACCGATCCCGACGTGGCCGCCGCCCTCCCCGAGGTCGAGGCCGAGGTCGGCGCCGGGACGGTGACCCCCTCGGCCGGCGCCCGCCGCCTCCTGGCCCGCCTCCGCCTCGACCGCGACGGGTGAGCGCGGCGGAGTCCGGGGGACGTCCGCCCGCCGAGACCCACCGAGCTCGACGGTGGGGGGCGGTCGGGGTGGGGTTCGTGGCCGTGGTGGTGCTGCGGTGGGTGATGTCGCTCGACGGGCGGTACCCGCGGGTGGTGGCGGACGAGCCGGCCTACCTGGCCATGGCCCGGCTGCTGGCCGGCGGCACCCGCTGGGACATGGGCTTCGCCTCGACCTACGGGCCCGGGTACTCGGTGCTGCTGGCCCCCTGGTTCGCCCTCGACCTCTCGCCCAACGCCGTCTACCGGGCCGCCATCGTCACCAACGTCGCCCTCGGCGGGCTGACCTTCCTCGCCTTCGAGGCGGTGGCCCGCCGGCTGCTCGGCGTCCGGCCCCCGCTGTCGGTCGGGCTGGCCGCCGTGGCCGCCTCGCTCCCCGCCCTGGTGGCGACGACCGGCCTGGCCTGGAGCGACGCCCTGGCCCCGCTGGCCTTCGCCCTGCTCCTCCTCGCCCTGGCCCGGGTGGTCGAGCGGCCCGGGGCGCCGGCGATCGCCCTGCTGGTGGCGGCGACGGCCGGGGGCTACGCCGTCCACGCCCGGGTCCTCCCCCTCGCCCCGCTGGTCGCCGCCGTGCTGGTGGTGCTGGCGGTCGGGCGCCGGCTCCCGGCCCGGCTGGCCGCCGCCGGGGTCGTCGGCCTGGGGCTCGCCATCGGGCTGGTCCAGGTGGGCAGCGAGGCGATCTACACCCGCCTCTACGACCCGCAGCAGGTGACACCGGCGTTCAACGAGGCCGACCGCATCACCCGGCTGTGGCCGCTCGCCCTGTCGGCCACCGGCCAGCTGTGGACGATCGTCGTGACGACGGGGGGCCTGGCCGGCCTCGGGCTGGTCGCCCTGGCCACGGCCGCCGTCCGGGGGTGGCGGGCGGCCCGCCCCGACGAGGACGACGGCCCGATCCGCCGGGCCGCGGTGCGGCTGGCCACGCCGGGCGCCGACGGCGCCACCCCGGCCCTGGTGCCGCTGGCCGTGCTGGCCCTGGTGGCGATGGCCTTCCTCGTGTCGACGGTGTTCATGACCGACCGGCCCCGGGCCGACCACCTCGTCTACGGCCGCTACAACGACCTCTTCACCGGGCCCCTCGTGTTGGCCGGCGGGGCCGCCCTGCTGGCCTCGGCCCGCCGGCGCCGGACCGCGCTGACGGCCCTGGCCGTCGGGGTCGTCACCGTCGCCGCCGCGGCCGCCCTGTGGCGCTTCCGGCGGGCGACCTTGGAGGGGGGCTACCTCGTCTACCCGGTGCTCGGGGTGGTGGCCATCGACCCCGAGGGGCCGCCCGCCCTCCGGTCGATCACCGTCGTGGGCGTCGTCGTCCTCGCCGCCCTGGCCGCCCTGGCGCTGGGGCTCCCCCGCCGGGCCGCCCCCGTCGCCGTCGTCGTGCTGGCCGCCGCCCTGTGCGTCGCCGGCGGCCAGCGGGCCGTCGACCGCATCACGCCGCCGGTCACCGCCGAGCCCGACGACGCCGCCGTGATCGCCGACGTCCTGCCCGACGGGGCCCGGCTGGCCTGGGTGGCCGGCGACCCCGTCGACCCGATCGCCGCCACCTTCTTCCGGGCCCAGCTCTACACCCCCGACAACCGCTCGGTGCGGGTCACCGGCGCCCCCTGGGAGGGTGGCGAGCCCTACGTCGTGGCCGGCGCCCTCAAGCCCGAGCCGTTCGCCGCCGGGTACCGCCTGGCCTGGGTCGACGCCTCGTCGTCGCTGGGCCTGTGGGTGGCGCCGGGCGCCCGCCAGGACGAGCTGGCCGCCGGGGGGCACCTGCTCGACGAGGACGGCTTCGGCGCCGACCCGCAGGCCGACGAGGGGTCGGTGCGGTTCACCGAGGGGCCGACGATCGCCGGCGGCCGGGTGCGGGCCACGGTCGAGGTCACCCGCCCGACCGGGGCGCCGTGGCCGACGGTGGCGCCCGGGGGCAAGGCCGTGGGCCGCATCCGCCTCGGCGTCGCCGTCGACGGGGCCCGCTGCGGGTGCCGCCTGCTCGACGCCCGGGCCGACCTGATCCGCTGGGTCGACGGCGACGTCGCCCGTCTGACCGTCGCCGTCGACGTCCCGTTCGCCGCCCCCGACGACGAGGAGCTCGCCCTGCGGGTCCGGCTCCTGCGGGAGGGCGTCGGTGCCTTCGGCGAGCCGGCGACGGCGGCGTTCGGGTAGCACCCGGGGCCGCATGTAGCCTCGCCGGGTGCCCGACGAGGACCCGACGCTCGACGTCAGCATCGTGCTGCCCGTCTACAACGAGAAGGGCCACCTCGGCACCGAGATCGACCGGATCCGGGCGGCGATGGACGCGTCCCGGTACTCCTACGAGATCATCGTCGTCGACGACGGCTCGAACGACGGCTCGGGCGAGGCGCTGCGCCAGATCGACGGCATCCGCCTGATCCAGTTCGGCACCAACCGGGGCTCGGGCTCGGCCCGGAAGTTCGGCACCCGCGCCTCCCGGGGCCGGGTCGTCGTGTGGACCGACGTCGACATGACGTACCCGAACGAGCTGATCCCCCAGCTGGTCGACGAGCTCGAGGGCTACGACCAGGTCGTCGGGGCCCGGACCTCCGAGCAGGGCACCCACAAGCTGTTCCGGGTGCCGGCCAAGCTCTTCATCCGCAAGCTGGCGTCGTACCTCGTGCAGACGCCGATCCCCGACCTCAACTCGGGCATGCGGGCCTTCCGGCGCGACGTCGCCCTCCAGTACGTGAGCCAGCTGCCCCCCGGGTTCAGCTGCGTCACCACGATCACCCTCACGTTCCTGGCCCACGGCTACACCGTGAAGTACTGGGACATCGACTACTTCGAGCGGGCCGGGAGCTCGAAGTTCCACTGGTGGAGCGACACCCGCCGGTACCTGCTCCAGGTCATCCGTATGACCCTGTCGTTCAACCCGCTGCGGGTCTTCCTGCCGGTGGGCCTGGTGCTGCTGCTGATCGGCAGCGGCAAGCTCGTCTACGACGTCTCGGTCAACGACTTCAAGGTCGCCATCAACACGCTGCTGATCCTCTTCCTCGCCTTCCAGGTGGTGATGATCGGCATGCTGGCCGACCTGGTCGGGCGGTCGACCCGGGCCGTCCACGAGGTCCAGCCGGCCGCCGTGTTCACCCGCGACACCGAGCCCGCCGCCACCGCCGGCCGCTGAGGCGCCTCGGGCTCAGCCCCGGGCGGCCTTGGCCGCCAGCACCTGCTCCAGCAGCGCCTCGTCCGGGGTGCCCGGGTCGGGGCCGACGACGACGGGCCGGAGCCGGCGGGCCAGCTCGCCCGCGACCCGGGCCCGCGCCGCCGGGTCGAGGTCGGGGCGCCGGGCCAGGAACGAGCGCACGACGCGGACGTCCTCGGCCGTCAGCCGGGTGAGGTCCCACACCCCGGCGCCCTCGGGCATGGCGACCTCCTCGGCGGGCGCCGCCGCCCGCCCTGCCCCGGGCACCACCGCCGCCGCCCGCCGGCGGACCGGGGCGGCCCGCACGACCAGGGTGCCGGCGGCCATGTCGCCCACCCTCTGGTTGCGGGCCGAGACGATCACGGCCAGGGCGCCGACCGAGTAGGCGGCGGGCAGGAAGTCGACCAGGCGCACGATGTTGCGGACGGCGGCGGCGAGGAACCCGACCCGGCCGCCGTCCTCGGTGACGAGCCGGAGCCCGGTGAGCCGACGCCCCACGGTGCGCCCGTCGGCCAGGGCGTCGCACACCGTCGGGTAGCCGAAGACGACGAGCAGGCCACCCACGCTGGCCACGGCCGCCCCGGCGGTGGCGGAGACCGAGGCCAGCGCCAGGAGTGGGATGATGAGCACCGCCTGCAGCGCCGAGTCGACCAGCGAGGCCATGAACCGCGAGCCCAAGCCCGCCACCACCAGGTCCAGCTCGACGCCCTCGGGGGTCGACACCGTGACCCGGTCCTCGATCTCCACCACGGCGACGCTACCGGGCACCGGCGGGCGCCGGGTCGAGGGCTTCATCGCCGAGCGGTCGGCGGCGTGGGCCGAGCTGGTCGACCTGCTCGGCCGGGCCCGGGGGCGGGTCGAGCGGCTGCCGGGCGACGACGCCCTGCGCCTCGGCGACCTCTACCGGGCCACCACCGCCGACCTGGCCCGGGCCCGGCAGCGCTGGCCCGGCGACCCCGTCGTGGGCGAGCTGGAGGCCCTCGTCGGCCGGGCCCGCACCGTCGTCTACCGGGTCCCGGGGCGCCGGGCCTCGTTCGGCCACTGGCTCGGCACCGGCTTCTTCCGGCGGGTGCGCGAGCGGCCCCGGGTCCTCCTCGTCGCCGCCCTGCTGCTCTGGGGCCCGGCGCTCGGCACCGGGCTGTGGGCCCACGCCGACCCGGCCACGGCCGGGCGGGTCGCCGCCGTCACCCCCCTGACCCAGGGGGCGTCCGACGCCGCCGACCGGGGCGGCCCGGCGACCACCCCGTCGGACCTGGAGCGCACGTCGATGGGCAGCCAGATCTTCGTCAACAACATCCGGGTCTCGTTCATGGCCCTGGCCGTGGGCATCGCCGGGGGCCTGCCCACCGCCCTCCTGCTGGCGTTCAACGGCGCCATCGTCGGGCTGGTCGCCGGGCTCTTCGCGGCGGCCGGGGCGGGCGACGCGGCGATCAGCCTGCTGGCCCCGCACGGGTTCATCGAGCTGTCGCTGGTGACCGTGGCCGGGGCCGCCGGGCTGCGGCTCGGCATCGCCGTCGTCGCCCCCGGGCTGCGGGCGCGCGGCGCGGCCGTGGTCGAGGAGGCCCGGGCCGCCGCCGAGGTGGCCCTCGGCGTGGCGCTGTGGCTCGTCCCCACCGGCCTGGTCGAGGGCCTGGTGACCACCCGCCACCTCCCGCCCGCCACCGCCGTCGCCGTCGGCCTCTCCCTCGCCGGGCTGTTCTGGGCCCTCGTCTGGTGGCGGGGACGGCCGGCGGGGGATCAGAGCCGGGCGGTGGCCTTGGCGTCGAGGTAGGCGGCGACGACGGCGGCGCCGAGACGGGCCGGCGGGGCCTCGACCACCCGGGCGCCCCGGCGGCGGATCTGGGCCACGGCCCGATCCCGCTCGGCCAGCACCCGGGCCGCGACCACGGCCCGCTCGCCCGTCCCCGCCGCCGCCTCCTCGACCTCGACGTCGGTGCAGCTGGCGACGACGACGGCGTGCCGGCGGGCCAGCACCGGCACGGCGTCGAGCAGGGCCCGGGCCGCTGCCGCGTCGAGCACGTCGGTCAGCACGACGACCAGCGACCGCTTGGTGGCGCCGAGGGCGCGGAAGGCCCGCTCGGCGTCGCTGTCGACGGCCCGGGGCTCGACGGCGTGGAGGGCGCGCACCACGTCGTCGCCCGAGGCCCGGCGGGGCACGACCCGGGCCCGGACCTCGTCGTCGTAGGCCAGGGCGCCGCAACGGTCGCCGACCACGTCGGCCACCGCGGCCAGGGCCGCCGCCGCGTCGACGGCGACGTCGAGCCGGGTGCGGTCGAGCCGGCCGTCGGGCCCGGGCACGGGGGCGGCCATCAGCCGGCCGCAGTCGACCAGGGCGACGACGTCGCGCTCGGTGTCCTCCCGGTACTGGTTGGTCATCAGCCGGCCCTGGCGGACGGTGGCGGGCCAGTTGACGTGGCGGATGTCGTCGTCGGGCTGGTGCTCGCGGACCTGGTCGAAGTCGGTGCCGATCCCGATCGCCCCCCGGCGCCGCAGCCCGGGGTCGCGGAAGCGGGCCTGGCGGACGGCGGTGGCCAGGCGGCGGGCCGCGGGGAGGTCGGGGTGGACCTCGACGACGTGGGCGCCGCCGTGCTCGCTGTCCCAGCGCCCCAGCCCCAGCGGGCCGGTGAGCCGGACGGCGACCGGGGGCAGCTCGTGGCGACCCCGGCGCCGGGCCACCACCTCGGCGTCGAGCCCGCCGACGCCCGTGCCCGGCTCGACGTCGACATCGGGCACCCGGGGCTGGCGGACCTCGACCCGCCGCGCCCCCGCCCCCTCGACGGTGACCGTGAGCCGGGCCGGGACGCCCCGGGCCAGCCGGGCCGGCACCTCGCGCTCGACGGTCACCGGCGCCCGGGCGGCCAGGGCGTCGACCACCGTCGCCACCGCCAGCACGACCGCGCCGAGGGCCCCCACCTCCCACGGCACCACCAGCAGCGCCAGCGCCAGCGCCACGGCCAGCCCCACCGCCCGCCCCGACGGCGACATCAGCCCAACCCCCCACCCGACGTCATCGGGGGACGGGGACGGCGGCGAGGGCGGCGGCGACGGCGTCGTCGGGGCGGAAGCGCTCGAGCTCGGCCTCGGCCCGCAGCACCAGCCGGTGGCGGAGGACCATCGGGGCCACGGCGACCACGTCGTCGGGGCTGACGTAGGCCCGGCCGGCGAGGCGGGCGGCGGCCCGGGACGCGGCCAGCAGGTGGACGGCGGCCCGGGGGCTGGCGCCGACCTCGACGGCGGGGAGGGTGCGGGTCGTCCGCACCACGGCCAGCAGGTAGTCGGCCACCTCGGCGGTGACGGTGGTGGCGTCGACCTCGGCCCGCAGGGCGGTGGTCAGCTCGGCCACGGCGCCGGCGGTCGCGCCCCCCGGGTCCGGGGTGACGATCGGGCGCACCTCGCCCAGCGCCGTCGGCCGCAGCCCGGTGCGGGCCAGGTCGAGCATCGAGCGCTCGACGGCCTCGGCCGGGTAGCCGACCTCGACCTTGACCAGGAAGCGATCGAGCTGGGCCTCGGGCAGCGGGTACGTGCCCTCGTACTCGATCGGGTTCTGGGTGGCGACGACGAGGAACGGGTCGGCCAGCCGGCGCGACGTCCCGTCCACGGTCACCTGCCCCTCCCCCATGGCCTCCAGCAGCGCCGACTGCGTCTTGGGCGGGGTGCGGTTGACCTCGTCGGCCAGCAGCACGTTGGTGAACACCGGGCCGGGCCGGAAGGCCAGCTCGCCGTCACGCATCGTCATCGTGCCGGTCAGGTCCGACGGGAGCATGTCGGGGGTGAACTGGACCCGGCGGAAGCGGGCGCCGAGGGCCCGGGCGAAGGCGTCGGCCACCAGCGTCTTCGCCGTGCCCGGGACGCCCTCCAACAGCACGTGGCCGCCGACGGCGAGGGCGACGACCAGGGCGTCGAGGACCTCGTCGGCCCCCACGACCACGGGGGCGACCGCCGCGCCCAGCCGGGCCCGGGTGGCGGCCAGCACCCCGTCGTCAGCGGGCGAGGGTGTCGGATCGGTCACGGGTGTCCTCCGGGGTCGGGGGGTCGGGTGTGCGGGCCAGGGCGGCGCCGAGGGCGTCGACGTAGGCCCGGCGGGGCGGGGGCAGCGGCCGGTCGACGGCCTCGGCCGGCCCGAGGCGCTGGCCGACCGACCAGAGGCCGACCAGGGCGGCCAGCACCAAGCCGATCACGGCGGCCTTGAGGGGACCAGGGACGGCGGCGAGGCCGCGGGTCGTGCCGTAGCCGTGCTCGGCCTCGGCGAAGGCGACCGGGCCGGACCCGGCGAGCACGACGGCGAGGGCGGCGTCGTCGCCGTCGGCCAGGCGGGCGTTGTGGAGCAGGCTGGGATCGGCCACCGCCAGCAGCCCACCGGTGGACACGACGACCGGGGCGGCGGCCGGACCGGCCTCGACCGTCGCCGGCCCGGGGGTGGCGAAGGAGCCGGTGCCGTCGCCCCGCAGGTCGTCGAGCCCGGCGAGCAGGTCCCCGGCCGGGGTCGGGCGGGCGGTGCCCTTGGGCTGCCAGCCGAGGTCGGCCCCGAGCAGGGCCCCGGCGTAGACGGAGCCGGCGGCGCCGACGGCGACGACCCGGCCCCCGCCGGCGAGGTGGTCGGCCAGGGCGGCCAGCCCCTCGGGGGTGGGGGCGTCGGCCGGGTCGACCACGACGACGGTGCCGCCGGCGGGCAGGTCGGCCTCGCCCAGCGGCCGGCGCAGGGGCTCGACGGTGACGCCGCGGGCCCGCAGCAGGTCGGCCCAGGCGGCCACGCCGTCGTCCCCGGTGGCGTACGACGAGCCGGTCGGGCCGCCCGGGTCGCTCCCCACCACCGCGTCGAGGGCGGCCAGCAGCAGGTTCACCCCCACCACCAGCCCCAGCACCACGGCGACGGCCCGCTTCACCGGGCCCACCCGCCCCCACCACCCCGTCACGCCCCCACCCCTCCCCCGAACCGGCGATCGGATCCGACGGCTTCCCGTCGGGTCTGATCGCCAGCTCGCTCGGGGTGGGGCCCGGTGACGGCGGTGGCCGCGGTGGCCGCGGCCAGGACCTCGGGCCAGTGGCGGCGGGCGGCGGCGACGTCGGCGGGGGTGGCGGGGCGGCCCCCGTAGGCGACCTCGTCGAAGGCCCGGGCCAGCGGGGCGAAGGCGGGGACGTCGACCCGACCGACCAGGCGGGCCGTGGTGGCGTCGACCCGGGCCGGCACCGCCCCGGCCTGCTCCAGCCGCACCACCCCGGCGCGGAACCGGAGCCGGACGGCGGTGGCCAGGTCGCCGACCGCCTCGGCGGCCTCGGCCTCCCGGTCGAGGGCGGCGGGGTCGAGGGACCGGGCCCGGCGCCGGGTCACCGCCTCACGCTCGGCCACCCGGGTCCGCCGTCGGACCAGGGCCAGGACCAGCAGCGTCGTCGCCACCGCCACCGCCCCCAGCCCGATCACCAGGCCCGCCGGGGTGCCGAGGGCGTCGGCCACCGGACGGCTGACGTCCTCGATCCGCTCGCCGACCCACCGCAGCACGCCCTGGAGCGGGCGGGGGACGTCCTCGGCCTGGTAGCGGTCGCCCGCCAGCACCCGGCGGGCCTGCTCGCGGGCCTCGCCCGGGTCGACCTCAGCCACCGGCGCCCGGGCCCGGACCCCACCCCCCGGCGGGGGCCGCCGGCGCACCCCACCCACCGGCCGGGGCGACGGGCCCCGCCGGCCGGTCCGCCGGGTCCTCGGGCGGGGGCTCGACGCCGACGCCCCGGGCCAGCAGCTCGAGGTCGTAGCCCTCCTTGCGCACCCGCAGGTCGAAGTAGACGACGGCGGTGACGGCCGCCGTGTACGGCAGCGTGAGGGCCGAGCCGGCCAGCTGGGCCACCCCGGTGAGCAGCGACGTCAGCAGGAAGCTCTGCCCGGTGAGCTGGAGGACGATCACCGGGGCGACGAGGATCCCCTGGAGCACCGAGGCCAGCAGCCCGGCCAGCACGACCGTGCCGAGGACGGGCCAGAACCGCCCCGAGACCAGCCGGCGGGACCGGTCCAGCGAGCGGATCGGGCCGAGGCCCTCGACCACCAGGGCGGGGACGGCGACGGCCCAGATCCCGGTCAGCCAGAAGTACGGGAGGACGCAGGCGAGCAGGCCGACCGACGTGCCCAGGACGGTGAGCACGAGCAGGGCGGTCAGCGAGGTCCAGCGCTGGAGGGCGAAGCGCAGCGACTCGCGCCACGTGACCTCCTCGCCGAGGTAGACGCCGATCGAGATCCGCATCGTCCCGGCCAACGCCAGGTTGGTGGCGACGAGGAGGACGAGCGTGCTCACCACCGTCCCGCCGAGGAACAGGGCGAAGGCGCCGCCGTCGACGGTCTCGACACCCGTGGCCTCGTCGGTCCTGATCATCGAGTCGGGGTTGCCCGACGACAGCTGGACCAGCACCAGCAGCACGACGGCCGGCAGCGTCGGCACCAGGGTGGCCAGGACCATGTCCCGGGGGCGGGAGCGGAACAGCTTGAGCCCGGCGTCGAGCATCTCGCCCACCCCGAGCGGGCGCAGCCGCACCGGCCGGGGGACGGGGCCCGCGGCGACCGCCGTGGGGTCGGCTCCACCGGGGCTGCCCATGGCCGGGCACCCTACCGGCGCACCCGTGGCCCCCGGTGCGACCGACCGGCTACCGCGGGGAGGCGACGACCTCGGGCTCGGACTCGGTGGCGTCGGGCGTCCGGCGGGGCACGAAGGGGGCGGCGATGGCGGCGCCGCCCAGGTCGACCACGATGAACAGCACCCGGGTGGCCACCGCCACCGTCGCCCCCAGCTCCGAGGGCAGGCCGCAGGCGGCGAGGAAGACGGCCTCCCGCACCCCGGCCCCGGCGGGGACGGCGACGGCGAGGAAGCCGGCGATCCAGCTCAGGGTGGCGGCGAAGGCGATCCGAGCGAGGTCGGCGTCGTCGGGGGCCACGGCGTGGGCGACCGCCGCCGTCCCCGCCGCGTTGAACAGCCACGTCGGCACGTAGCGCAGGACGGTGGCGACGGTGCCCCGCCACGGCGGGACGTCGATCGCCAGCGGCCGCTTGGTGACCCGGCGGACCAGGTCGAGCACGGGGACGAGCACCCGGGGGTGGAGGGCGCCCAGGCCGAGGGGCAGGAGGAGCAGCAGCAGCGCCGTCGCCCCCGGGCCGTCGTCGCCCAGGGCGAAGGGCAGCAGGCCGACGGCGACGAGCATGGCGGCCAGGTAGAGCGTCACCAGCGAGAGGGCCACGCTGGCGTAGGCCCGGGGGCCGGGGACGCCGCCGCGCCGGGCCAGCTCGCCCCGCCCGAGCACGGGCCAGACCCCGCCGGGCAGGTACTTGCCCAGCTCGCCGACGAAGTACCAGGCCAGGGCCCGGCCCCGAGCGACCCGGGCGCCGAGCAGGGCGAGGACGTCGGTCCAGCCCCAGCCGATGCTGGTCATGCCGAGGGCGCAGCAGGCCAGGGCGACGACGATCCAGACCGGCGAGGCGTCGGTGATCGCCTCCCGCACCCGGCTCCACTCCGAGGCCAGCTCGTTGACGACGAAGGCGCACGTGACCCCGCCGATGAGGATCCCGGCGAGGGTCGACAGCCGGGCGATCAGCTTCCGCCGGCCCCCCGACGGCCCCTCGACGGTGGCGACGTGGTGGTCGGGTGCGACCTCGGGGACCTCGGACGCGTCGGGGTGCAGCGCGTCGTGCTCGGCCATCCGGGCGAGGCTAGGTCCCCACCCCGGCCGGGCCGCGACCACTCCCGACCAGAACCGGTTTCTGTCGGATGCGGTCGCGTCGGCGTTTCGGCGCGGCCAGGTCGCGCCGGCGCGACACCACCGCGCCAGAACGGCCTGGCGACAGCCCTGGCGCGGAGAGGTCGCGCCCACGCGACGATCCTCCGACAAGACTGGTTCTTGTCGAGGATCGTCGCGGAGGAGGGACGGCGGTCAGGCGCCGGGTGGCGGGGCCAGCGGGAGGGGGGCGCAGAGACCCTCGACCTCGGCGACCTGGATGCGGTCGCGGTTGGCGTAGGTGATCTCGTTGGTCGGGTCGACCCGGACCTTGTACTCCCGGAACGACGTCTCCAGGGCGTCGTAGGCCAGCAGCCGGCCGCTCAACGAGTCGCCCAGCCCGAGGATCAGCTTGATCGTCTCGATGGCCTGGAGCGACCCGACGATGCCGGGCAGCACGCCCAGCACCCCGGCCTCGGCGCAGCTCGGCGCCATGTCGGCGGGCGGCGGCTCGGGGACCATGTCCCGATAGGTCGGCCCCGAGTGCGGGTCGAACACCGTGACCATGCCCTCGAACCGGAAGATCGAGCCGTGGACGACCGGGATGCCCAGCTTCACGCTGGCGTCGTTGACCAGGTAGCGGGTCGGGAAGTTGTCGGTGCCGTCGACGATGGCGTCCCACCCGTCGCCGTCGGGCCCGGCCAGCACCTGCATGATGTTGTCCTCGCCCAGCCGCTGGTCGTAGGTGACCACGTTGACGTCGGGGTTGAGGAGGGTCAGCGTCTTCTTGGCCGAGTCGACCTTCCGGTCACCGATGCGCTCGATGTTGTGGAGGATCTGGCGCTGGAGGTTGGAGTCGTCGACGACGTCCATGTCGATGATGCCGAGCGTGCCCACGCCGGCGGCGGCGAGGTAGAGGGCGGCGGGCGAGCCGAGGCCGCCGGCGCCGAGCAGCAGCACCTTGGCGTCGAGCAGCTTCTGCTGGCCCTCGTCACCGACCTCCGGCAGCAGCAGGTGGCGCTTGTACCGGTTGCGCTGCTCGGGGGTGAGGGTCTGCGGGAGCTTCCACTCGCGCCCCTCGTCCTTCCACTGGTTGAACCCGCCGATCACCGAGACGGCGTTGGTGTAGCCCAGCTCCTGGAGGCTCTTGACGGCCAGGGCCGAGCGGACGCCGCCGGCGCAGTGGACGATCAGCGACGTGTCCTTGTCGGGGATGCGGCCCTCGATGCCGGTCTCGAGGGTGCCCCGGGGGATGAACACCGCCCCCGGGATGGCGCCCTGCTCGAACTCGTCGGCCTCGCGCACGTCGAGCACCACGGCGCCCGGCTCCTTGCGCATCTCGTCGGCCTCGGCCGTGGTGACCTCGCGGATCTCGCTCTTGGCCTGGGCCAGCATGTCCCGGAAGCTCGGCATTGTCCGTGTCCCCTTCGTCCTTCGTTCCTCGGCGGCCCGAAAAGCCTACCGAGTGACTCAACAATCGACCTAGGCGGCTGATTCCCCCGGGACCAGGGCCGGGAGGACGGCGGAGATCGAGCCCCGCAGCACGGCGTCGGCCAGGCCGTCCTGCTCGGTGGCGCGGCCGTTGACGATCACCAGGCGGGCGCCGGCCCGGGCCGCGATCTGGGGCAGGAGGGCGACCGGGTAGACGGCGAGGGTCGAGCCGATCGCCAGCAGCAGGTCGCAGTCGCGGGCGGCGGCCTCGGCGGCGTCGACGTCGGCGGTGGCGAGGCCCTCGCCGAACAGGACGGTGGCGCTCTTGAGGATCCCACCGCAGGTGCGGCAGGGCGGGTCGGCCTCGCCCGCCTCGACCCGGTAGAGCGCCCGGCGCATGTCGGCCTCGTCGCCGCAGTCGATGCAGCGGACCCGGCGCATCGTGCCGTGCATCTCGATCACCCGCCGGGGGTCGGAACCGGCCAGCTGCTGGAGGCCGTCGGTGTTCTGGGTGACGACGGCCCGCAGCCGGCCCTGCTGCTCGAGGGCGACGAGGGCCCGGTGGCCGGCGTTGGGCTCGGCCGCCCACGCCGGGCTGGCGAGGCGCATCTGCCAGGCGGCGGCCCGGACCTCGGTGGAGGACAGGTAGTGGTCGAGGGTGCTCGCCTTCTCGGCCGCCGGGTTGCGGGTCCAGACGCCGTTCTTGCCCCGGAAGTCGGCGATGCCGCTGTCGGTGCTGAGGCCGGCGCCGGTCAGGGCGACGATCCGGGTGCTCTCGGCCACCCAGTGGGCGACCTCGGCGACGCCCAGGTCGAGGTCGACCTCGGCGCCGTGCAGCCAGGCCCGGCGCTCGAGCCCCTCTCGCTCCTCGGTGGTGGCCATCGCCCCAACCTACAAGGGGTTGACATCAGACTGAGATTGAATGAAAGTACATGAAACACACCGACGGTCCGGTGTGGATCGCTTCCCCCACCACCCCAACCCCCCGACCGGGAGAGCGACCATGCCGATGCCCGACCTGTCCGTGCCGACCCTCACCATCGTCCCCTGGCGCGACCCGGTGATCGACGCCCTCGGCTACCCGCCGCGGTCCACCTACGTCGAACGGTTCTGGCTGGCCATCCTCGGGCCGAGCACCACCTGGCTGGTCCGGTACCTCGACGCCCGCCTCAGCACCGAGCCCGACGGCACCAGCCTCGACCTCGACACCACCGCCGCCACCCTCGGGCTCGGCGTCGGGATGGGTCGCCACAGCCCGCTGGTGCGGGCCCTCCACCGGTGCTGCCAGTTCGGCCTGGCCCGGGCCGCCCCCGAGGCCCACCTGGAGGTGCGCCGCCATGTCCCCCCGCTCACCCGGCACCAGGTCGAGCGGCTCCCGCCGGCGCTCCGGGCCGGGCACCAGGAGTGGCGGGCCACCGAGCGCGACGCCTCGATCCTCCACCCCCAGCAGCGGCGGGCCCGGCACATGGCGCTGGGGCTGGCCGAGCTGGGCGAGGACGTCGCCACCACCGCCCAGCGCCTCGTCCGCCTCGACGTCCACCCGGTCGTCGCCGACGACGCCGCCACGTGGGCCCACCGGCTGGTCCGGGCCCGGGTCGCCTCGGCCCCGGCGCCGGCCGACCCCTCCGTCGTCGGCGACCTCGTCACCACCGTCGTGACCGACATCCCCACCACGCCACCCGTCCCGCCCGGTGCCGGGGGGTGGCCGGTCGCCCCCTCCGACGACGCCGCCTGATCGCCGTCGGCGCCCGTCCCCGTCGTCGACGGGCGCCGACGGTCGGGCTCCGGGCGGTCCGCGGTGCAGCCGAGGACTGCCCGGGGCACCCCCGATCGAGCGCTCGGCCCGGGCCACCCCGAGCGCTCCCGCCCCTGCCGCCGTGGGCCATGTCGCGGCGGCGGGGGCACCTTCCCCCGGCCGGCGGACCGCTCCTCCCCCGCCGGCCGGGGTCCCGCTCTCAGTCCAGCGGGGTCCAGGTGGTGAGGAGGTCGATGAGGGTGCGGACGGCGAAGCCCGTGCCGAGCTTGGGCACCTCGCCGTAGGGCGACTCGGTGATCCAGGCCGGGCCGGCGATGTCGAGGTGGGCCCACGGGATGCCGTCGTCGACGAACTCGCGGAGGAAGAGGGCGGCCACCGAGGCCCCGCCGAAGCGACCACCGGTGATGTTCTTGAGATCGGCGATGTCGGAGTCGAGACCGGGGCGGAGGTGGGCGGGCATCGGCATCGGCCACACCGCCTCGCCGGCGGCGTCGGCCACGTCCCGCACCCGCGCCACCAGCGGGTCGGTGCCGAACAGCCCGGCGGTGCGCGGCCCGAGGGCGGCGATGATGGCGCCGGTGAGGGTGGCCAGGTCGACGATGGCGTCGGGCTTGGCCTCGGAGGCCAGCCGCAGCCCGTCGGCCAGGATCAGCCGGCCCTCGGCGTCGGTGTTGAGGACCTCGACGGTGGTGCCGCCCCGGATGGTCAGGACGTCGCCCACCCGGATGGCGTCGGGCCCGATCATGTTCTCGACCAGCGGGAGGTAGCCGCTGACCTTGACCGGGGCGCCGAGGGCGGCCAGGGCGCTCATGGCCCCGACGACGGCGGCGGCGCCGCCCATGTCGCTGTTCATGCCCTTCATGCCGTCGGGCGTCTTGAGCGAGTAGCCACCGGTGTCGAAGGTGACGCCCTTGCCGACGAGGGCGACGTGGCCGGTGGCGCGGCCCGACGGGGTGTAGGTCAGCTCGACGAAGCGGGGCTCGTTCGACGCCCCCTGGGCCACGCCGAGCACGCCGCCGAGCCCCTTCTTCCGCAGCTGGGCCGGCGTGTCGACCCGGACCTTGAGCCCCCGCTCCCCCGCCATGGCCTTGATCCGGTCGGCCAGCTGGGCCGGGACCAGCGACCCGCCGGGCTGGTTGACGAGGTCGCGGGCGAGGGTGACGGCGCCGGCCACGGCCAGGCCCCGCTCGACGGCGGCGCGCGCCGCCTTGTTGGCCCCGCCGGTCAGCGTGACCGAGGCCAGCTTCGACTTCTTGGGCTGCGAGCGGTGCTCGTCGAACCGGTAGGCGCCGAGCACCCAGCCCTCGGTGACGGCCTGGGTGGCAGCCGCGGCGTCGACCCCGTCGGCGACCCGCTCGGCCAGGGTGACGGCGACCTTGGGGTGGCGGGTGGCCTTGCGGCCGGCGGTGCCGGCGGCGCTGCGGAGGCGGTTGGCGTCGACGTCGGCGGTCGCGCCCAGCCCGACGGCGAGCACGTCGGGGTCCTTGGCCCCGGCGCCGGGGGCGAGCAGCGTCGACCCGTCGCTGCCGGTGAAGCCCGACGCCTCGGCGAAGGCGGCGCTGATCCCGGCGGCGGCCAGGTCGTCGTCGAGCCGGTCGGACCGGACGCCGGCCACCACCAGGTCGGTCCGGGCCGGCACCTTGCCGGCGGTCGTCGGGGTCACGGTGCGAGGGGCCATGGGGGTCCTTGGGTCGAACCTTGGACGGCACCCGCCGCATGTGGCGGGTTCCCGTCCAAAGCTGGGGGGTCAGGTCGGGCGGGCGGTCAGGGAGGTGCCGTCCTGCCAGCGGGCGAGGGCCCACAGCAGGTCGGACAGGCGGTTGAGGTAGGCCAGGGCGGCGGTGCTCTCGGGGGCGAGGGCGACGGCGACCCGCTCGGCCCGGCGGACGACGGTGCGGGCCACGTCGAGGTGGGCGCCGACGACCGAGGCGCCGGGGACGACGAACTCCCGCGGCATCTCGAAGCGGGTCTCGTAGTCGGCCAGCAGGGCGTCGAGGCGGTCGACCATGTCCTCGGAGACGAGCGTCGTGCCCAGCGTGAGCTTGTGGCGGTTGGGGGCGTCGGTGGCCAGGTCGGCCATCAGCACCCACAGGTCGCGCTGGAGCGAGACGAGCACCTGGTCGAGCTCGCCCCCCGGCTCGGCATGGGCCCGGGCGACGCCCATGACGGCCTGGGCCTCGTCGACCTGGCCGTAGGTCTCGGGCCGGGCCGAGTCCTTGCGCACCCGACCGCCGTAGAGCAGCCCGGTGGTGCCGTCGTCGCCCTTCTTCGTCGCGATGCTCACGACCCGACCCTAGAGGGGCTCAGCGGCCGGGCGGCCACCACCGACACCCGTGGACGCGCTGGTACGGTCGTCGTCGTGGAGGCCGCCGCGATCGTGGTCGGGTTCGTCGGCGTCGTCGTCGCCGGCTACATCGCCTACGCGGCCGACCAGCGCCGGCGGGTCGCCGACGAGCAGGCGGTCGCCTTCAGCAGCTTCGCCGAGGCGATGGCGAAGTCGTCGATGGCCGCACGGTTCGGCAACGAAGGCCTCCAGGCCGAGGCCCTGCTCCAGGCGACCCACGCCAAGGCTCTCCTGCTGGCGAGCTGTAGCGAGCAGACCGCTCACCATCTCCACGAGGCGGACAGACGCGGGTTCAAGGGCGACGATCCGGCGGTCCAGGCTGCGATCGCCGGGATCGTGGCCGGCATCAGGCGTGAGGGCCGTCGGGCGCCGATCGACGACGCCGTCGTACGGGCGCTGCTGTTCGGTTCGCCCGCCGAGGGCGCCTAGCGGCCGGTCGAGACCGCCAGGCCGGGGGCCTTGTCCTCCAGGACCCAGTCGAGGTAGGCGCCGGGGAGGCGGGCCAGGCCGTCGGTCACCGGGCCCTCGGGGAGGCGGGACAGGGCGTCGACGGCGGCCTCGTTGTGTTCGCGGGCGGCGTCGAGCGAGGCCGCGACCCCGGCGCTCGACCGCACGAGGGTGAGGGCGTGGGCCACGTCGTCCTCGGTGGGGGCCGAGCCGAGCCGGGAGCGGAGGGCGGCGCCGTCGGGGCCGTCCAGGGCGAGCAGGACCGGCAGGCTGTAGACGCCCTCGCGGATGTCGTTGCCGACCGGCTTGCCGAGGGCCTCGGTGGTGGAGACCACGTCGAGGACGTCGTCGATGATCTGGAAGGCCATGCCGAAGGCGGTGCCGTAGGCGCCGACGGCCTTGACCGCCTCGTCCGACGCCCCGGCCGAGGCGGCGCCGATCTCGCAGGCCGAGCGGAACAGGGCGGCGGTCTTGCCCGCGATCGAGGCCTCGTAGGCGCCGATGCTGCGGTCCGGGTCGTAGATGGTGGCGACCTCGGCCGACTGCCCGACGCACAGGTCGGCGATGGCGATCGAGAGGAAGGTGGCGACGTCCTGGCTGACCCCGGCGGCCAGCATCCCGGCCCGGGCGAGGAGGAAGTCGCCGACGAGGAGGGCCTGGTTGGGGCCCTCGACGGCGTTGATCGTGGGCACGCCCCGGCGCTCGCCGGCCTGGTCCATGATGTCGTCGTGGACCAGGCTGCCGGCCTGGACCAGCTCGACGGCGGTGGCCCCGGCGATCACGTCGTGGTCGGCGTTGACGTCGTCGCCCCGGCCGGTGGCGGCCGCCGCGCAGGCGAGCGAGAGGGCGGGCCGCAGCCGCTTGCCCCCGCCGAGCACCACCCGACGGGCGGGCGACTCGATCTCGTCGCGCTCGACGACGATGGCCCGGCCCAGCGCCTCCTCGACGGCGGCCAGCCCGGCGCCGAGGTCCGGGAGCCCGAGGAGCGCCGCCAGGTCAGCCGGGTTCATGGCCGAAGCGTACCGAGGCGCCCCCCCACCCCGGCCAGTCGGAGTCGTGACGCCCAACCGCCTCAAGGTGCCTGGCACCTTGAGGCGGTCACGCCCGGGGGCCGGCGGTGGCCGCGCCCAGCCGGCGGCGGCGGGCCTGGTACTCGGCGACGGCGGAGTAGAGGTGGCCCTCGCGGAAGTCGGGCCAGAGGGTGTCCATGAAGACCAGCTCCGCGTAGGTGGCCTGCCAGGGGAAGAAGTTGGACGTCCGGTTCTCCGACGAGGTGCGGATCACCAGGTCGAGGTCGGGCATGTCGGGGGCGTACATCTCGGCCGACAGGCGCTCCTCGGTGACGTCCTCGGGCGCGATACCCGCTGCGACCAGCCGCCGGCAGGCGTCGACGATCTCGGTCCGCCCGCCGTAGTTGAAGGCGATGGCCAGGATCATGCGGTCGTTGCCCGCCGTCAGCTCGGCCGTCTCGTAGAGCCAGTCCCGCGAGTCGGTGGGGATGCGGGGGTCGTCGAGCCGGCCGCAGAAGCGGATCTGGACGCCCTTGTCGTTGAGCTCGTCGCGCCGCTCCTTGCGCAGCAGCCACTCGTCGAAGCGCATGAGGAAGGCGATCTCCTCGACCTCGCGGGTCCAGTTCTCGGTGGAGAAGGCGTAGGCCGACGCCCACTGCACGCCGAGGTCGAGGCAGGCGTCGACGGTGGCGACGACGGCGTCCTCGGCGGCGGCGTGGCCCTCGGACCGGGTGAGCGACCGCATCTGGGCCCAGCGGCCGTTGCCGTCCATGATCACGCCGAGGTGCCGGGGGATCTCACCGGCCCGCACGTCGGCGACCTGGCTGGCCTCGATGATCCGCATCCGCCCACACTACGAGGAGCCTGCAGATCCCCCCGATCGGGGACGTCCCGTGCAACGCTGGGGGCCATGACCGACCCCACCCCCGCCGAGGCCACGCCGGCCATGCGCCGCAAGGCGGACCTGATGGTGGGGCTGTTCGTCGGGGCCGTCGTCGCCCTGCTCGGCGGGGTCGTCCTGCTGGCCACCAGCGACTCGGCCGGGCTCGGCGTCGGGCTGCTGGTCGTCGGGGTGCTGGCGGCGGTCGGCGGCGTGCTGGTGCTCCGCTCGATCAGCCCCGAGGAGCGGGCCCGCCTGACCGCCCCGAAGCCGACCGAGCCCGAGCAGGGCTGACCCGGCCCGGCAACGGATGGTCGAGGGCCGGAGGGCCCTCGGTAGCCTGGGCCGGATGGGTGACACGAGTGCGTTCCTCGAGGCGGTCCGCGAGCGCGTCGTCGTCTACGACGGCGCCACCGGCACCTGGATCCAGACCCAGGACCTGAGCCTCGACGACTACGGCGGCCCCGCCTTCGAGGGGTGCACCGACATCCTCGGGGTCACCCGGCCCGACGTGGTCGCCGCCCTCCACACGGCCTACTTCGAGGTCGGTGCCGACGTCGTCGAGACCAACACCTTCGGCGCCTTCGCCGTGCCCCTCGGCGAGTACGACATCCCCGAGCGGGCCCACGAGATCGCCCTGGCCAACGCCCGCATCGCCCGCGAGGTGGCCGACGGCTTCTCGACACCGGACAGGCCGCGGTTCGTCGCCGGCTCGCTCGGCCCCGGCACCAAGGCCCCGTCGCTGGGTCAGATCCGCTTCGCCGACCTGCGCGACGCCTACGAGACCGCCTGCCGCGGCCTGCTCGAGGGCGGGGTCGACCTCTTCATCCTCGAGACCCACTTCGACCTGCTGGCCGTGAAGGCGTCGGTGATCGGCGCCCGCCGGGCGATGGCCGCCGTCGGCCGCCAGGTGCCGATCCAGTGCCAGGTCACGATGGAGCTCACCGGGCGGATGCTGCTCGGCACCGAGATCAACGCCGCCCTGGCCGCCATCGACCCCCTGAAGGTCGACATCGTCGGGCTCAACTGCGCCACCGGCCCCAACGAGATGAGCGAGCACCTGCGCCACCTCTCGTCGGCCGCCCGCACGCCGATCTCGTGCCTTCCCAACGCCGGCCTGCCCTCGGTGGTCGACGGCGCCATGCACTACGACCTCACCGCCGAGGAGCTGCGCGACCACCAGCGGCGCTTCGTCGAGGAGTTCGGCGTCCAGGTGATCGGTGGCTGCTGCGGCACCACCCCGGAGTACATCCAGCTGCTGGCC
>DASTYI010000044.1:0-4883 GCA_035765045.1 Iamia sp. | reverse complement strand
GGGTGCGCCTCAGAACGGGAGCCGGCGGTCGGACACCCGTCACGGGGCTGGGGGCCGGGCCGGCCCCGCCGGTAGCCTGCATCGTCGGCCTCCCGAGGCCGGACCCCGCCGCCGCACGACCGGAGACCCCCCCTGAGCGCCACGCCCGACGACCTGGCCCACCTCCCCGGTGACACGGCGGCGCGGGCGGCGGCGGCCGGTCGGGCCGAGGCGGCCGGGCTGCCCAGCCCCGAGGCCGAGGAGTGGCGCTACAGCCGCATCGACGAGCTCGACCTCGACCGCTTCGCCACCGTGCTGGCCCGGCCCGAGCACGACCCCGGTGCCCCGCCCGCCCTCCCCGACGACGAGGGCCCCTGGGCCGCCGAGATCACGCTGGTCGACGGGTGGATCCGCGACGTCGTCGTGCGCGACGAGAACGTCACCGTCGTCACCGACGACGCCACCGGGCTCGGCTCGGTCATGGGCGATGCCCAGGACGCCCTGGTCGAGTGGACGGCGGCGCTGGCGCCGACCCCCGTGGTCGTCCGCATCCGCCGGGGGGCCACCGTCGCCGCCCCGATCTTCGTCCGCACCGTGGCCGCCACCGCCGACGCCCTCAGCGCCCCCCGCATCCTCGTCGTCGCCGAGGAGGGCGCGGACGCCACCGTCGTCGAGCACCAGACCTCGCTCGACGGCACCCGCCTGGTGCTCCCGCTGGTCGAGCTGGACGTGGCCGCCCGGGCCCGCCTCGCCTACACGACCGCCCAGGAGCACGCCGCCGCCACCTGGCAGCTGGCCACCGTCGTGGCCCGCGTCGCCCAGGAGGCCACCCTCACCGCCGCCGCCGTGGCCCTCGGGGGCGACTACACCCGTCTCCGCACCGACTGCCGGCTCGAGGGCCGGGGTGCCACCGGCAACCTGCTGGCCGCCTACTTCGGCGAGGACGACCAGACCCTCGACTTCCGCACCTTCCAGGACCACCGGGCCCCCGACACCACCTCGGACCTGCTGTTCAAGGGGGCCGTCGGCGGGCGCAGCCGCTCGATCTACACCGGGCTGATCACCGTCCGCCCCGACGCCCGGGGCACCAACGCCTTCCAGACCAACCGCAACCTCAAGCTGAGCGACGAGGCGTGGGCCGAGTCGGTGCCCAACCTGGAGATCCAGAACAACGACGTGCACTGCTCGCACGCCTCGACGGTCGGCCCGATCGACGACGACCAGCGCTTCTACCTCGAGAGCCGGGGCGTGCCCCCCGAGGTGGCCGAGCGGCTGGTCGTGGCCGGGTTCTTCGCCGACGTGCTCGACCGGATGCCGGCGCCCGCTCCCGTGCTCGGCGCCATCCGGGCCGCGGTCGACGCCCGGCTCGACCGCCAGGCCCGCGTCGGCGCGGAGACGGCGTGACCCGCGAGCGGGCCTGCGCGCTGGCCGACGTGCCCGAGGGGACGGCCCACCGGGTGGTCGTCGACGGCCACCCGATCGCCGTCGTCCGCTGTGCCGGCGACGTCTACGCCGTGGGCGACATCTGCTCGCACCAGCGCATCTCGCTCTCGGAGGGCGAGGTCATGTGCGCCACCAAGCAGATCGAGTGCTGGAAGCACGGCTCGGCCTTCTCCCTGGTGGACGGGACGCCGCACGCCCTGCCCGCCACCAAGCCGGTGCCGGTCTTCCCGGTCACCGTCGACGGCGACGACATCTACATCGAGGTGCCCTGACATGGCCGAGCGAGCACAGAGCGAGCTGATCATCGAGGGGCTGCGGGCGACCGTGGCCGGCGCCGAGATCCTGCGTGGGGTCGACCTGACCGTCCGCTCGGGCGAGGTCCACGCCGTCATGGGCCCCAACGGCGCCGGCAAGTCGACGCTGTCGCACGTCCTGATGGGCCGCCCCGGCTACGAGGTCACCGGCGGGTCGGTCACCCTCGACGGGGTCGACCTCCTCGCCCTGCCCACGTGGGAGCGGGCCCGGGCCGGGCTCTTCCTCGTCATGCAGTACCCGACCGAGGTGCCGGGCGTGTCGCTGGTCGACTCGCTGTCGGCGTCGTTCGCGGCGTCGGGTCGCGACACCGCCGACATGCGGGCCCGCATGGCGGCCGAGGCCGAGCGGATCGGCTTCGACGAGCGCTTCCTCGACCGCCCGCTCAACGTCGACCTCTCGGGGGGTGAGAAGAAGCGCAACGAGACGCTCCAGCTCGGCGTCCTCGACCCGCGCTTCGCCATCCTCGACGAGCTCGACTCGGGCCTCGACATCGACGCCCTCCGGGCCTGCGCCCGCCGGGTCGAGGCCGCCACCGAGACCGGGCTCGGCGTCCTCTGCATCACCCACTACACCCGGGTGCTGAGCGAGCTGAAGGCCGACCGGGTCCACATCCTGGTCCGGGGCGAGATCCGCGACAGCGGCGGCCCGGAGCTGGCCGACCGGCTGGAGGACGAGGGCTACGCCGCCTGGGTCCGGCCCGAGGACGAGGCCGCCCCCGTCGCCGCCCGGCCCGACGTGTTCGGCGCCGGCACCTTCGCCGACGCCGAGCCCGTCCCGGACGACCCCTTCGGTCCCGGCCCCTTCGCGGGGTAGCCCCTCAGACCTTCTCCGGCTCCTTGGCCTCGGCGGCGAAGCCGGTCCGCGTCATCGTCCCCCAGGAGTGCTCGGCGCCCCGGAGGAACTGCCACGTGCCCTGGATGCGCCACCAGGCGTGGACCTGCCGGAAGCCGACGTTCTCGACCAGGGCGCCGAGGGTGGCGATGGCCATGTCCCGGGCCCGCGGGTAGCGCCGGTAGCCGAGCTCCTCGATGGCGAGCGAGACCACCGACAGCAGGAACCCGTAGCCCAGGGCCACGGCCAGGAACAGCAGGGCGAACTCGACGTCCAGCAGTCCGAAGGAGAACCCGAGGGCGACGGTGATGACGCCGGCCAGCTCGAGGAAGGGCCCGATCAGCTCGAAGAGGAGGTAGTACGGCAGCACGACGGTGCCGATGCGGCCGTAGCGGGGGTTGCCCATCATCCGCCGCTGCCCCCACAGCACCTCGGCCAGCCCACGCGACCAGCGCCTCCGCTGGCGGCCCAGGACCGCCCGGGTCTCGGGGACCTCGGTCCAGCACACCGGCTCGGACACGAACTCGATCCGGTAGTCACGGCCCTCGTGGCGCAGGTGCCGGTGCATCCGGGCGACCAGGTCGGCGTCCTCGCCGATGGCGTGGGCGTCGTAGCCGCCCACCGCCACCAGCAGGTCCCGGCGGAAGACGCCGAAGGCGCCCGAGATGATCAGCAGGCCCTGGAGCCGCGACCACCCCGAGCGGCCCAGCAGGAACGAGCGCAGGTACTCGACGACCTGGATCCGGGCCAGCCAGCGCTTCGGCATGCGCACGTCGCCGATCCGGCCCCGGTGGACGGTCGAGTCGTTGACGGCCCGGACCGAGCCGCCGGTGGCGACCACCCGCAGCGGGTCGTCGACGAAGGGCTTGACCACGGTGAGGAGGGCGTCCTCGTCGAGCACGGCGTCGGCGTCGACCATGCACACCAGCGGGTAGCGGCTGGCGTTGATCCCGGCGTTGTTGGCGTCGGCCTTGCTGCCGGTGCTCGTCTTGCGCACGACGGTGAGCGGGTGGCCCTGCCGGGAGAGGTGGACCGACAGCAGCTCGCCCTCGACCGGCACCAGGTCGGGCACGACCTTCGGCACCTCGACCAGGTCGAAGGCCTCGGCCATCACCGCGAAGGTGCGGTCGGTCGAGCCGTCGTCGATCACGACCACCTCGAACTCGGGGTACCGCAGGGCCAGCATGGCGTGGACGGCCTCGACGATCACCGGCTCCTCGTCGTGGGCCGGCATCACCACCGACACCGGCGGCGTCAGCGGGCTGGCGAACATGTCCTCGTCGCCGGCGAAGGGGCGACGCCGGATGTGGCGGAAGACGTCACCGGCGGCCGTGAGGACGAGCACGAGGTAGAGCGTGTTGAGGACGAGGAAGTAGGCGAGGACGAACCAGCTGAAGGCGTCGATCGCCCCCTGGACCACGTCCCTCATGACGCCGTCTCCCGGCGGCCGGTGCGGTGCACCCACAGGTCGGCGAGGGCCAGTGCCTCGCGGGCGTGGGCGGCGCCCCGGCCCTCGCCGCCGGCCCGGCCCAGCAGGAGGGTGCGGCCGAGGGGGCCGCAGCGGGGGAGGGCGCCCGAGGCGTTGGCCGCCACCACGTGGGCGGGGTCGTCGAGCAGGGGGATCAGGAGGGTGGCGGCGTCGTCGCCGCCGATCTCGCCGAGGGCCCGGGTGGCGACGGCGCGCAGGGCGGTGGGCTCGGCCGGGGAGAGCACGGAGGCCAGGGCGGCGACGCTGCGGGGCGAGCCGATCCGGCCCAGGGCGCGGGCGGCGCGGATGCGGACCTCGACCGCCTCGTCCCGGTCCGTCGTCCGGTCGGCCAGCACGCCGGCGGCCTCCAGCGCGCCGTGGAGCCCGAGCACCTCGACGGCGAGGGCCCGGGCCACGGGCGAGGCCTCGCCGGCCTGGAGGGCGTAGCGCAGCGGGGCGGTGCCCTCGGGACCGACGCCGAGCAGGGCGCTGCCGACGATGCCCATCGGGATCGGGCGGCGGCCGTCGAGGGCGGCGAGCAGCGGGGCGACGGCCGACGGCGTGCCGATGCGGCCCAGCGCCCGGGCCGCCACCGCCCGGACCTCGGGGTCGCGGTCGGCGAGCCGGTCCACCAGGGCGGCGACGTGGGCCGGGCCGCCGGTGCGACCGAGCAGCTCGGCCGCCGCCGCCCGCCCGACCGGCCCCGGGCGTCGGAGCCGCCGCTCGGCGGCGGCGATGGCCCCCGTCTCCTCCAGCATGCGGAGCAGGGCCTGGCGGGCCTCGCCCCGGACCTTGCCCAGCAGGTCGACGGCCAGGACCTCGAGGGCGGCGGCCCGCCGGCGGGGCA
>DASTYI010000043.1:0-18091 GCA_035765045.1 Iamia sp. | reverse complement strand
TGGCGGTGCTCGGGTGGACCTCGGCCACGGTGGCCGCCCTCGGCGGCGGCTGGGTCGCGGCGCAGACCGGGCGGCCCACCGCAGCCCGCTTCCTCCGGGCGGCGGCGGGGGTCAGCGCCCTGGTCCTGGCCGACGACCTCTTCCAGCTGCACGCCGACCTGCTCCGCTTCGTCGGGCTGCCCAAGGCCGCCCGCCAGCTGATCATCGTGGCCCCGGCGGTGCTGTGGCTCCTCCGCTACACCGGCGAGATCGCCCGCACCCGGTGGGTCATCCTCGTCGGGTCGCTCGTCGGCTTCGGCGTGTCGCTGGCGGTCGACGCCGTCACCCCCCGGGACTCGATCGCCGCCATCTTCTTCGAGGACAGCGCCAAGCTCCTCGGCGTCATCGCCTGGGCCCAGTACATGGTGCTGACCAGCGTCGACATCGTCCGCTCGACGATCCGCGACGCCAAGGCCGCCGCCCGCCCCGACCTCACCCCCGCCGAGGAGCCCGTCGAGGTCCTGCGGTAGCTACTCGTCGAGGAGGGCTTCGGTGAGGACGCGGGCGGCCTGCTCGGCGCGGAAGCCCTCGGTGGGGGCGCCGGCGGGGCCGCTCCCGAGACGGACGACGACGGTCTCGGAGCCAGGGTCGACCATCACGATCTGCCCGCCGAGGCCCTGGGCGGTGTACATGTCGTCGGGGGCGCCGGGGACGATCTGGCCGACCTGCTCGTCGACCTCGGTGCCCGGGGCGACCGCCTGCAGCGGGCTGAGCAGCCGACCCTCGGCGTTGAGCCACCAGAGGTAGCCGTAGGCGGCGTTGTGCTCCTGCGAGGGGGCGCCGGTGGCCTCCTCGACCCACGCCGCGGGGACGATCTGCTCGCCGTCCCACTCGCCGTCGCGCAGGAAGAGGTAGCCGAAGCGGGCCAGGTCCTCGCAGGTCGAGCTGAGCCCGAAGAAGGCGTTGGTGCTGTTCCCGCTGGCATCGGCGCTCGTCGCCGTGTGCTCCATGCCCAGCGGGGCGAAGAGGCGCTCGGCGGCGTAGTCGGCGGTGACCTCGCCGGTGGCCTCGGAGATCACCCGGTCGAGGGTCTGGATGGCGGCGTTGTTGTACGACCAGGCCTCGCCCGGCGGGTACTGCTGGTCGAGGTCGATGGCGAACCGCGTGCGGTCGGCGGCGGCCGGCAGGTCGGCGTAGTCGAGCCCGAAGCTCCACTCCCGGCCCGAGTCGTTGCTCAACAGGTTGCGGATGGTCACCGCCTCGGAGTCGGTGCCGACCCACTCGTCGATGTAGGTGGCGGCGGGCTCGTCGATCGCCAGGGCGCCGTCGGCCTGGGCCATCCCGACGAGGGTGGAGGTGAACGACTTGGTCACCGAGAAGACCTCGCGGGTGGTGGTCGGCTCGGTGTCGTCCCAGTACCACTCGCCCACGATCCGGCCCTTCCTCGTCACGACCAGGCAGGCCGAGTCGAGCGCCTCGGCGGTCTCGGCCACCGCCTCCAGGGCGGCCGGGTCGAACCCCATCTCGGCCGGGTCGGCCCGCTCCCACTCGGCGCCGGGGTAGACGACGGCGGGGGCCGGCGCCGTGGTCGTGGTGGCGTCGGCCTCCCCGCCGTCGTCGGAGGACGAGCACGCGGCCACCAGCACGGCGGCCGCCACGAGGGCGCCGAGACGTCGCATAATGGAAGACATTAGCCCGACCCGACGCCCGGCCGCCCCCCCGGTCGCGCCGGCGATCAGGCGTCGAGGTCGGCCGGCTCGGTGTCGGCGGCGTGGCGCCAGTAGGCCACCAGCGACACCGCCTCGCGGGGGCAGCCCCGCTCGTCGCGGACGTAGCGCCGGACCTTGGTGAGGGCCCGGCTCTCGCCCCCGCCGAAGACGTAGGGGTGCGCGCCCGTCCACTCCAGGGCCCGCACGGCGTCGACCAGCAGGGTGGTGGCGGTGCCGGCCTCGGCCCCGTCCCGGGTGACCCAGGTGACCGTGGCCCCCGGGTGGTCGGGCAGCTCCTGGCGCTCGTCGAGCGAGCCGACCTCGGCCACGACCTGGATCGAGGCCTCGGGGGGCAGCAGGTCGAGCACGCCGGCCACGGCGGGGAGCCCGGTCTCGTCGGCGACCAGGAGGTAGTGGTCGGTGTCGGCCGGCGGGGCCCAGGAGGTGCGCGGGCCCCACAGCGCCGCCGGGTCGCCGACCGCGGCCCGGCCGGCCCACGCCGAGGCGTTGCCGCTGTCGCCGTGGAGGACGAACAGGGCGACCAGCTCGCCGGTCTCGGGTCGCCACTCCCGCACCGTGTAGTACGCCCCGGCCGGCCGCTCCTCCTCGGGCACGGCGAAGAAGTCGCGCTCCCAGGAGAACGTCTCGTCGATGGTCAGCTCGGACCGGCCCACCGGGGGGAGCAGGACGTAGACGAAGGCGTCGGGGCCGTTGGGGACGAAGCCGTCGAGGCCGCCGCCGAAGGTGATCTCGCGCAGGTGGGGGTGGATGTCGCGCACGGCGACCACCGAGGTGACGAACGTGCGGATCGCCGCCATCGGGTCCTCCTCGACCCCCGGCTTGGTGTCCTCGCCCAGCACCTCGCGGGCCTGGGTGACCAGGTCGAGCAGGCGGGCGGTCAGGTCGTCGGGGCCGGTGGCCGGCTCGGCGAAGGCGATCCGCACGACGTGGTCGCCCTCGGCGTCGGTGACGACGGCGTCGAGCCCGGCGGCGTCGATGGCGGTGGCCCGGCAGTCGGTCGCCTCCGGTCGCCCGCCCAGGCCCCGGCCGACCTGGAGGACGGCGGGGGCGAAGTCGTCGTTGAGATGCTCGAGCAGGGCGTCGGCGTGCTCGTCCAGGTACTCGGTCAGCGTCGAGGTGTCGGCCACCCGCCCACCGTAAAGGTGGTTAGGTGCGCTTTACAAGGTCTCGCTCGGCGGGGTCGGCGCCGCCGCGCTCTCCAGCTCGCGCCGGGCCTCGCCCAGGCTGCGGGCCAGCTTGGGCAGCTTGGCCCCGCCGAACAGGACGAGGACGACGACGAGCAGGATGGCCAGCTCCGGGGCTCCGAGGTTCACGGTGATCTCCTTGCGGTCGGGGGCCCCGGTGGGGGCGCCCGGTCATCCTGGACGACGGACCTGGGAGCCGACAGGGCCGAAGGTCACGGTTCACACAGCGTTCGCGGGCCCGACCCGGGCCGGGTGATCAGCCGGCGCCGAGGACGATCGAGTCGAGCCCGCCCGCCGCCGGGCCGTAGACGGAGAGGGGATCGGCCCGCACCCGCTCGTCGAGGGCCTTGGCGTCCTCGCCCACGAGGATCCGCCACTCGCCGGCCCGGACGCCGTCGAGGATGACGGTGGCGGCCTCGGCCGCGGTCATCGGGGCGTTGTCGCGGAAGGCCTCACCCATGGCGGTGACGAACCCCCGCACCTCCTCGTCGACCGGCGCGTCGCTCGCCGCGCCGTGGATCCTCGTGCTGTTGAGCACGATGTCGGTCCCGATGTGACCCGGCATCACCACCGACACGGCGACGTGGGGGGCGTGGAGGCGGAGATCCTCGAGCAGGGCCTCGGAGAGCCCCTTCACCGCGAACTTGGCCGCGCTGTAGGCGGTGTGCGGGATGCCGGGGCCGAGCGAGGCCCAGAAGCCGTTGACGCTGCTGGTGTTGACCAGGTGGCCCTCGGGGGCGGCGACCAGCAGGGGCAGGAACGAGCGGCAGCCGTTGTAGACGCCTCCCCAGCAGACCCCGAAGGTGCGCTCCCACTGCTCGCGGGGTCGGTCAGGAAGCTGCCCCCGCCGCCGATGCCGGCGTTGTTGAACACGAGGTGGACGTGGTCGGTGCCGTGCTGGTCGAGGACCTCGTCGCGGAAGCGGTCCATCGCCACCGGGTCGGCCACGTCGCAGCGGTGGGTCGTGATCCGCACCCCCTCGGGCGCCACCGTGCGGGCCCGCTCCGCCGTCTCGGCCAGGGTGTCGAGGTCGACGTCGCAGGCGGCGACGCTGGCCCCGGCGGCGGCCAGCTGGACCACCAGCTCCCGCCCCATCCCGGTCCCCCCGCCGGTCACCACCGCCAGTCGTGCATCGAAGGAGTCCATCGGCGGAACCTACCGTTCAGCGCCGGAGCAGGTCGGGGAACGACGTCTCGACCAGGCGGCGGAAGCCGGTGCGCCAGTCGACCGTGGACGGCCCGGCCAGCGACTCCAGCAGCGTCGTGTCCGCCACCACGCTCTCCAGGCAGCGGTCGGTGCGCTCGAAGATCGGCGTGAGGCCGGTCAGCTCGCCCAGGTGGGCGCACCAGTCCTCGACGCTGACCCGCTCGGAGCCGGCCCAGTTGACGATCGTCGCCGGCACGCGGGCCGCGTCGAGCAGGGCGGGGAGGGTGCGGAGGATGTCGACGTCGTGGATCGGCGTGTACTCGGTCGGGCCGTCGACGTGGACGGGGACGGGCTGGCCGGCCTGCATCATCAGCAGGTGGAAGGCGGGCCAGCCGTGACCGTCGCCGTAGGGCACGTTGAGCCGGGCGATCGTCGTGGGCACGGCGTGGATGCGGGCCACGGTGCGCACGACCGTCTCGGCCGCGATCTTGGAGATCGAGTACGTCGGCATCATCACCGCGTGGTTGTCGCCGAGGGGGTCGGTCTCGGTCATGGCCTCGTGGCCCTTGGGGGCGTAGACGCCGGTGGTCGAGCAGTGGAGGAAGCGGCCGGGGCGGGTGCGGGCGAGGACCTCGCCGGCCGACTCGGCGTTGATGCGCAGGTCGGTCGGCCAGCGCCCCGACTGGGCCACGGCCAGGTTGAGGACGACGTCGACGCCGTCGGTGGGCAGGGCGTCGAGGTCGCCCCGGTAGAGGTCGACGGTGGCGCAGGTGACCCCGGCCGCCTCCAGCTCGGCCCGGGCCGCCTCGTCGGTGAAGCGGGCGGCGCCGATCACCTCGTTGCCGGCGGCGGCCAGGGCGATGCTCAACGGCTTGGCCACCCGGCCGGTGGCCCCCACGACGACGATCCGCTGGCCGGTGATCCCAAACATAGAACACGTTCTACTTGACTTCGAGCGGGCTTGACGTGGTCCGCTGCGTCCCGTGCTCGCCGTGTGGATGGATGCGATCGGTGGTCCCGAGGTGCTGGTGGCGCGGGAGACGCCCGACCCCGTGCCCGGCCCGGGCGAGGTGCTCGTCGCCGTCGCGGTGGCGTCGATCACCTTCGTCGAGACCCAGGTGCGGGCCGGGCGGGGGCCGTTCCCGGCCACGCCCCCCGTCATCCCCGGCAACGGCGTCGGCGGCGTGGTGGCGGCGGTCGGCGCCGGGGTCGACGAGGCCCTCGTCGGCCGGCGGGTGGTGACGACCACGGGCGGGTCGGGCGGCTACGCCACGCTCGTCGCCGTCCCCGCCGGCGACCCGATCCCCGTGCCCCCCGGGGTCACCCTCGACGACGCCACCGCCCTGCTCGCCGACGGGCGCACCGCCACCCTCCTCGCCCGCACCGTCGCCGCCCGGCCCGGCGAGCGGGTGCTGGTGCTGGCCGCCGCCGGCGGGGTCGGCTCGCTGCTGGTCCAGCTGGTCGGCGCCACCGGGGCCACGGTGATCGGCACCGCCGGCGGCTCGGCCAAGGTCGCCGTCGTGGCCGACCTCGGGGCCACGGCCGTCGACCACGGGGCGCCGGGCTGGTCGGCCGGCCTGGCCCCGGTCGACGTCGTGCTCGACGGGGTCGGGGGTGAGGTCGGGCGGGAGGCCGTCGCCCGCGTCGCCCCGGGCGGGCGGGTGCTCCGCTTCGGCATGGCCAGCGGGGCGTTCACCGAGATCGGGGCCGAGGAGGCGGCGGCCCGGTCGATCACCCTGCTCGACACCGGCCGGCCGGGGCCGGAGGAGATCCGGGCCCTGGCGGTGGCCGCCCTCGCCGAGGCCGCCGCTGGGCGGCTCCGCCCGCTGATCGGCCAGCGCTTCCCCCTCGCCCGGGCCGCCGACACCCACCGGGCCATCGAGGCCCGCCGCACCGTCGGCAAGACCCTCCTCGACGTCTGACCGGCGTTCCCGTGCGCCTCCGTCGCGCAATCGCGACCGCTCACCCACGAGAACCCCGGTGCGCGACGCCCAGCCCACAAGAACCCGTTCCTGCGAGCTGGGGGTCGCGGGCTGGGTGGGGCGGACGGCCGGGGAGCAGACTGCGAGGCCATGCCCACGACGCGCGACGACCTGGTGGTGATCGGCGGCAACGCCGGGGGCCTGTCCACGGCGGTGGCGGCCCGGCGGGCCGGGCTCGACCGGGTCCGGGTGCTCGAACCGGGCACCGCCATGGCCCTCCCCGGCATCGTCGGCGAGCACGGCCTCGACGCCGCCTACGGCGAGACCGTCACCGCCATCGACCTCGACGGCGACGACCTCGTCGTCCGCACCGGCCGGCAGGCCTACCGCACCCGGGCCGTGCTCGTCGCCCAGCGCCAGGCCGCCGGCGACTGGACCCCGCCGGTCCCCAGCTCGGCCAACGGCCGGGTCACCGTCGACACCCTGCCCGAGCACCCCGCCGACGAGGACGTCCTCGTCGTCGGGTACACCGACCACGCCGTCGAGCTGACCGCGGCGCTCGCCGACCAGGGCGCCGGCGTCGTCCTCGCCGCCGGGGGCATGGACCCCACCCGCCTCTCCCCCGTCGCCGACTCGGCCCTCCGCCGGCTCGAGCGCGAGCGGCTGGCGACCCTCCTCTACCGGTCGATCCCCACCCAGATCGGCGACGTCGACGGCTACCCGATGGCCTTCTTCGGCGACCGCCGGACCCCCGACCTCCAGTTCGACCACGTCGTGTTCGCCTCGGGCCGCAGCGCCCTCGGCCCCGCCGACGTCGGGCTGTCCGACGACGCCCTCGCCACCGGCCGGGTGTGGTTCATGGGCGAGGACGACGAGACCGACGACCTGCCGTCGGCCCCCAGCTGGCGCATCGCCCGCGACCTGCTGACCGCCGTCTTCCCCGAGGTCGAGCTGCCGTCGCCGCCCTCACCCCTCGCCCGCCGGGGCAAGCACGCCGGCGTCATCGACGAGCTCCGGGCCGAGCACTACAACGCCACCATCACCCACTTCGAGCCGACCCACTCGGACCTGTGGGTGCTGCGGGTCAAGCCCGACCACGGCTCGGTGTCGCACCTGCCCGGGCAGTACGCCTCGCTCGGGCTCGGGTTCTGGGAGGAGCGGATCGACGACGCCGTCGACCCCGGCCTCGACGGCCGCTGGGACAAGATGGTCCGCCGCTCGTACTCGATCTCGCACCCGATCTTCGACGAGCACGGCTACCTGGCCGGCGAGGCCGACGAGCTCGAGTTCTACATCGTCCTCGTGCCCCCCACCGAGGGCAACGTCCCCGGCCTCACGCCCCGCCTCGCCCTCAAGCGGCCCGGCGACCGCATCTACCTCGGGCCCAAGGTGGCCGGGCGCTACACCCTCGCCCCCGTCACCGACCCGGCCTCGACCGCCGTCTTCCTCTCCACCGGCACCGGCGAGGCACCCCACAACGCCATGGTCACCGAGCTGCTGCGCAAGGGCCACCACGGGCCGATCATCTCGGCCGTGTCGGTGCGCCAGTGGGCCGACCTCGGCTACCGGGCCCAGCACGACGAGCTGGCCCGGCGCTACGCCAACTACCGCTACATCCCGCTGCCGACCCGCGAGCCCGACGTCCCCAAGCGCTACATCCAGGACCTGATCCGCGACGGCGAGCTCGGATCGCTGGACCCGGCGTCGACCCACGTCTTCCTCTGCGGCAACCCGGCGATGATCGGCCTCCCCGAGGAGGTCGACGGCGAGACCGTCTTCCCGTCGGTCACGGGCGTCGTCGAGCTGCTGACCGAGCAGGGCTTCACCCTCGACCACCGCACCCAGCGCGGCAACGTCCACTTCGAGGAGTACTGGTAGGTCAGGTCCCGCAGAAGGTGCGGTAGCGGGGACCGCCGGTGGGACCGGGGGCGGCGTAGCGGTCGAGGCCGGGGCGCTCGGTGAAGGGATCGGCGAGGACGTCGAGCAGGCGGTGGAGCGGCGCCTCGTCGCCGGCCGTGGCGGCGGCGAGGGCCTCCTCGACCAGGTGGTTGCGGGGGATGTAGAGGGGGTTGACGGCGTCCATGGCTGCGGCCGTGGCGGCCCGGTCGCCCTCGGGGACGGCGGCCCGCCAGCGGTCGAGCCAGGCGTCGGCGGCGGCGATGTCGACGGCCAGGCCCCGGGCCGCGTCCCGCTCGCCCCGCAGGTCGGCGGCCAGCGCCCGGAACCACGACGTCCAGTCGATGCCCTGCTCGTGGAGGAGGGCGAGCATGTCGGTGACGAGGGCGGCGTCGGCCGCGGGCAGGCCCAGCTTGGCCCGCATCCCCTCGGCGTGGGCCGCCTCGTAGCGGGTCGGGTAGCGGTCGAGCACGGCGGTGAGGGTCGCGACGGCGGCGTCGATGTCGGCCTGCTCGGGCTCGTCGGGCACCATCAGCGGGAGGACGGCCTCGGCCAGGCGGGCCAGGCCCCACTGCACGATCCCGGGCTGGTTGCCGTAGGCGTAGCGGCCGCCGTGGTCGATCGAGCTGAAGACGGTGGCCGGGTCGTAGGCGTCCATGAAGGCGCAGGGCCCGTAGTCGATCGTCTCGCCCGAGATCGTCAGGTTGTCGGTGTTGAGCACGCCGTGGACGAACCCGACCAGCATCCACCGGGCCACCAGGTCGGCCTGGGCGTCGACCACCCGCTCGAAGAGGGCGAACGCCGGGTCGTCGGCCTCGGCCGCCCCGGGGTGGTGACGGGCGATGGCGTGGTCGGCGAGCCGGCGGAGCACGTCCCGGTGCGCCATCGAGGCGGCGTACTGGAAGGTCCCGACCCGCAGGTGGCTGGCCGCCACCCGGGCGAGCACGGCGCCGGGGAGCATCTCCTCGCGGGCGACCCGCTCGCCGGTGGCGACGACGGCCAGGGCCCGGGTGGTCGGGATGCCGAGGGCGGCCATGGCCTCGGAGACGACGTACTCGCGCAGCATCGGGCCGAGGACCGCCTTGCCGTCGCCCCCGCGGGCGAAGGGCGTGCGCCCCGAGCCCTTGAGGTGGATGTCGACCCGCCGCCCGTCGGCGGTGACCACCTCGCCCAGCAGCAGGGCCCGCCCGTCGCCCAGCCGGGGCGAGTAGCCACCGAACTGGTGGCCGGCGTAGGCCAGCGCCACCGGCTCGGCCCCCGCCGGGGCCAGGCTGCCGGTCAGGGCCCGCACGGCGTCGGGCTGGCGCAGGGCGTCGGGGTCGACCCCCAGCTCGACCGCCAGCCGCTCGTTCAGCACGACCACCCGCGGGTCGGGCGCCTCGTCGCCCTGCCAGGGCACGAACAGCCCGTCGAGGTCACGGACGAGCGTGTTGTCGAAGGCGAACAGCGGCGGAGCGGCGACCGGCGTCACCGGGTCACGCTACCGAGCGGCCACCTCGGCGCCCCCGGCCTGTCCGGGTGATCGCGTCACCACGGCGGTGGGGGCGGCCAGGGCGAGGAGGCCGGCGAGGGCGGCCAGCGTCAGGCTGACGAGCATGCCGACGACGTCGGCGGTGGCGAAGGGGTCGAGGTGGGTGGCGTGGTACAGCAGGTGCGGCCCGCCGTAGAGCAGGGCGGCGCCCCCGGCGGCCCGGGCGACGAGCACCGAACCGGTCACCAGGGCGAAGCCGGCGACGAAGGCCAGCCCGAGGTTGAGCCCCCCGACGTCGCGGACCAGGTGCTCGTTGTAGGGCCCGTCGACGGCGACCCAGACCCGGCCGGCGCCGGGGAAGTCGTCGTAGAACGAGCGGGGGAAGGCCTGCGCCCACAGCCCGACCAGCAGCGAGCCGGCCAGCACGACGACCAGGGCGATGCGGCGGAGGAGGGTCACGACGCCCCACCTCCCTCGGTCGTGGGGTCGGCCGGCCAGCCGGTCCGGATCGACGGGTGGGTCGGGGTCCACCCCGTCGCCGCCGTGAAGCGGTCGTGGCTGATCCGCAGCGAGCGCATGACCGCCTTGGCCGTCGGCGGGCTCGCCTTCCACACCCAGCCCGGGAGGGTGCGGGGCGGCTTCAGCCCCATCGCCGCGGCGGCGGCCGGTCCCGCCTCCCGGCGGACCAGGGGCTCGTCGTCGACGATGTTGTAGATCCCGGCCGGGGCGGTGAGGGCGGCGGCCACGGCGGAGCCGGCGTCGGCGGCGTGGATCTGCGAGACGTAGCCGTCGGGGTCGCCGACGAAGGGGTTGAGGCGGTACCGGAGGGCGCGGCTCATGGTGATCGTGTGGCTCGACCCGGCGGCGTAGAACTGGGCGAACCGGAGCACCACGCCGGCGCCGCCGTCGGAGTCGGCGGTGAAGCGGGCCGTCTGCCGCTCGGCCTCCCCGGCGCCGCCGAAGCCCCAGCTGTCGTGGTCGACCGGGCTGTCCTCGTCGATCCAGCGGTCGCCGGCGTCGAGGTACGGGAAGCAGATCGACTCCTGGACGTAGCGTCCCGCCCCGGCGGCGAGGGCGGCGTCGACCAGGTGGCGCGACGCCTCCCGGCGGAGCCGGTCGTTGAGCGCCCACGCCGTCTTCCGGGCCGACCGCGCCAGCGGGGGGATGGCGGTGGCCAGGTCGACGACGACCTCGTGGCCGGCGACGGCCGTGGCCAGGCCGGGCGGGTCGAACAGGTCGACGGAGACCGGCGTGCCGCCGAGCCGCTCGACCAGCGCCGCCTTCTCGGGCCCGCGGGCCACGGCGGTGACCTCGTGGCCGGCGGCCACCAGGGCAGGGAGGGCGCGGGTGCCGACGACACCGGTCCCCCCGGCCAGGAACACCTTCATCGTGCTCTCCTCCTGATCTGGACATCCTGGATCCACTCCGCCCCCTTGACCAGCACGTCGCCGGGGACGGTGGTGACGACCTCGGTGAAGAGGTCGGCGATCGTCGTGGCCCGCAGCGTCTGCCGCCAGGCCTCCTCGGCCTGCCACATGGTGCGGGCGATGTGGCAGGCCCGGCGGTAGGCCTCGGGCTCGTCGCTGACCGCCGGGCCCCGCTGGCGGATCTCCGAGCAGCGGAAGGCGGTGTCGTCGCCGTCGACGGCCAGGACGACGTCGAGCACGGTGATCTCCGCCGCCGGCCGGGCCAGGCGGTACCCGCCCTTGGGCCCCGGCACCGACTCGGTGATCCCCGCCGCCGTGGTCGCCTGCATGTGCTTGGCCAGGTAGGCCGGGGCGACGCCGTGGTACTCGGCCAGGCGGGCGGCGGGCAGCGCCTCGCCCGGCGGGAGGGCGGCGAGCAGCGAGCAGCAGTGCAGCGCCCACTCGACCCCGTCGCTCATCCTCATGAACCCGGATGGTAGATATCCCGGATATCTGATGTCCAGGTCTAGGCCGGCTCGGGCCCGACCTCGGCGGCGTGGGCGATCAGCGGGAGCTGCGACCACAGGACGACGACCAGGACCGCCGATCCGCCGAAGGCGAACCAGAACGGGGCGGTCACGCCGCCGAGGTCGGCCAGCACGCCCCCGAGCACCGACCCGATGGCGATCGCCCCCAGCGAGCCGAGCTGGTACGCGCTCCCCACCCGGCCCTGGAGCCGCCCCGGCACCGCCCGGTGGCGGACCGTCGAGGACGTCGTGCCCCAGATGGCGGCGTGGACCCCGAAGGCGAACCACACCGCCCCGGCCAGCCACGCCGTGCGGAGGAGGGCGAGCGACAGGTGGGTCAGCGTCTCGACCACCAGCCCCGCCCGCATCAGCGTGCCCAGCGGGAAGCGGGCCTCGAGCCGGCCGTAGACCGCGGCACCGACCACCCCGCCCACGGCGCTGGCCGAGAGGAGGAGGCCGAAGCCGGCGTCGCCCACCCCGAGCCGCTCCTTGGCGTAGAGGACGTTGACGGCGATGGCGGCGCCGAAGGTGATGTTGAAGGCGGTGATCGTCAGGGCGAGGGTCCGGACCGGCGGGTGACGCCACAGCCAGCGCATCCCCTCGACCACCTCGTGCCGGACGCTGCGGCGCGCCGGGGGCTCCTCGGCGCCCGGGGGGACCCGCAGCCGGCTGACGAGCAGCACCCCGGCGGCCATGCACACGACGTAGGCGGTGAACGGGTGGACCCGGCCGAGCCCGAACAGCACGGCGCCGATCGGGGGCCCGACCAGCTGGTTGGTGACGAGCAGCGAGCCGACCAGGCGGGCGTTGGCCACCCCCAGCGCCGGCTTGGGGACGGTGTCGGCGACGAGCGAGCTGGCCGCCGTGTCGGCGAACGTCTCGGCCGTGCCCAGCAGGAAGGCGACGGCGTAGACGACGGCGATGCTCAGGGCGTCGGCGGCGATCACGGCGACCAGGCCGGCGACGATCCCGGCCCGGACGACGCCGACCACGATCGACAGCCGGCGCCGGTCGACCCGGTCGACCACCGCCCCGGCCAGGATGCTGAACACCAGCCAGGGCAGGCGTTGGAGGAAGACGGCGAGGGCGACGGGGAAGGGGTCGCTGGTCAGCGAGGCGATCAGCAGCGGGGCGGCGGCGAGGAGGATCCCGTCGGCCAGGTTGTCGAGCAGCGACTGGCCCCACAGCCAGCGGAACGGGGCGCCCAGCCGGGCCGGGAGGAGGGCCTCGACCAGCCGGCCCCCGGATCCGCCACCGTCGGCCATGGCCCGGCACGCTACCGACGCCCCCGCCGGTGGACCGCCCGCGTTCCGGTTCTGATCACGCTGCGTCGCGCCAGCGCAACGTCCGCTGGTCAGAACGGCGCGGCGGGCGGCCTCAGATGTGGCGGGGGCGGGCCGATGGGTCCCGAGCGCTTTGCCCCCGGGAGGACGCGTGGCCGACGGGCCCCCAGCACACGACGATCACGGCCAGGCCCTCGCCGCCGCCGCCCGGCTCCACGCCACCGGCGACAGCGCCGGCGCCCTCGAGCTGCTCCCCGACCTGGTGGCGGCACGCCCCGACGACGGCGCCGTGCGGCTCCTCCTCGCCCGCTGCCTCGCCACCGCCGGCACCCCGGCGGTCGCCCTCGCCGCCGCCGACGCCGCCGTGGCCTGCGACCCCGGCTCGTGGCAGGCCCACGCCGTCCTGGCCCACGCCGCCCTCCCGATCGACCCCGAGCGGGCCGCCGCCGCGGCCGACCGGGCCGTCGCCCTGGCCCCCGCCGAGCCCGAGGCCCACCGGGCCCAGGCCGTCGTCCGCGAGGCCGCCACCGAGAGCCCGATCGCCGAGGACGGCACCCGTCGTCGCCCCGGTGGGATCAGCGCCGCCCTCGGCCTGCGGGTCCCGACCCCGACCGTCACCCCGATCCCTGCCGACGAGCCCCGCCTCACCCCCCGCCTCCCCGCCGCCCTCGCCGGCCAGACGCCCGCGCCCAGCGCGCCCACCGCTCCTCCGGCGGCGCCCGTCGTCCGGGCGGAGCCCGCCATCCCGTCCGCCGGAACGGCACCGAGCCCCCGGGCCGCGGCGACGGGCCCCGCAACCCCGGCCGCCGAGGCGCTCGGGGGACGGCGGGAGCCGCCGGTGCCGCGGAGCCTCGGGGGGGCCGGGCTCGCCGGGACCACGACCACGCCGGGGGCCAGCGGGGACGAGGCGGCCACGGGCGACGGGGAGGACCAGGTGGGGCGGGGGCGGCTCGCGCTGCGGGTGGCCGGGTTGGGGCTGTGGCTGCTGATCGGGTTCCAGGTCGGCGTGCGCGGGATCGGGGGGCCGATCGGGATCGGGATCTTCGTGGCCTGCCTGGCGATCGTGGGTGTGCTGGCCCGGCAGGTCGGCCGGCGCTAGCCGGCCAGGGCCCGCTCGATGTCGCCGCGCAGCTTCTCGGGCTTGGTGGTCGGGGCGTAGCGGGCGACCACGGCGCCGTCCCGGCCGACGAGGAACTTGGTGAAGTTCCACTTGATCTTGGAGCCCAGGGCGCCGCCCTTCTCGGCCTTGAGCCACTGGTAGAGCGGGTGGGCGCCGTCGCCGTTGACCTCGATCTTGGCCATCATCGGGAAGGTGACGCCGTAGTTCACCTTGCAGAACTCCTGGATCTCGCTCTCGTCGCCGGGCTCCTGGTGGCCGAACTGGTCGCAGGGGAAGCCGAGGATCACGAGCCCCTGGTCCGCGTACGCCTCGTACAGCTCCTCCAACCCCTCGTACTGCGGGGTGAAGCCGCACTTGGAGGCGGTGTTGACGACCAGGACGACCTGGCCGGCGTAGCCCCCGAGGTCGACCTCCTCGCCGGTGATGGCGGTGGCCGAGAAGTCGTGGAGGCTGGTCATGGCCTCAGCCTTCCAGGAACGGCACCACCGCGCCGAGGAAGGCGGCGGGGTCCTCGATCATCGGGTAGTGGCCGGCGCCGTCGACCCACGCCAGGGTGGCGTCGGGACGGGCGGCGACGAGGCGGTCGGCCATGGCGGCCACGGCGATCGGGTCCTCGGGCCCCCACACGACGTGGAGGGGCGAGGGGTGGGTCTCGATGGCCCCGGTGAAGCGGCGCTCGTGGGCCCGCCGCTCCTCGATGTAGCGGATGGTGCGGGCCAGCAGGGCGTCGCCGCCGGCGTGGCAGACCAGCTCGGCGTGGCCGGCCATGGCGACGTCGCGGTGGCCGGGGGCGAGGGTGTTGACCAGGCTGGCCGCCATCAGCTCGGGCCCGACGCCCTGGGGCAGCCTGGCGTCGGGTTGGGCCAGGAGCGCCTGCTGGCCGTCGGTGAGGTGGGCGAGGGCGATGTAGATGCTGCCGTTGGTGACGACCCGGCGGGTGACCTCGACCGGCCACTCCCCCGCCTGGGTGCGGGCGAGGAGCTCGCCGCCGACGGTGTCACCCATGTCGTGGGTCATCAGGGCGAGGCGGTCGATCCCGAGCCCGGCGACGACGCCCTGGGCCACGTCGGCCTGGAGGGCCATGGTGTAGGCCCGGTCGGGCTTGGCCGAGAGGCCGAAGCCGAGCATGTCGAACAGCACGACGCGGCGGTGCCGGGCCAGGGCGGGCAGGAGGTGGGCCCAGTCGTAGGCCGAGGTCGGGAAGCCGTGGACGACCAGGAGGGGCTCGTGGCGCTCCTCCTCGGTGGGCCGGACATCCCACACCGCGATCGGGTCGCCATCGACCATCATGGTGGTGCTCCGGGCCGCCCAGCCCGCCACGCCAGGATCGGACCATGCCGCTGCACCCATCACTCCACCTCTTGTCAGTTGGCCTGACAGAAAGGTAGCGTGCCCCGATGACCGACGCCGGTGACACCGGGGGGGACGGACGCACCGCCCGCCGCGAGCGCAACCGCGACGCCGTGGTGACCGCCCTGTTGGAGCTCTACCGCGAGGGCGAGATGATGCCCTCGGCCGACGACATCGCCGCCCGCGCCGGGGTGTCGGCCCGCTCGCTGTTCCGCTACTTCGCCGACGTCGACGACCTCGCCTTCGCCGCCGTCACCCGCCAGGCCGAGCACCTGATGCCGCTGCTCGCCCTCGACGTCGACCCCGACGCCACCACCGACGAGCGCATCGACGCCTTCGTCGCCGCCCGCCTCCGGCTGCTCGAGGCCATGGGCGAGGTCGGCCGGGTCGCCCGCTTCCGGGCCAGCACCCAGCCGGTCGTGGCCGAGGGCCTGGCCCGGGTGCGCGAGGTGATGCGCGAGCACGTCGTCACCGTCCTCGGCCCGGCCCTGGCCGACCGCCCCGCCGACGAGCGTCGGGCCGTCATCGCCGCCGCCGACGTCCTGTGCTCCTGGGAGGCGCACGACCTGATGCGCAACGACCAGGGCCTCAGCGGTCCCGAGGCCGGGGCGGCCATGGGCCTGGGCCTGCGCCGGCTGCTGGCCGACGCCCCCCACCCCGCCCGATGAGGGCGAGCGTCCGGCGCCAGGCCTTCATCGACGCCCCCGCCGAGGCCGCCTGGTCGGTGGTGACCCGGCCCGACGTCCTCGCCACCTGGTTCCCCGGGCTCCGGGAGGTGGTGATGAAGACGCCGACGGTCCGCACCGTCACCACCGGCGTCGGGCTCAGCCTCGACGAGGAGATCGTCACCAACGACCCGCTCCAGCGCCGGTTCCAGTACCGGATCACCGGCGGCTTCTTCAAGGAGCACCTGGCCAGCGTGGACGTGATCGCCCTCGACCCGGGGCGCTGCCTCGTCACCTACTCCAGCGACGCCGACCCGGCCACGATGGCCATCGTCCTCGGCGGGGTGATGGAGGGCGCCCTGGCGTCGCTCAAGCAGCAGCTCGAGACCGGCGCCGGGCCCGCCCTCGACGCCATCGCCACGAACGGAGCCTGATGGGCCGCAAGATCCTCTTCGTCACGACCGACCAGCAGCGCTACGACACCTTCGGCTGCAACGGCGCCGTCGTCGGCTCGACGCCGGTGGTCGACGGGCTGGCGGCCCAGGGGATCCGCTACGAGCGGGCCGTGCCCCAGACGGTCGTCTGCATGCCCTCGCGCTCGACGATGCTGACCGGCCAGCACCCGGGCACCCACGGCGTGTGGATGAACGGCGTGGCCCTCCCCCAGGACGCCCCCTCGGTGGCGGCCACCCTCCACCGGGCCGGCTACCGCACCGCCCTGGTCGGCAAGCCCCACTTCGAGCCCTTCCTCGACCCCTTCGGCCGCTTCCCCGAGAACGGCCTGGCCGATGCCGGCGTCCACACCGTCGCCGGGCCGTGGCACGACGGCAGCATCGGCCCCCACCGGGGCTTCGACCACATGGAGCTGGCCACCCACTCCCCGATGGGCGGGCTCCACTACGCCCGCTGGATGCAGGGCAACCACCCCGAGGCGCTCGGCGGCTTCTACCCGGTGCTCGACCGCGACCTGGAGGTCAACGGCGAGGGCGGGGGCGACACCGGGGCCCCGCAGGTGAAGGACAACCCGGTGGCGCGGGAGTGGTACCACACCGACTGGGTGGCCGATCGCACGATCGCCTGGCTCGACGGGCTCGACGCCGACGACGACTGGTTCGCCTGGATGAGCTTCCCCGACCCGCACCACCCGTGGGACCCGCCGGCGAGCGAGCGGGGCCGGATCGACTGGCGCGACGTGCCCCTCCCCGCCGGCTACCCCGAGTCCCGGGCCGAGCGGGAGGCGCTGCTCGACGCCAAGCCTCGCCACTGGCGGCTCTGGTACGACGGTTCGCTGGTGTCGAACTACGAGGCGCCCACCCACTGGGTGCCGGCGACGCTCACCGCCGACCAGGTGCGCGAGGTCAACGCCATGAACGCCATCGAGGTCGAGCTGATCGACGAGGCGATCGGTCGGGTGCTCGCCGCCATCGCCGCCCGGGGCTGGGCCGACGACGTCGACGTCGTCATCACCACGGACCACGGCGAGCTCCAGGGCGACTTCGGCCTGCTGTTCAAGGGGCCGTACCACGTCGACGGGCTGATGCGGCTGCCGCTGATCTGGCGTCCGGCCCCGTCGTCGGCGCCGACCCCGGCGGTCGTGACCCGGCCGGTCGGGCTGGTCGACCTCGCCCCCACGTTCTGCACGATCGCCGGGCTCGCCGCCGAGCCGTGGATGGAGGGCCGCTCGCTCCCCGTCGACGACGGCGACGCCGACGCCCGGGGCCACGAGCGGGCCCTGACCACCTGGGACAGCGAGCTGCTCGGCGTCGCCGTCCACCTCCGGACGATCACCCGCGACGGCCTGGTGTGCACCACCTACGAGGCCGGCACCGTCCACGACGGCACCGAGGGCGAGCTCTACGACCTGGCCGACGACCCCCTCCAGCGGGTCAACCGCTGGGACGACCCGGCGCTGGCGAGCGTGCGCGACGACCTGGTCGACGACCTGCGGGCCAGCCTCCCCCCGGTCCGCACCCCCGCCCTCCCGCTCGAGGCGCCGGTCTAGGGCGTGTCCTGCGATCGCCTCAAGGTGCCAGGCACCTTGAGGCGGTCCCAGTCCCGCGGGGCGGTGGGGCTACGACTTCCAACCCCCGTAGGGGACGGTGATGATCTCCAGCCAGTGGCCGTCGGGGTCGGGCCAGTAGACGCCCCGGCCCCCGTCGTGGGTGTTGATCTCGTTGCGGCGGCGGCCGCCGGGGTCGGCGAAGTGCTCGATGCCGCGGGCGGTGATGCGGCCGTAGGTGACGTCGAACTGCTCCTCGCTCACCAGGAAGGCGAGGTGGAGCGCCGGGAGCGTCGCCACCTCCTCCTCGGCGGCCGAGGCGTAGTCGAGGGCCACCCCGTTGTCGAGGTCGACCTGCCAGAAGGGACCGGCCCGGACCGGCGCCGGCCGGTCGAGCATCTCGGCCAGGTAGG
>DASTYI010000042.1:0-19811 GCA_035765045.1 Iamia sp. | reverse complement strand
GAAGCCGTCGGATCCGATCGCCAGCTCGGGGGTGGGGGTGGGGTTCGGTCGGGCGACGGGGACGGGGGTGCGGGGCGGGGTGACCGGCGGGAGCGGGGGCGGGGGTGGTGCGAGGGGGGCCGGGTGGGGGCGGGTCTCGCGGGCGAGGGCCCGGGCCAGGGCGAGGACCAGGCCGGCCAGCACCCCGAGGACGAAGGCGGAGCGGAGGGGCCGGCGCATGCCCGCCGATGCTACGGCGCCCCGGCGGCCCTCCCGACCGGCCCGGTTCTGAGGCGCGTGCGGCGCGTCGGCGCATCCCGTGCGCCTCAGAACGGGAGCGGCTGAGGGATCCAACACGCAGGGTGGTGCGCGACCGGGTTGCGGCCACGCTTCGCGTTCATCTAATCTCTACCGGGTTCGCATACATGGCTCCGGAGGGAATCGTGCGGAAGCTGATCGTCGTGGCCATCGTCGGCCTCGCTGCACAACTCGTCGACGGTGCCCTGGGCATGGCCTACGGCGTGACGTCGTCGTCGCTGATGCTGGCCGTCGGGCTCTCGCCCGCCGCCGCCTCGGCCTCGGTCCACCTCTCGGAGATGGGCACCACGCTGGTGTCGGGCGCCTCGCACTGGCGCTTCGGCAACGTCGACTGGCGGATCGTCACCCGCCTCGGCGTCCCCGGCGCCATCGGCGCCTTCGCCGGCGCCACCTTCCTCTCCAACCTCTCGACCGAGGTGGCCACGCCCTGGATGGCCGGCATCCTCCTCGTCCTCGGCCTCTACGTCCTGGCCCGCTTCACCCTGGGCCGGATCCGCACCAAGGACGGTGCCGCCCCGCTGCGCTCGCGCTTCCTCGGCCCGCTGGGGCTGATCGCCGGCTTCGTCGACGCCACCGGGGGTGGCGGCTGGGGCCCGGTGGCGACGCCGACGCTGCTGGTCTCGGGCCGGGTCGAGCCCCGCAAGGTGATCGGCTCGGTCGACACCAGCGAGTTCATGGTGGCGACGGCCGCCAGCATCGGCTTCCTGCTCGGGATCGGCGGCGAGGGCGTCAAGGCCGGCTACGTCGTGGCCCTCCTCGCCGGCGGCGTGATCGCCGCCCCGCTGGCCGCCTACCTGGTGCGGATCCTCCCGCCCCAGATGCTCGGCTCGCTGGTCGGCGGGATCATCGTCCTGACCAACAGCCGCACCCTGGTGCGGGAGGCCGGCATCACCGGCGCCCCGTCGGCCGCCATCTACCTCGGCATCGTGGTCCTGTGGGCGGCGGCGGTCGCCTGGTCGGTCCGCACCGTCGTGCGGGACCGGGCCACCGTGCCGTCCGAGACCGTCGCCGAGGACGCCCCGGCCGGCGAGCTCGTCCCGGCCTAGAGGGTTGCCCTGCAACCGCCTCAAGGTGCCTGGCACCTTGAGGCGATGAGGCGGCGGGCCTAGAGGGTGCCGCGGCGGGCGTCGCGCCAGAGGTCGACCTCGCCGTCGGTGCCGGTGGCGAGGACCTCCTCGATCTCGGCGATCTCGGCGTCGTCGAGGTCGGGCCGGTCGAGGGCGGCGACGTTCTCCTCCAGCTGGGCGACCGACGAGGCGCCGATCACCAGCGACGTGACCCGCTCGTCGCGCAGCGCCCACACCAGCGCCAGCTGGGCCAGGCTCTGGCCCCGCCGCTCGGCGATGGCCGCCAGGGCGCGGAGCCGGTCGAGCATGGCGTCGGTGAGCAGCTCGTCGGTGAACGACTTGCCCTGCGTGGCCCGCGAGCCCTCGGGCACCCCGTCGAGGTAGCGCGAGGTCAGGAGGCCCTGGGCCAGGGCGGTGAAGCCGATCACGCCGAAGCCCTCGTCGGCGGCGGCGTCGAGCAGGCCCTCGGTCTCGATCCAGCGGTTGAGCATCGAGTACGACGGCTGGTGGATCAGCAGCGGGGCGCCGAGCTCGCGCAGCAGCCCGGCCATCGTCCGGGCGTCGGAGGCCTCGTAGGACGAGATCCCGACGTAGAGGGCCTTGCCCTGGTGGACGGCGTGGGCGAGCGCCGCCGCCGTCTCCTCCAGCGGGGTCGTCGGGTCGTAGCGGTGCGAGTAGAAGATGTCGACGTACTCGAGCCCGAGCCGGCCCAGCGACTGGTCGAGCGAGGCGAGGACGTACTTCCGGCCGCCGCCGCCCTGGCCGTAGGGGCCGGGCCACATGTCCCAGCCGGCCTTGGTCGAGATCACCAGCTCGTCGCGGTGGGCGGCGAGGTCCTCGCGCAGCAGCCGGCCGGCGTTGATCTCCGCCGCGCCGTAGGGCGGGCCGTAGTTGTTGGCCAGGTCGAGGTGGGTGATGCCGAGGTCGAAGGCCCGGAGGGCGACGTCGCGCTGGACGGCGTAGGGCCGGTCGTCGCCGAAGTTGTGCCAGAGGCCGAGCGAGAGCACGGGGAGGTCGAGGCCGGAGCGACCCGAGCGTCGGTACTGCATGGTGCCGTCGTAGCGCGCCGGGTCGGGGACGTGGGTCGGGGCCATGGCTCGGAAGGTAGCGGCGCTCAGGCGGCGAGCGATCGTGCCCGGCGTCGCAGCACCGCCGCCCGCAGCGGGACGGTGCCGTACCAGGCCAGCCGCCCGGCCAGGCCCCGGGGGTGGAACAGGTGGCGGACCCCGAGCCGCCCGTCGGCGACGTCGACCTCCTCCCACAGCTCGCCCGGCAGGCTGGTGGCGAGGGCCCGACGACCGGGGGCCGGGGCGTCCCCGTCCGGGGCCGGGGCCGAGCCGGCGAGGGCCAGCAGGCGGCCGCCGGACCAGTCGGGGTCCGACGGCAGGGGGTCGGCCGGGGTGCGCTCGGCGCGGGTGCCGTCCGCGACCGCCAGGCCGTCACCGACCCGGCGCAGGGCCAGGTCGAGGGCCTCGGTGAACGGCGTGGGCCGGTCGAGGGCGGGCGCCGGGCGGTCGGTCACGACCACCTCGTTGACCAGGCTCTCGACCAGCGGACGGGCCAGGCCGACGGGCAGCGGTGTGACCAGCCCGATCCACAGCGACGACAGGTGCGGGGTGAGCACCGGGACGCTGACGAGGAGGCGGGGGCGGAGGCCGGCGGCCCGGGCGTAGGCCCGCATCATGTCGGCGTAGGTGAGGACGTCGGGCCCGCCGACCTCCAGGACCCGGCGGCCGGGGCGGTCGTCGGCGAGGGCGGCGACCAGGTGGGCGAGGACGTCACCGATGGCGATCGGCTGGCAGCGGTTCTCGACCCAGCGGGGCGTCACCATCGCCGGCAGGACCTCGACCAGCGAGCGCAGCATCTCGAAGCTGGCCGACCCCGACCCGATGATCACCGCCGCCCGCAGCTCGGTCACCGGCACCGGGCCGTCGGCCAGCACCCGGCCGACCTCGTGGCGCGACGACAGGTGGGGGCTGAGGTCGGGGTCGTCGTCGCGCCCGAGCCCACCGAGGTAGACGATCCGGCCGACGTCGGCGGCGGCCGTCGCGTCGCGGAAGGTGGCGGCGTTGCGGCGGTCCTCCTCGGCGAAGTCGTCGGCGCCCCCCATCGAGTGGACGAGGTAGGCGGCGGCGTCGACCCCGGCCAGCGCAGCCCGCAGCGACTCGCCGTCGCCCAAGTCGCCCTCGACCACCTCGACGGCGTCCCGCCAGGGGGCGTCGTCGAGCTTGGCCGGCGTCCGGGCCAGGCAGCGGACGGCGTGGCCGGCGTCGAGCAGGGCGGGCACCAGGCGCCCGCCGATGTAGCCGGTCGCCCCGGTCACCAGGATCCTCACCGCCCGCCCCTACCCACCGGCCCCCGGCGGACTCGGGTCGCCGTCGGACGGGGGGTGTGGCGACCTACGCGGCGTGGGCGCGGGTGACGACCTCGTCGAGGGTGGCGCGGATGCCGGGGAGGGTGAGGGTGGCGCCGAGGCGGGTGAAGGCCAGGAGGTCCTCGGTCCAGAGCGACAGCTCGCAGGCGACGAGGGCGTCCCAGGCCGGGCCGTAGGCGGGGGCGAGGTCGGCGCACCGGGCCCACAGGGCGTCGGCGGCGTCGAGCCCGGCCAGCACGGCGACCTGGACCCGGCTGCGGGCCAGGTCGAGCTCGGCCGGCCCCCGGCACAGCGATTCCCAGTCGACGACACCGGTGAGGCGGCGCCGGGAGAAGAGGACGTTCCCGGGGTGGAGGTCACGGTGCAGGAGGCGGTCGGGCCCGCCGGCGGGGAGGCCGTCGGCCACCACCGAGAAGGCCCACGTCCAGGCCTCCGGCACGGCCGTCCACGACGGGGCCGCCCGGGGCCCGAAGATCCACGGCCGGGTGGCCGGCAGCCCGGTGGGCGCCGGGTCGAGCTCGTGGACGGCGCGCAGGGCGGCGGCCAGCCCGTCGACCCAGGCGCCCACGGCGGCGCCCGGCGCCACCCAGGGCCGGCCCGGCAGCCGGGTGACGAGGACGGCGGGCGCCCCGCACCGCTCGCCGTCGAGGTCGGCCGCCACCAGCGTCGGGGCGAGGGGCCAGCCGGCGAGGCGGCGGAGCCCGTCGACCTCCCGCTCGGCCTCGGCCCGGGCCGTGGGCGGCTCGATGCCCGGGAGGTCGATCGTCCGGCGCAGGACGAGCCGGCCGCCTCCGGCCAGGCCCACCTCGTGGACCGCCGAGGACACGCCGCCGGGCATCCGCCGGGCCCGCACGACGGCGCGCCCCGTCACCGCCTCGACCCACCCCCGGGCCCGCCCGTCGAAGCGCACGACCGGGACCCTACGCCGCCAGCCGGCAGACTCCCCGGGTGCGCGAGCTCGTCGTGCTGGGCACCGCCTCGCAGGTGCCCACCCGGACCCGGAACCAGAACGGCTACCTCCTCCGCTGGGACGACCAGGGGATCCTCTTCGACCCCGGCGAGGGGACCCAGCGCCAGATGCTGTACGCCGGGGTGGCCGCCACGGCGATCAGCCGGATCTGCCTGACCCACGTCCACGGCGACCACTGCTTCGGCCTCCCCGGGGTGCTGATGCGCATGGCGCTCGACGGCGTGCCCGGCCCGGTCGAGATCCACTTCCCGGCGTCGGGCGAGGAGGTCGTGCGGGGCCTGCTGGCGGCGTGCGGCCCGCCGCTCGGCGTCCTGCTCCGCCCGCACCGCAAGGCCGGCGAGGTCGCCCCCGGGTTGTGGGTCGAGCGGCTGCGGCACCGGACCGAGACCTACGGCTACCGGCTGGTCGAGCCGGACGGGCGGACGATGGTGCGGTCCCGGCTGAAGGAGGCGGGGGTGCGGGGGCCCGACATCGGCCGGCTCCAGCGCACGGGCCGGCTCGGCTCGCTCCGGCTGGAGGACGTGAGCGTCCCCCGCCCCGGCCAGCGCTTCGCCCTGATCATGGACACCGCCGTGTGCGCCGGGGCCGAGGCCCTCGCCGACGGGGCCGACCTGGTGGTGACCGAGTCGACCTACGCCGCCGCCGAGGCCGACCTGGCCGAGCAGCACCTCCACCTCACCGCCGGGCAGGCCGGGGCCATCGCCGCCCGGGCCGGGGCGCGCACGCTGGTCCTCACCCACTTCTCGGCCCGCTACACCGACGTCGCCCCGCTGCGGGACGAGGCGGCGGCCGCCTTCCCCGGCGAGGTCGTCGCCGTCGACGACCTCCAGCGGGTCCCGGTCCCGAAGCGGCGGGTCTAGGGCGTGTCCGGCAACCGCCTCAAGGTGCCAGGCACCTTGAGGCGGTCGAGCCCGATCAGGCGGTGGTGGGGAACCAGGCCGGGCGGGCCGCCTCGTAGGTGTCGATGCTGCCCGCCTCCTGGAGGGTCAGGCCGATGTCGTCGAGGCCCTCGAGGAAGCGGTGGCGGACCGAGTCGTCGAGCGGGAACTCGCACGCCAGGCCGATCGCCGGCGCCTCCAGCGTGCGCCGCTCGACGTCGATGGTGATCTCCAGCGTCGGATCGGCCTCGACGGCCCGCAGCAGCTGCTCGCCGACCTCGGGCGGGACCACCACCGGCACGAGGCCGTTCTTGGTCGAGTTGTTGCGGAAGATGTCGCCGAAGCGGGGCGAGACGACGGCCCGGAAGCCGTACTGCTGGATGGCCCACACGGCGTGCTCGCGCGACGAGCCGGTGCCGAAGTTGGGGCCGGCCACGAGGATGGTGGCGCCGGCGTACTGCTCCTGGTTGAGGACGAAGTCGCGGTCGTCGCGCCACTCCGAGAAGAGGCCCTTCTCGAAGCCGGTGCGGCTGACCTGCTTGAGCCAGTCCGACGGGATGATCTGGTCGGTGTCGACGTCGCTGCGGTCGAGCGGGACGGCGGTCCCCGAGACGATGTGGACGGCTTCCATGATCAGGCTCCCACGGGGGCGAGGTCGGCGGGGGTGGCGAAGTGGCCGGCGATGGCCGTGGCCGCGGCGACGGCGGGGGAGACGAGGTGGGTGCGCCCGCCCCGGCCCTGGCGGCCCTCGAAGTTGCGGTTGCTGGTCGAGGCGCAGCGCTCGCCGGGGGCCAGCTTGTCGGGGTTCATGGCCAGGCACATCGAGCAGCCCGGGTCGCGCCAGTCGAAGCCGGCCTCGACCAGGATGCGATCGAGCCCCTCCTCCTCGGCCTGGGCCTTGACCCGCCACGAGCCGGGGACGACGAGCGTCCGCATCCCGGAGGCGACCCGGCGCCCCTCGGCCACGGCGGCGACGGCCCGCAGGTCCTCGATCCGGCCGTTGGTGCAGCTGCCGATGAAGACGGTGTCGACGCCGACCTCCTTGAGCGGCGTGCCGGCGGTGAGGCCCATGTACTCGAGGGCCCGCTCGGCGGCCCCCCGCTCGACCGGATCGCCGAAGGCGTCGGGGGAGGGGACCGAGGCGGTGATCGGGGCGACCTGGCCGGGGTTCGTGCCCCACGAGACGTGCGGGAAGATCTCGGCGCCGTCGAGGACGACCTCCTTGTCGAAGGTGGCGCCCTCGTCGGTGGCGAGCGTCCGCCAGTAGGCGACGGCCTCGTCCCACGCCGCGCCCTTGGGGGCGTGGTCGCGGCCCTCGAGGTAGGCGAAGGTGACGTCGTCGGGGGCGATCAGCCCGGCCTTGGCGCCGGCCTCGATCGACATGTTGCAGACGGTCATCCGGCCCTCCATCGAGAGGTTCCGGATCACCTCGCCGCGGTACTCGGCGATGTGGCCGATCCCGCCGCCGGTGCCGATGCGGCCGAGGATGGCGAGGATCACGTCCTTCGCGGTGCTGCCCTCGGGGAGCGTGCCATCGACGGTGACGGCCAGGGTCTTGGCCGCCGCCTGGGGGAGCGTCTGGGTGGCGAGGACGTGCTCGACCTCGCTGGTGCCGATGCCGAAGGCGAGGGCCCCGAAGGCGCCGTGGGTCGAGGTGTGGCTGTCGCCGCAGACGATGGTCATCCCCGGCAGGGTCAGGCCCTGCTCCGGGCCGATGATGTGGACGATGCCCTGGCCGGGCGTGTTCATCGGGTGGATGGTGATGCCGAACTCGGCGGCGTTGCGGCGCAGCGTCTCGACCTGGGTGCGGCTGATCGGGTCGGCGATCTCCAGGTGGGTGTCGCTGGTGGGGACGTTGTGGTCCTCGGTGGCGACGGTGAGGTCGGGCCGGCGGACGCGCCGGCCGTTCATCCGGAGGCCGTCGAAGGCCTGGGGGCTGGTGACCTCGTGGACGAGGTGGAGGTCGACGTAGAGCAGGTCGGGCTCGCCGTCGCGGCGGGCGACGACGTGGGCGTCCCACACCTTCTCGCTGAGCGTCCGGGGTGCGGCCATCGGTGGATCCTCGGCTTGACTGTTCCAACAGGTGAGACGATCATCTCGTCCCGTGGAACAGAGCGTACGCAGCGTCGGCGTCCTCGACAAGTCCGTCGCCCTGCTCCGGGCCCTGGCCGACGGGCCCCTCCCGCTCGGCGCCCTCGTCGCCGCCACCGGCATCCCCAAGCCCACCGCCCACCGCCTCGCCGTCGCCCTCACCGCCCACGGCCTGGTCCGCCGGACCGACGACGGCGGCTTCGCCCTGGGGGCCGAGCTGGTCGGCCTGGGCCGGGCCGCGGCCGAGGGCTGGCCGTGGGGCGACGCCGCCGGCCCCGCCCTGGTGGCGCTGGTCGAGGCGACGGGGGAGAGCGCCCAGCTCTACGTGCGCGAGGGCGACGGCCGCCGCTGCCTGCTGTCGCGGGAGTCGACCCACGAGCTGCGCACGATCGTCGCCGAGGGCGCCCGCCTGCCGCTGGAGCGGGGATCGGCCGGGCGGATCCTCAGCGGGGCGACCGGCGACGGCTGGGTCGAGTCGGTCGAGGAGCGGGCCCCCGGGGTCGCCTCGGTCAGCGCCCCAGTGCGCGACGCCGGCGGGACCCTCGTCGCCGCCGTCGGCATCAGCGGCCCCGTCGACCGCCTCGGCCCCCGCCCCGGCGAGCGCTTCGGCCCCGCCGTCCTCGACGCCGCCCGCCGCATCGAGGCCGCCCTCTGACCGGGTGGCGTACGAACGGTGCCAGGCACCGTTCGTACGCCACCGCGGCTACACCGTCTTCTGGCGGCGGTTCCCGCCGAGGCTGGCGGCCACGATGATGGCGATGGCGACGAGCATGATGATCGTGGCCAGCACGTGGACCTGCGGGGGCAGGGCGATGCGGGCCGAGTCGAACACCCGGCGGGGGAACGTCACCGTCGGGCCGGCCACGAACGACGTGATGATGTAGTCGTCGATCGACAGCGCCAGCGACAGCAGGAAGGCGCCGGCCACGCCGGGGAGCACGCCCGGGAAGGTGATCCTCCAGAACGTCCGCAGCGGCGGTGAGCCCAGGTCCATCGCCGCGTCCTCGAGCGACCAGTCCATGCCCCGGGTCCGCGCCTTGACGGTCATGGCCACGAAGCTGAGGCAGAAGAGGGTGTGAGCGATGACGATGGTGGTGAAGCCCCGCTCGGCGCCCAGGTTGAAGAAGAGCGTGAACAGCGAGGCGCCCATGACGATCTCGGGCGTGGTCAGCGGGAGCACCAGCAGCAGGTTGATCGCCGCGCTGCCGTGCATGCGGTACCGCCCGATGGCCAGGGCGATCAGGCTGCCCAGGATCGTCGCCAGGGTGCAGGCCACCGCCGCCACCCGCACGCTCTCGACCAGGGCGTCGGTGAACGCCCGCTCCGAGAACGGGTCGGCCCAGTTGTCCCAGGTGAAGCCCTCCCACGTCGTGTTGAACTTCGTGGTCGGGTCGTTGAACGTGAAGACGGCGATCGTGATCAGCGGGACGAACAGGTAGGCGAACACCGCCATCGACACGATCCAGAGGACGACCGTCCCCGGCTTGAACCTCCGCACGCCGCCCATCAGACGAGGTCGTCCGTGCCGAGGAACCGCGAGTAGACGAGGACCATCACCGTGATGATCAGCATCAGGACCAGGCTCATCGCCGCCGCCGTCGGGAAGTCGCCGGCCTGGAGGAAGCGGCTCTGGATGGCCCCGCCGATCACCGGCTTCTGCACGTCGCCCAGCAGGTGCTGGTTGATGAAGTCGCCCGAGGCGGGGATGAAGGTGAGCAGCGTCCCGGCGAACACCCCCGGCAGCGACATGGGCAGGATCACCCGCCGGAAGGTGCTGGCGAAGGGGGAGTAGAGGTCGCTGGCGGCATCGAAGAGGTTGGTCGGGATCTTCTCCAGGCTGACGTAGATCGGCAGCAGGGCGAAGGGCAGGAAGTTGTAGGTGAGCCCGCCGATCACCGCCGTCGGCGTGTTCATGATCTTGCCGTCGGTGGTGATGCCGAGCGTGTCGAGCAGGCCCTGGAGGCTGAGGGCGTCGGCCACCCCGAGGATCGGGCCGTTGTCGGCGAAGAGCGACTGCCAGGCGATCGTGCGGAGCAGGAAGCTGGTGAAGAACGGCACCATCACCAGCCCGAGCAGCAGGTTGCGCCAGCGCCCCGCCTTGAAGGCGATGAAGTAGGCGAGCGGGTAGGCGAGCAGCAGGCACAGGACGGTGGTGATGGCGGCGTAGGTGAGGCCCCGCCACAGCTGCGAGCTGAACTCGTTGTAGGAGTCGCTGAAGTTGCCCCACTGCCAGGCGAAGTCGACCCGGCTGCTGCCCCGCTCGGTGCGGTTCGACAGGGCGATCTTCATCAGGGTCACCAGCGGGACCAGGAAGAAGAAGTAGATGACGGCGAGGCCCGGGGCCGAGAGGAGGTACGGCGTCCACCGGGCCCGGCGGAGGGTGCGGTCGTCGGCGTCGGTGGCCACCTCAGCCTCCCGTGATGGTGAGGAAGCGATCGGTCACCTGCTCGTCGAGCTCCTCGGACATGTCGCCGAAGACGAACATCCGGGCCTTCTCCTCGTCGCCGGGGAACAGCAGCGGGCTCTCGGCCAGGGCGGCGGCGTCGCCCCCGAGCTTCTCGAGCTCCTCCCGCACGCCGCGCACCGGGGAGATGAACTGGACGTAGGCGGCGATCCGGGCCGCCACCTCGGGGTCGTAGACGTAGTCCATGAAGCGGGCGGCGGCGACGCCGTTGGCCGCCCCGACCGGGATGACCATGGTGTCGAACCACGACATGGCGCCCTCCTCGGGGAAGACGAAGCGGACGTCGGGGTTCGACGACTGGGCGATGTCGCCCGACCAGGCGATGCAGGCGGCGAAGTTCCCGTTCTGGATGTCCTGGAGGTAGTCGTTGCCGGTGAAGCGGCGGATCTGGCCGTCGGCGTTGGCCTGCTCGATCCGGTCGAGGGCCTCGTTGATCGTGTCCTCGGTCGGGTTGGCCGGGTCGTTGCCCTGGCCGAGCATCACCAGGCCGATGCTGTCGCGCATCTCGGTGAAGAAGCCGATCTTCCCGGCGAGCTCGGGGTCGAAGAGCTCGTTGATGCTGCGCAGCTCGCGGCCCGTCTCGGCGATGTTGTAGGCGAAGCCGGTGACGCCGGCCTGCCACGGGAGGTTGAACTTCCCGCCCGGGTCCCACGCCAGGTTCATGTACTGGGGGTCGATGTTGGCGTAGTTGGGGATCAGGTTGTACGGGATCGGCGCCAGCCACTCCCGCTCCATCAGCCGCTGGGTCAGCCAGTAGGTCGGCATGGCGATGTCCCACGGCGTCGACCGCCCGGCCTCGAGGTAGGCGACGAACTCCTTGCCGTAGGCCTCGTTGTTGTCGTTCCAGGACTCCGAGTAGTCGATGTCGATGCCGGTGTCGGCCTTGAAGCGGTCGATCGTGCCCTGCTCGCCCTCCTCGGTGACGTCGATGTACTCGGTCCAGTTGATGACCCGGAGCTGGTCGGCGCCCTGGCCCAGCCCGCCCCCGGCCTCGCCGGCGGCCGCCGCCCCGCCCGCCGTCGAGCTCGACCCGCCGCCGTCGCCGATGCTCGACAGCAGGACGGCGCCGACGGCCCCGGCGACGGCCACGCCGCCGCCGACGAGCACATTGCGCCGGCTGATCCGGGGCGGCGGCGGGGCGAGGGTCTCGGGTGCCGGCCCGTCGTCGGTGGGGTCGGTCACGTCGTCGTCGGCGTCGAGGGCGCCGACCATGGTGGCTTCGACCTCGTCGAGGTCGGTCGTGGTGGCGCCGATGATCGCCGAGCGGCCGGGCATGACGAAGGGGGCGTCGGGCGCCCACGTCAGGGTGACCAGGTTCCCGGCCCGGGTCAGCTCGGTGGCGTGGTCGGGGTCGATCGAGACGATGATCTCGGTCTCGGGGTCGAGGTCGACGATCAGGCGGATCTCCGAGCCCTGGTAGATGACCTCCTGGATCTCGCCCACGAAGGAGCGGCCGGGGACGGTCTCGCCGTCGTTGGGCACCAGCCGCTCGGGGCGGATCATCACCGTGACGTCGCCGCCGGCCTCGACCCCGCCGGTCGTGGGCACGTCGATCGTCGAGCCCACCGCCAGGTCGACCTTGGCCCCCTTGTCGAGGCCGCCGCCGGCGCTCACCCGGCCCGGCAGCAGGTTGGCCGAGCCGATGAAGCCGGCGACGAAGATGCTCGCCGGCGAGTCGTAGATCTCCGCCGGGGTGCCGATCTGCTCGACCCGGCCCCGGCTCATCACGGCGATGCGATCGCTCATGGTGAGCGCCTCGCCCTGGTCGTGGGTGACGAAGACGAAGGTGATGCCGACGTCGCGCTGGATCCGCTTGAGCTCGATCTGCATCGCCTCGCGGAGCTTGAGGTCGAGGGCGGCGAGGGGCTCGTCGAGCAGCAGGGCGACCGGCATGTTGACCAGGGCCCGGGCCAGGGCGACGCGCTGCTGCTGGCCCCCCGAGAGCTGGACCGGCCGGCGGCCGGCGAACTCGGCCAGCTTGACCAGGTCGAGCATCTCCATGGCCCGCTTCCGGGCCTCGGCCGACGGCACCTTCTTCGACCGGAGCCCGAAGGCGACGTTGTCGACGATCGTCATGTGGGGGAACAGGGCGTACTGCTGGAACACCGTGTTGACGTTCCGCTTGTAGGGCGGGACCGACGAGACGTCCTCGCCCTCGAGCAGCACCGCCCCCGACGTCGGGTGCTCGAACCCGGCGATCATCTTGAGCAGCGTCGTCTTGCCGCAGCCCGAGGGCCCGAGCAGCGAGAAGAACTCGCCCTTGGCGATCGTGAGGTCGGCGTGCTCGACGGCGACGTAGGAGCCGAACTCCTTGCGCACGTCGCGGAGGACGACCGCCGCGGCGGCCCCGGGTGCCTCGGGTGCGGATGGGTCGGTCATGCATCCCCCTGTCGACGACGGCGCAGCGGTGGTTGCGGCGGCAAGGTAACGGTCCCGTGTGTCGGGCGCGTGAACGCCGCCCACGGATCCGGTCGTGCGAGACAGCCCGGACGACCGGATCCTGTGCAGGATGTCACATCCGCGATCGGATCGCTGGCGGACCCCCCCCTCGAACCTTGGACGTGACCCCGCCGCATGCGGCGGATGCCGTCCACGGTTGGGGTCAGCCGCCGGCGAGGTGGGTCTTGACCAGGCCGCTGACCGTCTTGCCGTCGGCCCGGCCGGCGACCTCGGCCTGGACCGCCTTCATCGCCGCGCCCATGTCCTTGGGGCTGGTGAAGCCGCCGGCGGCGAGGACCCGGGCCACCAGCTCGGCCAGCTCCTCCTCGCCGAGGGGCTGGGGGAGGTAGCGGGCGAGGACCTCGCCCTCGGCCCGCTCGCGGGCGGCCTGCTCGTCGCGGCCGGCCTCGGCGAAGGCGGCGGCCGCCTCGTCCCGCTTCTTGGCCTCGCGCTTGATCAGGGCCTCGACGTCGGCGTCGCTCAGGTCGTCGCCCGCCCCCTCGGCCACCCGGGCCTCCTTGATGGCGGCGAGGGCGGAGCGCAGGACGGTGGTGGAGAGCTCGTCACGGGCCTTCATGGCGGCGGTGAGGTCGGTCTGGATCCGGTCGGCGAGCATCGGCCGAGGCTACGCCCAGCCCTCGATCTCGGCCATGCGCCGGAAGAGGTCGACGACGCCCGCCGGCTCGTGCCCGGGGTCGAGGTGGCGGAAGGCGGTCTCGACGTTGACGGCGATCCGCCCCTCCTCGCCCCAGCCGGCGAACGGCGACGAGGCCAGGGCGCCGGCCAGGTCGCGAGCGGCCTCCTCGGCGGTCATGCCCCGGTCGTGGCGGTCCCGGGCCTCGCCGTCGACCCAGGCCAGGTAGTCGCGCACCCGCACGACGCCGGCGGTGTCGGTGACCGGGCCGTGGCCGGGCACGACGACGGCCGGGTCGAGGTCGACGATCAGGTCGCAGGCCGCCGTCCAGCGCTCGAGGGGCCCGGCCCAGACGATCGGCGTCCCCTCGATGAAGCAGATGTCGCCGGTGAAGACGACCCCGGCGTCGGGCACGTGGACGATCACGTCGCCCTCGGTGTGGGCCGGCCCGACCTCGACCAGGTCGACCCGGGTGCCGGCGACGTCGAGCCCGAGCCGGTCGGTGAAGGTGCGGGTCGGCGGGGTGAGCGTGATCCCCTCGAAGGCGAAGGGCCCGAAGAACCGCTCGAAGAGGGCGCCGACCGGGCCCCCGGCGGCCTTGAGGGCGGCCATCGACGCCGGGGGCACGTCGCCCATCTCCCGGGCGCAGGCCTCCGAGGCCACGATCTCGGCCCCGGTCACCAGCTCGTTGCCGTAGCAGTGGTCGCCGTTGGCGTGGGTGTTGACGAGGGTGGCGATCGGGGCGGTGGCGGTGAGCGGGGCGAGGCCGTCGAGCATCGCCTGCGTCAGCCGCAGGTCGAACAGCGTGTCGACCAGCAGCGAGGCGCCGTCGCCCACGACCAGCCCGGCGTTCGACCAGCCCCAGCCCCCGTCGGGCTGGAGCCAGGCGTGGCAGCCGTCGGCGACCTGGTGGCGGCCGGTCGTGAAGGGGACGTCGTGGGGGTCCACGGCTACGCGGTCACGTGGCCGACGTACTCGGCGCTGCCGACCACGGCCCGGACCAGCAGTCGCTCGTCGGCCCGCTGCACCCGGGGCGCCCAGTAGGCCAGCTCGCCGGTGCCGGGGTTCCGGCCCAGGAGGCCGGCGTAGACCGAGCGCACGTGGCCGCGGGCCGCCTCGGGCGAGGCGAGGATGCGCTTGGCGGCGATGTCCCAGCCGATGCGCTCCATGATCTCGCCGTACCAGAAGTCGAGCTCGCCGGCGCCGGCCGGGCGGCCGAGGGCGGACTGGTACAGGGCGGCGAGGAAGGACCTTGCGTCGCCGCCGAAGCGGAGCTTGACCTCGCGCGAGCCCCAGAACCCGGCCCGGGCCCGGACCAGGGTCGAGGAGCGGAGGGCGTCGGCCCAGAAGGCCCGGCCGGCGGCGTCGCCGGGGCGGCCCAGGATCTCCTGGTAGAGGCGGCCGGCGAGGAGGGTGCGGCTCTCGGCCGAGCCGACCAGGTCGGCGGCCAGGCGGCCGCCGGTCAGGCCCCCGACGTCGGCGCTGCGGCCGAGGACGTCCTGGTAGGCGGCCCGGATCCACCGCTCGTCGGCCGTGTACGGGTCGTCGGCGCAGCGCCGGCCGGCCCCGTCGGCGCCCGTGCGGAACTCCCACGCCGTCGGGGTGACGGCGTCGCCGTCGGCGTCGAGCAGGTTCGTCGTCACGTCGACCCGGTACCAGGTGCACGGGGCCAGGTCGGCCGCCGGCTGGAGGGCGACGGTGTGGGTGCCGGCGTCGGGGCCGTAGGGGACGACGCGGGGGTAGCCCGCCATCAGCGGCACGACGGTCGACGTGTCCCGCTCGGTCAGCGTCATGGCCCCGGCCGGGAGCTGCTCGGGGGCGGGGTCGCCCCCGGGGTGGCGGTAGGGGAGGGCGTAGGTCAGCGAGGCCGAGATGCGGGTGCGGGCGCCGCCCCGGTCGCGGTGCGAGCCCGGCCCGTAGGAGCGGACCCAGCCCGTCGCCGGGATGCGGCGCTGGCCGTCGGCCGGGTAGGTGGCCGAGAACTCGGTCGTCGGGTCCTGGCCGAGGAGCCGGGCCCACATGTCGTCCCATTGCCCGGCGATGGCCCGGGCCGCGTACTGCACGCCGCCGGGGGCGGTCACCAGGTTGTGGCTCATCCACGGCATCTCCCGGCGGACGCCGGCCAGGTGGGCCGGGACCCAGCCCGACTCGGCGCCGTGGACGATGTCGATGTACTGCTGGCCGAAGGCGAGCTGCTGGGCCGTGACGCCCTGCTGGCCCGAGGCGGCGAAGGCGGCGAGGAGGTCGGGCACGCCCGGCAGCGCCGGCGGGGCACCGCCGGGCCGGCCGTGGACGCCGATGGCGACCAGGTCCATCACCAGCTCCTGGCCCCCGCCGTCCTGGAAGGCCGACAGCTCCTCGGGCAGGTAGTACTCGTCGAGGTCGGGGCTGTTGGGCTCGAACAGCCAGTCCCACACCTCGTCACCGGTGCCGTGGGCGACGATCCCCATCAGGTGGGCGACCTGGGCGGCGCACGGCCCGGTCGGCGCGGCCAGGTCGCCGCAGGCCTCCTTCTCCCGGATGATGCCGGCGTAGACGTCGGCGAAGCGCTGCCAGTGGGCCTCCTCGCCGTAGACGTTGCCGGGGCCGTAGCCCCCGTCGGGGAAGCGCGCGCCCGACCGGACCTGGGCCACGTTGGCCTGGAGCAGCGCCCGCAGGGCCGGCGCCTCGACCAGGTCGATCGCCGACTCGGCCATCCAGGCGTGCGTCGTCATCCCCGCCGCCCCCGCCGGCGGGCTCCCCGTCGGGACGAGCCCCCCAACCGCCGCCAGGACCGTCAACCCCACCACCAAGCGCGTGACCACGGCGGCGGAACCTAACCGGCGAGGGTGGCCCGCGGGTTACACCCGGTCGTCGGGGGCGAGGCCGTCGAGGGCCGCCCGCAGCTGCGGCACCCAGACGTCGGGGATCGACACGGCACTGTTGTGGGGGCCGGCGACCTCGTAGACCGTGCAGCCGGGGATGGCGGCGGCCAGGCCCCGCTGGCGGCGGGTCGGGACGGTGCGGTCCTCGGTGGTGACGATGGCGGCGGCGGGCACGTCGACCTCGCCGATCCAGCGGTTCGACCGGAACCGGCCCAGGGCGGCGCCGAGCCGCAGCAGCGAGGGCGGGTCGCCGCGCAGCAGCTCCTGGCGGTACCAGGCGGCGTAGGGGCCGGGGCCGACCTTGCCGTGGACGGCGCGCTGCATGCGGGCCCGGGCCGGGCCGGGGAAGGCCCGCACCGCCGGGGCGATCCACGACTGGCCCCGGTACCAGAGGTCGCCGACCGGGCCGGTCTGGAAGTGGCGGGCGGTCGAGCACACGACGAGGCCGGCGACCCGCTCCCGGTGCCGGAGCCACAGCAGCTGGGCCACCGCCCCGCCCAGCGAGTAGCCGACGACGATCGCCCGCTCGACCGCCAGGGCGTCGAGGACGGCGGCGCAGTCGTCGGCCAGGTCCTCCAGCCGGGTGCCGTGGGGGGCGGGCGACGAGTGCCCGTGGCCGCGCAGGTCGGGGGCGACGACCCGGTACCGGTCGGCCAGCGCCGGGTAGCACGGGGCGAACGTCGTGTCGGCCGTGACCGTCCAGCCGTGGACGAGCAGCACCGCCGGACGCTCGTCGCCGGCCTCGCCCAGGTCGGCCCGCACCGACGTCGTCCCCCCGTCCGGCCGCGCCACCGTCCGCACCGGCGGCATCCCGACCGGCACCCGCACCTCCTCGTCCACCGTCCTCACGGCACCGAGGTTCGTCCCCTCCTCGACGGTGGCTTGGTCCCGACGCATCCCGCCAGTGTGCCCGCCCCCTCGAGGGGCGGGGCCCCGGCCGACTGTCGCACCCCCTCCGTAGGCTCTCGGGATGGCTCGGTCCGCCGCCCCCGTCGATGCGCTGGCGCCGTTCAGCGCGCCGGTGCGGGAGTGGTTCGCCACCTCGTTCGGGGCGCCGACCGATGCCCAGGCCCAGGGCTGGCCGGCCATCGCCGCCGGCGACCACACGCTGATCCTGGCCCCGACGGGGTCGGGCAAGACGCTCACCGCCTTCCTGTGGGGCATCGACTCGATCATGACCCGGCCCCGTCCGGCCGAGGCGACGGGCACCCGCATCGTCTACATCTCGCCGCTGCGGGCCCTGGCCGTCGATGTCGACAAGAACCTCCGCTCGCCGCTCAAGGGCATCCGCCTGGCGGCCGAGCGGCTGGGGGGCGACCCGCTGGTCGAGCCGACCGTGGCCCTCCGCACCGGCGACACCTCGCCCGAGGAGCGGCGCCAGCTCCAGCGCCACCCTCCCGACATCCTGATCACCACGCCCGAGTCGCTCTACCTGATGCTGACGAGCGCCGTGCGCGAGACGCTGGTCGACGTCGAGGCCGTGATCATCGACGAGATCCACGCCGTCGCCGCCACCAAGCGGGGCTCGCACCTGGCCCTCACCCTCGAGCGGCTCGAGCAGATCGCCACCACGCCCCCGCAGCGGATCGGCCTCAGCGCCACCCAGCGCCCGCTCGACGAGATCGCCCGCTACCTCGGCGGCTACGACGACGCCGGCCGGCCCCGCCCGGTCAGCATCGTCGACGCCGGCACCCGCAAGGTGCTCGACGTCGAGGTCATCGTCCCGGTCGACGACATGGCCGACCTGGGCCAGCCCGTCGCGCCCGCCGGCCCGGGCGCCGACGGTCCCCCCAGCGGTCCCGCCTCGGCCGCCCCGGCCCGTCGCAGCATCTGGCCGAGCATGCACCCCGAGCTGCTCGACCTGGTCCGCGCCCACCGCAGCACCCTCATCTTCGTCAACGCCCGCCGGCTGGCCGAGCGGCTGGCCACCCGGCTCAACGAGCTGGCCGCCGAGCAGGAGGCCGAGGCCCGGGGCGAGTCACCCCCGGAGCGGTCGTTCAGCGGCGACGAGCAGGTCGGGGCGCCGCCGCCCCCTGAGCTGGTCAAGGCCCACCACGGCTCGTTGGCCCGCGAGCAGCGCCTCATCATCGAGGACGACCTCAAGGCCGGCCGGCTCAAGGGCCTGGTCGCCACCTCCAGCCTCGAGCTCGGGATCGACATGGGGGCGGTCGACCTCGTCGTCCAGGTCGAGTCGCCCGGCGCCGTCAGCCGCGGCCTCCAGCGCATCGGCCGGGCCGGCCACCAGGTCGGCGAGCCCAGCCGGGGCAAGGTCTTCCCCAAGCACCGGGCCGACCTGCTGGAGGCGGCCACCGTCGTGCCCCGGATGGAGGCCGGGCTGGTCGAGGCCACCCGCTACCCCCGCAACCCGGTCGACGTCCTGGCCCAGCAGATCGTGGCCATGTGCGCCCTCGACGAGTGGACGGTCGACGAGCTCAAGGAGGTGATCCGCCGGAGCGCGCCCTTCCACGAGATCACCGACACCGTCCTCCACGAGGTGCTCGACCTGCTGGCCGGCCGCTACCCCAGCGAGGAGTTCGCCGAGCTGCGCCCCCGCATCGTGTGGGACCGGGCCCTCGGCGTCGTCCGGGGCCGCCGGGGCGCCCAGCGCCTGGCCGTCACCAGCGGCGGCACCATCCCCGACCGGGGCCTCTACGGCGTCTTCCTCCCCGACGGCAAGCGGGTGGGCGAGCTCGACGAGGAGATGGTGTACGAGTCCCGGGTGGGCGAGACGTTCCTCCTCGGCGCCTCGACGTGGCGGATCGAGGACATCACGCCCGAGCGGGTCGTCGTCACCCCGGCGCCCGGCCTCCCGGGGAAGATGCCGTTCTGGCACGGTGACGGGCCCGGCCGCCCGCTCGAGCTGGGCCGGGCCGTGGGCGAGACCACCCGCACCCTGCGCGAGCTGCCCAAGGCGGAGGCCGTCACCCGGCTGCGCGAGGTCCACCACCTCGACGAGCGGGCCGCCACCAACCTCGTCGCCTACATCGACGACCAGGTGGCCGAGGGGGCCGTGCCCGACGACCGCACCATCGTGGTCGAGCGGTTCAAGGACGAGATCGGCGACTGGCGGGTCTGCATCCTGTCGCCCTTCGGCGCCCGGGTCCACGCCCCGTGGGCCATGGTCCTCCAGGCCCGGCTGACCGAGCGCTGGGGCACGCCGGTCGAGCTGATGTGGAGCGACGACGGCATCGTCCTCCGCCTCCCCGAGGCCTACGACGAGCTCCCCCTCGACGAGCTGCTGGTCGACCCCGAGGACGTCGACGACCTGATCATCGCCCACCTGCCCACCACCGCCCTGTTCGCCTCCCGGTTCCGCGAGTGCGCGGCCCGGGCCCTGCTCCTGCCCCGCCGCCGGCCCGACCGCCGCACCCCGCTGTGGCAGCAGCGCCAGAAGGCGGCCGACCTGCTCACCGTGGCCGCCCGCCACCCCCGCTTCCCGATCCTCTACGAGACGACGCGGGAGATCCTCACCGACGTCTTCGACGTCCCCGCCCTGCGCGAGCTGCTCGGCGACCTGCGCTCCCGGCGGGTGCGGGTCGTCCCCGTCGACACCCCCAAGGCGTCGCCGTTCGCCCAGTCGCTGCTGTTCGGGTGGATCGCCGTCTACATGTACGAGGGCGACGCCCCGCTGGCCGAGCGCCGGGCCGCCGCCCTCGCCCTCGACAAGGACCTGCTGGCCGAGCTGCTCGGCGCCGACGAGCTGCGCGACCTGCTCGACGCCGACGTCCTGGCC
>DASTYI010000041.1:0-21564 GCA_035765045.1 Iamia sp. | reverse complement strand
GCGTGGCCGTCATCACCGGCGGTGGCTCGGGCGGCGGCCGGGCCACCGCCCTCCGCCTGGCCGAGGAGGGGGCGGCCGTCGTCGTCGCCGACATCGACCCGGCCCGGGCCGAGGCGGTGACGGCCGAGCTCGTCGCCGCCGGTGCCGAGGCCCTGGCCCAGGTGGCCGACGTCTCCGACGAGGCCGCCATCGCGGCCATGGTCGAGGCGGTGATCGCCCGCTTCGGGCGGATCGACGTCCTCCACAACAACGCCGCCGACCTCGGCGCCGCGGCGATGGCGGCCGACCAGGCCATCACCGACCTCGACGCCGACGCCTGGGACCGCTGCCTGCGGATCAACCTGCGGGGCCCGGCGCTGTGCTGCAAGCACGTCCTGCCCCACATGGTGGGCGCCGGGCGGGGCGTGATCGTCAACACCGCCTCGACCGCCGCCCTCCAGGGCGACGTCCAGCGCACCGCCTACGGCGCGGCCAAGGCCGGCCTGCTGGTGCTGACCCGCAACGTGGCCACCACCTACGGCCACCAGGGGATCCGCTGCAACGCCATCTCGCCGGGGCTGATGCTCTCGCCCATCGCCCGGGAGAGCCTGTCGGCCGAGCAGCTGGCCACCTTCGCCGTCGAGCGGCTGGTGCCCGAGGCCGGCGTCCCCGAGGACATGGCCGGCCTCGTCGCCTTCCTCGCCTCCGACGACGCCCGCTACATCACCGGCCAGAACATCGTCTTCGACGGCGGCACCACCGCCCACCGGCCGTCCCTCACCCTCGACGCCTGGCGCCGTACGCAGGCCTGAGCCGGGTGGACCCCCCGGTCGAGGGCCGGGCGGGGCCGCCGCGCCCCGCCCGAGCCTCACCTCACCAGGAGGCGCCCTCGAACCGGAACAGGGTCTGGGCGTTGCGGTGGCTGATCAGCTCGACCTCGTCGTCGGGCATCCCCGCGAACTGCTTCTCCGCCTCCCGCTGGCTGTGGGGCCAGGGGGTCTCGGCGTGGGGGTAGTCGCACTCCCACAGGATCTTGTCGACGCCGATGTGGTGGCGCTGCTCGAGCCCGAAGCGCTCGTTGACGGCGCACACCCAGAACGACCGCTGGAAGATCTCGGTGGGCCGGTCGTAGGCGCCGATGGCGTCCCAGGCCCGGTTCTTCTCCCACACCTCGTCGATCCGCTCCAGCAGGTACGGCATGTAGCCGATCCCGCCCTCGGTGATGACGAACTTCAGGCCGGGGTGGGCGTGGACCACCGGGCTGAAGAGGAGGTCGGCCAGCATCTCCATCCCGGCCTGGGCCGGGCCGCTGGCGATGGCGGTGCTGAAGTGGGTGTCGGGCGAGGCCATCGGCACCCGCCCGCTGGCCCCGATGTGGAGCGAGATCACCGTCTCGGTCTCCTCCAGGGCCGTCCACACCGGCTCCCAGTAGGGCTGGTGGATCGACGGCAGGCCCATCGGGTGCGGGTTGTCGGGGAGGGCGATCGTGCGGGCGCCGAGGGCGGCGCAGCGGCGGATCTCGGCGGCGGCCCTCTCGGGGTCCCAGAGCTGGCAGATGATCGTCGGGACGTAGAAGTCGGGCGCCGCCGCGCACCACTCCTCGATCATGAAGTCGTTGTAGGCCCGGACGCAGTGGTCGGCGAGGTCCTTGTCGGCGAACTCGTGGAACACCCGCCCGCCGAAGCCGGGGAGGGTGGGGAACGGGACGCTGCCGATGATGCCCTGCTCGCGCATGTCGGCGGCCCGGACGTGGGGGTCGTAGCAGCCGGGGAGCATGTCGGAGAACCGGACGGGCTCCATGCCCCAGTCCTCCGGCGGCTTGCCGGCCACGGCGTTGAGGCCCATCGTCTCGATGCGACGGCCCTCGTAGACCCAGAACTCGCGCCCCTCCTCCTCGATCACGTGGGGCCCGGCCTCCTGGAAGCGGGCGGGGAGGCGGTCGGCCCACACGTGGGCCGGTTCGATGACGTGGTCGTCCACGCTGAAGAGCCGGTAGCTCATGGCCGTTCCTCCTGGGTCGGTGTTGACCAAGCGATTGCTCGGTTCAGCGTACCGCACCGGTGTGCCCGGCGCCACGGCGGGCGACGGTCAGGCGGCGGCCCCGAGGAGGGCGTGGACGGCCTCGACGGTCGGGACGGCCACGCCGTGCTCGGCGGCCCGGGTCACCACCGCCCCGGTGATGGCGTCGCGCTCCAGCGGCCGGCCGGCCAGGCGGTCGTAGAGCATCGAGCCGCCCATCGTCGGGGGCTGGGCCCGGAGCACGGCGAGCACCTCCTCGACGGTGGCGTCGTCGAGCCCGGCCCCGCAGCGCCGGGCCACGGCCACGCACTCGGCCCCCATCCGCCGGGCGACCAGGGCGACCTCGGGGTCGTGGAGGGCCTCCAGCCGGCGCCGGGTCAACGCCATCAGCGGGCCGCTCATCACGTTGACCACCAGCTTCCGCCATGCCGCGGTGGTGAAGTCCTCGACCCCGGCGACCGCCAGCCCGGGCCCGAACAGCGCCCGCACCGCCGGCTGGTGGGCGGCGGGGACGAGGAGCTCGGCGGCGCCGTGGTGGCGGACGTGGCCGGGGCCGACCAGCTCGGCGCCGAAGTGCACCACCGAGGGCACGACGTCGGCCCCGCCGGCCAGGGCGGCGACCTCGGCGTCGGCGCCGAGCCCGTTCTGGAGCGTCAGCACCCCCGCCGTCGCCGGCCCGCACAGGGCCGGGAGCCACGTCCGGGCGGCGTCGACCTGGTGGACCTTGGTGGCCAGCAGCACCCAGTCGACCGGGGCCACCTCCGCCGGCTCGACCCGCGCCGGCCCCGCCACCTCGGTGCGGCCCCCGCCCTCCTCGACCACCAGGGTGGCGAAGGGGCGACGGGCGCAGAGGACGACCTCGTGGCCGGCCTCGGCCACCCGGGCGGCGGCGAAGCCCCCGATGGCGCCGACCCCGACGACGGCGACCCTCACGGCCCGGCCGGCTCGGGGAGGACGGCGTCGAGCCCGGGCCCGAAGGCCGAGCGCAGCCCGGGCCGCACCGCGGGGGAGACCAGCTCGACCAGGGCGCCGCTGGCCAGCCGCAGGTAGGCGGCGCCACCGAGGGCCAGCACGCCGCGGGGACCGTCGGCGGCCAGGGCCTGGCGCCACGGCGCCCCCGGCGGCAGCGCCACCGAGAACACCTGCCCGCCCGAGTCGAGGACGGCGGCGCCGTGGGCGGCCACGTCGGGGCACCAGTAGGCCATGTGGGTCACCCCGGCGCCGGCGGCCAGCAGCCGGGCCTGGGGGCAGGTCGGGGTCGAGGCCTGGGGCTCGACCAGCTCGATGGCGCCCCCGCCGGGGAGGGCCCCGAAGGCGACCCGCACGTCCTGGTCGACCACGGTGGCGTGCTCGCCGTCGAAGGTGGTGAAGGTGCGGGGCGCGGTCGTGACCCACGGGCCGGCGCCGAGGCGCTCGTGGTCGGCCATGGCGGCGTCGAGGTCGGCGACCACGGCGCCCACGTGCATGGGGGCGAGGGCCACGGTCGGCTCAGGCGGGGCGGTCGGGCCCGGTGAGCCCGTCGAACACCAGCGAGACGTAGGCCTCGGCCACGGCCTCGATGTCGACCCGCGAGTCGCGCCGGTACCACCCGGTGAAGCCCCGGACGACGTCCATCCCCACGCTGTAGAGGTAGAAGGGCTCGATGTCGGAGCGGAAGGAGCCGGCGGCCACGGCGGCGTCGATCATCGACCGGCTCTGGTGCTCGAGGTCCTTCCAGCGGGTCTCGAGGTTGCCGATCCCGCGCAGCCGGGCCCACTCGTTGGTGAGGATGCGGGCGGCGCCGGGGTGGCGGTCGACGGCGAGGAGCAGCTCGCGCAGCATGGCCCGGAACTGCTCGGCCGGGTCGGCCTCGCTGGCCAGCACCGCCGCCCAGCGCGCCTCCGCCTCGTCGAAGTAGGCGGCGAAGATCTCCTCCATGATCTGCTCTTTCGAGCGGAAGTGGTGGTAGAGGCTGCCCGACAGGATGCCGGCGGTGTCGGCGATGTCGCGGACCGTGGTGCCCTCGAAGCCCTTCTCGGCGAAGAGCTCGGCGGCGACCCCGAGGATCTCGTCGCGGCGGCGGGACCTGGGCTTGGTGGCGGCTCGATCTGTCATCGTCATCCCTCCGAGGCGGTGACCAATCGCTTGTTCGACATTAGCCAGCGCGGGACCCCGGGTTCGGCGACCATACTAGCGAGCAAGCGACCGCTTGGTTATCATCCGTCCTCGTGACACGACGAGAGGGACCCCTGGCCGGCATCCAGGTGGTCGAGCTGGCGGGGATGGGACCGGGGCCGTTCTGCGGGATGGTGCTCGCCGACCTGGGCGCCGAGGTGATCCGGGTCGAGCGCCCGGGGGCCGCCGCCCCGCCCGCCGACATCCTGGCCCGGGGCCGCCGCACGGTGGCCCTCGACCTCAAGGCCCCGGGGGCGGCCGACGCCGTCCTCGACCTGGTCGCCGGGGCCGACGCCCTGTTCGAGGGGTTCCGGCCCGGGGTGGCCGAGCGGCTCGGGGTCGGCCCCGACGCCTGCCTGGCCCGCAACCCCCGGCTCGTCTACGGGCGCATGACCGGCTACGGCCAGGACGGCCCGCTGGCCCAGGCCGCCGGGCACGACATCAACTACATCGCCCTGGCCGGCGCCCTCGACGCCATCGGCACCGCCGGCGGCCCCCCGGTGCCGCCGCTCAACCTGGTCGGCGACTTCGGCGGCGGCGGGATGCTCCTCGCCGTCGGCCTGCTCGCCGCCCTCCTCCAGGCCCGCGCCCCCGGCGAGGGCCGGGTGGTCGACGTGGCCATGGTCGACGGCACCGCCACCTTGATGGCGATGCAGCTCTCGCTGCGGGCCCAGGGCCTGCTCGACGACGCCCGCGGCACCAACATCCTCGACGGCGGGGCGCCCTTCTACCGGACCTACGGCACCGCGGATGACCGCCACGTCGCCGTCGGCGCCATCGAGCCGCAGTTCTACGCCGCCCTGCTCGACGGGCTCGGGCTCGACCCGGCCACGCTGCCCGACCAGTACGACCGGGCGGGCTGGCCGGTGATCGAGGCCGCCCTCGCCGCCGCCTTCGCCACCCGCACCCGCGACGACTGGGAGGCCCACTTCGCCGGGCGCGACGCCTGCGTCTCGCCGGTGCTCACCCTGGCCGAGGCGCCCGAGCACCCCCACCTCCGCCACCGGGCCACCTACGTCCCCGGCGACCACGGCCCCGAGCCCGCACCCGCCCCGCGCTTCGCCGCGGCCGGTGCCTCGCTGGTGGCGTCGTGAGCGCGCCGCGGGTGGTCGCCGTGACCGGGGCCGGGCGGGGGCTGGGGCGGGAGCACGCCCTGCTCCTCGCCGGGCTCGGCACCGCCGTGGTCGTCAACGACCTGGGCGACGCCGCCGACGAGGTCGTGGCCGAGATCGTCGCCGCCGGCGGCCAGGCCGTCGCCGACCACTCCGACGTCTCCGACTGGGAGGCGGCCAAGGGCCTGGTCGACACCGCCCTCGCCGCCTTCGGCGCCCTCCACGGGCTGGTCAACAACGCCGGCATCCTGCGCGACAGCCTCCTCGCCAACCTCGACGGCAAGGACTGGGACGACGTCGTCCAGGTCCACCTGACCGGCCACGCCGCCCCCCTCCACTGGGCCGCCCAGCACTGGCGGGCCCGGGCCAAGGCCGGCGAGGGCGAGCCCGCCGCGGTGGTCAACACCACCTCGACCTCGGGCCTGCTGGGCCAGGTCGGGCAGGCCAACTACGGCGCCGCCAAGGCCGGCATCGCCACGCTGTCGATGATCGCCGCCGCCGAGCTCGGGCGCTACGGCGTCCGGGTCAACTGCATCGCCCCGGCCGGGCGGACCCGCCTCACCGAGGACGTCCCCGGCATGGAGGAGATGGTCAAGCGCCCCGACGACCCCGACGCCTTCGACCGCTGGGACCCGGCCAACGTGGCCCCGGTCGTCGCCTACCTCGTCGGCCCCGACTGCCCGCTCACCGGGCAGACCTTCTTCGTCCACGGCGGGCGGATCCAGATCTTCCGCCCGTGGTGGCCCGGCCCGGTCCTCGGGCAGGATCGGCGCTGGACCGTCGACGAGCTGGCGGCCGAGCTGCCCGGCTTCGTCGACCAGCACCACCAGCCGGTGCCCGCCCTCGAGGGCCTGTGAGCCCCCGTCCGACCCCTGCGACCCGCGAGGTGACCCACCCATGAGCAGCAGCCATCTCGGGACCCGGTACGACACCGTCCCGATCCCGCCCCTGCCCGAGAACACCACCTGGTACGACGCCGGCGCCGTCCGCCTCGGCATCGAGTACCGGCACCTGACCGACGACATCGTCGACGCCGCCTTCGCCGCCCGCCCCGACGAGGCCGCCGTGGTCGACGCCGCCCGGCCGGCGCTGCTCGACGACGAGGGCTGGTCGCTCCACGTCGTCGACGGCGCCACCGACGAGGAGTGGCTGCGGTTCGACATGTTCGACGACGGACCGCACTACCACTACATCGTCCCCGGCCAGTACAACCTCAGCATCGACATCGACACCAACGCCCTCGGCGAGCCGATCCCGTGGGCGCTCGGCGCCGTGCGGGACCGGGTGGCGACGATGCTCCGCTACGCCGGCAACGAGGACCTCGCCGCCAAGGTCGACCCCGACGCCGTGGCCGCCGCCATCGACCAGGTCGACGCCCACGTCCGCGCCGGCATCCCCGACACGGTCGCCACCGCCTGACCCGCCCCCGTTCTGAGGCGCACGGGCACCTCCGGCATGCCGCTCACGCCTCAGAACCGGGTCCGGCCGTTCTGAGGCGCACGGGCGCCGCCGGCGTGCCGGACACGCCTCAGAACCGGGGGACCGGCCGTCCCTCAGTCGGGGCGGCCGCGGACGTGGAGGCGCTCGCCCTGCGGGCCGAACAGGCTCAGGAGCTCGAGCGGCTCCGGACCGGCGTTGCCCAGCGAGTGGGGGACCCGGGTGTCGAACTCGGCCGCCTCGCCCGGGCCCAGCACGACGTCGTGGGGCCCGAGGCGGAGGCGCAGGCGCCCCGACAGCACGTAGGCCCACTCGTAGCCGTCGTGGACCTGGAGCGGGGTCTCCTCGCTGGGGCCGGGTGGGAAGGTGACCTTGTAGGCCTGGAGGCCGTCGCCGCCCTCGCGGGTCAGGGGGATGAACGTGTGGCCGCCGCGCTCGAAGGCCTCCCGCTCGACCCGGGGGTCGCCGATCGGGCCGACGCCGACGAGGTCGTCCAGCGCCACCTGGTAGGTGCGGGCCAGCGGGAGCAGCAGCTCCAGGGTCGGGCGCCGCTGGCCCGACTCCAGGCGCGACAGCGTGCTGGTCGAGATGCCGGTCGCCTCGGCCACCTCGGCCAGCGTCGATCCCCGCTCCTGGCGCAGCGACCGCAGCCGCGGCCCCACGCCCACCAGGACGGTGTGCAGCTCCTCCATCCCGAGCATCATGCCCGCCGTGGCCCTCGCCCCGGTGGTGACCGATCGGACCGACGTCGTCGCCGCCGACCCCGGCCGGCTGTGGGACCTGCTGGCCGACGTGGCCGCCTACCCGACGTTCTGGCCGTGGCTCCGGCGCTTCGACGGCCGGGCCTTGGCGGCGGGGGAGACGTGGCGGGGCGTGATCGCCGTGCGGGGCCCGCTGCGCCTCGCCGTCGCCGTCCACCTCGACGAGGTCGTCGCCGGGCGGTCGGTCGTCGCCCACCTCGGCGGTGACCTCTCGGGCCGGGCCCGGATCGACCTGGGGCCGGTCGACGGGGGCACCGCCCTCCGGCTGGCCGCCACCCTCGTGCCCGAGCGCCGGGCCCTGCGGGCGCTCACCCGGGCGGCCCGGCCCGTCGCCCAGGCCAGCCACGACCGGGTGATCGCCCGGGCGCTCGGGCAGCTGGCCGACCACGTCGCCGCGCCCGGCTGACCCGCGCCCGGCTGACGTCGGGCAACATGGCGGCGTGCCCACCACGTGGCCGCTCGCAGGGCGGGAGGACGAGATCGCCGGCGTGCTGGCGGCCATCGACGGCGACGGGGCCGGGATGCTGCTCGTCGGCGCCGCCGGGGTGGGGAAGTCCCGGGTGACCGACGAGGTCGCCGAGCGGTTGACGAGCCGGGGCCACCACGTCGCCCGGCTGGCCGGCAGCGCCGCCACCGCCGCCCTCCCGCTGGCCGCCGCCGCCCCGCTGCTGCCCGCCGACCTCCTCGACTCCGGCCTCCCCGCCCTCGTGTCGTTCCGCCAGGCCCTGGCCGAGGCCGGCGGCGGCCGCCCGGTGGCCCTGGTGGTCGACGACGCCCACCTGCTCGACGAGGGGTCGGCCACGCTCGTGTACCAGCTGGTGGCGGCGGGCGAGGCCAAGGTCGTCGCCACCCAGCGGTCGGGCACCGTCGCCCCCGACGTCGTCGAGCGGCTGTGGTGGGACGGCCTGGTGCGCCGGGTCGAGATCGCCCCGCTGCCCCGGGCCGCGGCCGAGGAGCTGGCCGGCAACATCACCGGACGCCCGCTCGACGCCACCGCCGCCGAGCGCCTCTGGACCCTGACCGAGGGCAACCCGCTCTTCGTGCGCGAGCTGATCCTGGCCGAGCAGAGCGAGCGGACCGGTCGGGTGGCGCCGGGCCCGCCGAGCAGCTCGCGGGTGGCCGACGACGCCGTGCCCCGCCTGGCCGACCTCGTCCACCGCCGGCTGGCCGGGCTCGACGCCGAGGCCCGCGACCTGCTCCGCGCCATCGCCTTCGGCGAGCCGGTGGGGGCGGGCGAGCTCGACCACCTCGCCTCGTCGTCGGCGCTCGTCGCCCTCGAGCGGGCCGGGCTGATCGCCGCCGACGACGACGAGCGCCGGCTGGTCGTGCGGGTCGTCCACCCCTTCTACGGCGAGGTGCTGCGGGCCGAGACGCCCCCCGAGCAGCGGCGGGAGATCCTCTACCGCCTGGCCGAGGGGCTCCAGGCCACCGGCGCCCGCCGGCGGGGCGACGTGGTCCGCCTGGCCACCTGGTCGGTCGAGTCGGGCCTGCCGGTCGAGGCCGCCGTGCTGGCCCGGGCGGCGGCGGTGGCCCGCTTCTCCAGCGACTACGAGCTGGCCGAGCGGCTGGCCCGCGAGGCCTTCGCCCGGGAGCGCAGCTTCGCCATCGGCCAGGTGCTCGCCGACGTGCTCTACCAGGCCGGCGACGGCCCCGAGACGCTGGCCCTGGCCGACGCCCTCGACGAGCTGGCCAGCACCGACGACGAGCGGGCGACGGCCGGCATGGTCCGGGCCATCTCGGAGTACTGGCACCACGGCGACGAGGCCGCCGCCCTCCGGGCCCTCGACCCGGTCGACCTCCTGCCCCGCAGCGAGTGGACCGACGAGGCGGTGTGCGTGCGGGCCACGCTCCTCGCCTTCGCCGGTCGCCCCCAGCCGGCCCGCGACCTGGCCGGCCCGCTGATCGACCGGCCCCCGGGGCGGGTCCACATCCAGGCCGCCCTGGCCCTGAGCCAGGCCCTCCGCTCGCAGGTCCGGCCGGTGCGCGCCCTCGACGTGGTCGACACCGCCATCGACGTCTACGCCGCCCTCGGCGAGCAGGGCCTGCTGATCGGCCGCCGCGAGCTGGGCGCTGCCCGCATCGCCAACCTGGTCGACGCCGGGCGCTTCGCCGAGGCCGAGGCGTTCGCCGAGACCGTCGCCCGCCAGGCCGAGGCGACCGGCGAGTCGTCGCGCACCGCCCACGCCCTGCTGTCGGAGGGCTGGCTCCGGCTCCAGCAGGGGCGGACGGCGGCCGCCGTCGACGCCCTGGTCGCCTCGTCCCGCTCCTTCGAGCTGGTCGGGCACTGGGGGATGCAGCGCTGGGCCCGGGCCGCCCTGGCGCTGGCCCACGCCCAGCGGGGCGACGCCGAGGCGGCCCGGGCCGAGCTGGTCGAGGTCGACGCCGCCGGCGGCCACCCGGCCCGGGTCTTCGACTCGGCCGCCCACCGGGCCCGGGGTTGGCTGGCCTGGCTCGACGGCGATCCGCCCGAGGCCCATCGCCTGCTGCTGGCCGGCGCCGACGCCCTGGCCGCCACCGGCGACCGCAACGGTGAGGTCGCCTGCCTCCACGACCTGGTCCGGCTGGGCCGGGCCGACGACGTCCGCGACCGCCTCGTCGCCGTGCTGGCCGACGCCGAGGGCGACCTCTACGGCCTGCTCCGGGCCCACGTCGAGGCCGTCTGGGCGCGGTCGTCGGAGGCCCTGGGGGCGGTGGCCGAGGGCTTCGCCGGGATCGGCGCCTGGCTGCTGGCCAGCGAGGCCGCCCACGCCGCCGACGAGGCCGCCCGGGCCGCCGGCGACCCCCGCTCGGCCGCCGCCTGGGCCCTCAAGGGCGAGCAGTGGCGGGCCCGCTGCGACGAGGTCCGCTCGCCCGGGCTGGTGGCGGCCAGCGCCCCGGTCCCGCTGACCCGGCGCGAGCGCGAGGTGGCGCAGCTGGCGGCCGAGGGCATGCCCCGCAAGGACATGGCCGAGCAGCTGTACGTCGGCGTCCGCACCGTCGACAGCCACCTGGTCCGGATCTACGCCAAGCTCGGCGTCCGCAACCGGGCCGAGCTGGCCGAGGCCCTCCAGCACCAGCTCGCCAGCTGACCCCCCACCCCGTCCCAGGTTCAGCCGAGGCGGTCGAGGATCGTGCAACCCGACGGTCGTCGGTGCTCACGCGAACGAGGTTCGCACGTCCTCCCGGCCGCGCACGACGGCGACGCGCCGTGCCTCGTCCTCGATCTCGGCCCGTCGCGCCTTCGGGATGGCGGTGAACGGGGTGACGGTGACGTCGAGGCGCTTCGCCGTCGCCCTGGTGCGCCAGGCGCCGACGACCTCGCCGTCGACCAGCACCGCTCCGGGCTGGCCGAGCATGGGCCAGAGGACCGTGTGGTGCGCCCGGTCGGGGACGACCACGTCGCGGTCGCGGGCGAGCAGCCAGGGGTCGCCGCGGGGGAGGAGGCGGGTGAGGCGGGGCGCCTCGACGTCGGCCAGGCCGTCGAGCACCTCGGGCACGGCGACCGCCCGCCGCCCGTCGACGGTGACGTCCTCCAGGTCGTCGGGCCAGGCGCCGGCCAGCGCCGTCTGGGTCGTGCCGAAGTAGGCGGCGACGTCGCCCCGGGCCGACGGGCCGTTGAGGGCGAGGTAGGTGCGGATCATCGCCCCCAGCCCCGACCGCTCGGCGGGGATGCCGGGCCAGCGGGGGATCGGCGCCAGCGTGGCCCTCTCACCGGGGACGAGCCGAGCCCCGCCGGGGAGGGCAGCGACCCGCATCAGCTGGTCGGAGAGGTGGTGGGCCTGGCAGCCCCGGCACCAGGAGACGGCCTCGTCGGGCACCCGCTCGGTGAGGGCGGCGCTGGCCTCGCCCTTGGGGATCTCGTCGGTGACGACCTCCTCGTAGGCCGCCGCCGTGCGCCGGATGACGTCGAGCGAGTCGACGCCGTGCTTGCGGAAGTAGGTGCCGGTGCCGGCCAGCCGGGCGGCGGCGTCGTCGGCGTCGACCGGCCACAGCGCCGCGACCAGAGCGCGCAGGTCCCCCTTCTTGTGCACGTGGGGCGCGCCCCGCACCCCCCAGACCGTGGCCCAGCGACGCCCGTCGGCGGTGTCGACGTCGTGAACGTCATCCGCGGGCAGGCGGGCGGCGAGCGACTGGGCCGCCGACCCGGCCGGCGTGTCCTGCACGCCGAGGGCGACGACGGCCAGGTCGGTGGCCGCCACCCCGCCGGGCCGGTCGAGCTGGTGGGCGACGGCCCGGTGGGCGAGGACCTGCGTCCGGGCGACGTCGGGGACGGCGCTCCGGCTCACGACAGCGCCCACCCCCACTCCTTCGTCCCCTCGCCGAGGTGGGCCGATCCCGACCCGGTGAGCCCGGTGAAGGCGCCGGTTCCCGTGCCCTCGACCACCGACCACGTCGAGTCGACGACGCCGTCGGGCCCGAAGACGTCGTCGTGGTGGACGACGAACGTGCCCTCCTCGCCGTCGCGGGCGCCGGCGACGAGCTCGAAGCCCTGCGACGTGCCGGTGCCGTCGGCCCGGTAGTGCATGGCGAAGCGGGCTTCGGAGGTGGCCTCGAACCCGCCGGTGTAGGCGAAGGCGACGGTGGCGTGGGCCAGGCGGGGGAGCGGGGCGTCGGGGCCGAACCCCGGGTCCTCGTCCCAGGCGGTGAACGTGCAGGTGGCGTCGAGATGGGTCATGGGCGGGACGGTACGAGCCGATGCGGACAGGTTCGGTCCGCATCGACGGCCAGACTGGCGGACGTGGCCGACACCCCCGCCCGCCTCCTGCGCCTGCTGTCGCTGCTCCAGGCCCGCCCGACCTGGACCGCGCCCGAGCTGGCCGAGCGGCTGGAGGTCACGACCCGCACCGTACGCCGCGACGTCACCCGCCTGCGCCAGCTCGGCTACCCGGTCGACGCCGAGGTCGGGCCGCACGGCGGCTACCAGCTGGGGCGGGGCGGCCGGCTCCCGCCCCTGCTGCTCGACGACGACGAGGCGGTGGCGGTCGCCCTCGGCCTCCGGGCCGCCGCCGACGGGAGCGTCGTGGGGCTCGACGACGCCACCGTCTCGGCCCTGGCCAAGCTGGAGCAGGTGCTCCCGGCGCCGCTGGTCGAGCGGGTGCGGTCGATCCAGGAGGTCACGTCCGAGCTCCACGGCCGCCCGCCCGACCGGGTCGACGCCGGGCTGCTGGTCGAGCTGGCCCGGGTCTGCCGCCAGTCGGAGCGGATCCGCCTCGGCTACGTCGACCGGGAGGGCCGTGAGACCGAGCGCCGGGTCGACCCCTACCGCCTGGTCCGGATGGGGCCGCGCTGGTACCTCGTGGCCCGCGACGTCGACCGCGACGCCTGGCGGACCCTCCGGGTCGACCGCATCGGCGCGGTCCGCACCACCCGTCACCCGGTCGAGATCGTCGACCCGCCCGATCCGGTCGCCCTGGTCCAGCGGGCCAACGCGGTGGCGCCCTACGCGATCCAGGCGACGGTCCGGCTCCCGGTGTCGCTGGCCCACGCCCAGTCGCTGATGCCCCGGACCACGGCGGTCCACCGGGCCGACGGCCCCGACGCCACCATCGTCGAGGCCGGCGGCGGCTCGCTCCCGGGCATGGCCGCCTGGCTGGCCGGCCTCGGCGTCCCCGTCGAGGTCCTCGACCCGCCCGAGCTGGCCGCCGCCCTCCGCGCCCACGCCGCCTCGCTGCTGGCGGCCAACCCCTAGACGTCCTCCAGGACGGCGAGGAGGGGAGCGGGGACCCGGGCGAGGGGGAGCGCCGCGACCAGGGCCCGGGCGGCGGCGACCTTGCGGCCGCTGGCGGTGCCGAGGAAGCGGTGGAGCTGGGCCTCCAGGTCACGCTCCCGCTGGGCCGGCTGGCGCTGGAAGCGGCGGAACGTCGCCAGGTCGCCGAGGGTGTCGAGGACGGCCTCGACCCCGGCGGGCCCGGCGGCCCGGATCAGCTCGCCCTCCAGGTCGGGCCGGCAGACGTGGAAGGGGGCGGCGTCGACCCCGGCCCGGGCCAGCCGCCCGGCGACGTAGCCGGCCTCGGCCTCGTCGCACAGCCCGGCCAGCCGGAGGTCGCGGCCAGCGGGCCCGAAGACGGCGAGGAACCGCCCGATCCCGCTGAAGCCGTCCATGGGGACGACGGCCACGTCCTCGGCGTCGAGGTCCCGCCCCTGCCGCCCGGCCAGCGCCACCAGGGCGGCGTGGTCCGACGCCCCCTCGACGAAGACCACGGCGCGCAGCCCTTCCCGCTCGGCCAGCGCCCGGGCCTCGCCGGACAGCCGCAGCCCCTCGTCCACCGGCCCAGCCTCCCACGCCGCCGGCGGGGTCAGCCCTCGACGGTGATGGCGTACTCGGGGCAGTTGTCGGCGGCGAGGCGGGCCTTGTCCTCCAGCTCGGCGGGGACGTCACCCTCGACCAGGAGGATGGCGTAGCCCTCGTCGTCCACGTCGAACAGCTCGGGGGCGAGGAGGTAGCAGCGGTTGTGGCCCTGGCAGGCCTCGCGGTCGTAGGCGATCCTCACGACGCCGCCCCCACGGTCGCGGTGCGCAGCAGCCGGAGCGGCAGCTCCCGCGGGCCCCGCACCTGGCCGGTCGACCAGCGCACGGCGCCGGGATCATCCGAGGCCAGCTCGAAGTCGGGCACCCGGGCCATCCACTCCTCGAGGGCGACCCGCAGCTCCATCCGGGCCAGGTTCGACCCGAGGCAGCGGTGGATGCCGAGCCCGAAGGCGGCGTGGCGGTTGCGCTCGCGGTCGAGGACGACCTCGTCGGCCCGGTCGAAGAACTCGGGGTCGCGGTTGGCGGCCGGGAACGGGAGCAGCACCCAGTCGTCCTTGTGCAGCTGCCGGTCGCCGATCGTCACGTCCTCGGCGACGATCCGGGCCATGGTCACCGGGGCGTAGGCCCGCAGCATCTCCTCGACGGCGAAGGGCATCACGTCGGGGTCCTCGATCAGCCGGCGGCGGTGCTCTGGGTGCTGGGCCAGGTGCCAGATGCTGGCGCCGATGGCCGACCAGGTGGTGTCGATCCCGGCGATCAGCAGGAGGGCGACGGTGCCGATGATGTGGTCCTCCGACAGCGGCTGGCCGTCGATCTCCAGGCCGAGGAGGTAGCCGATCAGGTCGTCCTTGGGCTCCCGCTTGTGATCCTCGATCACCTTGTCCAGGTAGAAGATCATCGTGTCCTCCTCGTCGGTCGGGCCGTTCTGGCCCGGCTTCTCGAGGATGCGGTGGATGAAGGTGCGGAAGCGGTCCCCGTCCTCCCGGGGCACGCCCAGCATGTGGGCGATCACCCCGACGGGGATGTGCTGGCTGTAGGCCGTGGCGGCGTCGACGGCACGCTCGCCGCCGGCCACCTCGGGGTCGGCCAGCAGGTCGTCGATCAGCGAGCGGCACAGGGCCCGGGTCGACTCCTCCAGCGGGCGGATGGCCTTGGGGGAGAAGGCGGGGAGGAGGAGGCGGCGGGCGAAGTCGTGGAAGGGCGGGTCCGACGTGATCGGCGGGGCGAAGCCGATGGGGGCCGGCACGTGGGGCTTGAAGTCCGACACGATCACGCTGTTCGACGTGAAGTGGGTGGTGTCGTGGGCGATGGCCGACACGTCCTCGTGCCGGGTGGGCAGCCAGGCCCCGCCGAAGCGATCGGTGTGGGCGACCGGGCAGCGGCCCCGCAGGTCGTCCCAGATCTCGGGGGCGGCGGCTGCGTAGTCCTCGTGGGTGTGGTCGAAGTCGGTGGCCCAGTCGCTCGGGCGCGGCCTCTCGGTGTGGCTCACGCCGTCACGGTAGCGCTGGGTTGACCCGCCGGTCAGGAGCCCCGCGGGGACGAGGGGCACCGAGGGGGGCCGAGATGCTCGCTGGGGGTGTCCGGGGCGCCGCCAAGATGGGCCGAAAGGCCCGTTTCCCCTGGCTGTGCGGCGGGCACGACGTGTCCCGGTGAAGGTGTCTCGTGCTGCAGAGACCTCCGGCCCCATCGGGGTCGTGATCGACGTGGATCGGTCGCGCCTCGCCGACGGGGTGGTCGTGGTGGCGCTCTCGGGCGATGTCGACGTCTTCTCCGTCCCCCGGCTCCGCTCTGCCCTGCTCGAGCACGTCGGCGTGGTCGACGTCGTCCTCGACATGGCCGGCGTGGCCTTCTGCGACTCCAGCGCCCTCCGGGTCTTCGTCGACGCCCAGCGTCGCTCGGCCGCCGGCGGCCGCACCCTGGAGATCGTGCACCCCAGCACCCCGGTCCGTGACCTGTTCGAGGTCAGCGGTCTGCGGGGCGTGCTGCGGGTCGTCACCGATCCCTGACGGGCGGGCCCCGGCCGGCGGCTAGGGTCTCCCCCTCCTGGCGTCGTGGCCGAGTGGCTTAGGCAATGGACTGCAAATCCATGTACCCGGGTTCGATTCCCGGCGGCGCCTCCACCCCCGCCGAGTTCGCCGGATGGGGGGGCGGGGTAGGGGGCCGGGCATGCCGGAGGACCTGGAGAGCCGCGTCGCCGCCACCGCCCGGAGGATCGCCGAGCTGGGGGGCGACGAGGGCAGCGCCGTCTACCGCATGGGGTGGTGGAGCGAGAAGCTGCTCGACCGGGCGATGGGCGACCCGACGTTCAAGGCCCAGCTGTTCCGGTTCGTCGACGTCTTCCCCGCCCTCGACGGCGACGACGACGTGGCCCGCCACCTCTCGGAGTACATGCGGGGCGACGGCGTGCCCCGGGCCCTCGACCTCGGGGTCGACGTGGCCGACCACGTCCCCTTCGGCCACAGGGTCGAGGCCCGGGTGGCGCGCCGGAACATCACCCGGATGGCCGAGCAGTTCATCCTCGGCGAGACGGCGGCCGAGGCCGTGGCGGGGGCGGCCCGGCTGTGGGCCGCCGGCATCGCCACCACCGTCGACCTCCTCGGTGAGAAGACGATCGTCGCCGCCGAGGCCGACCGCTACGCCGACCGGGTCGTCGAGGTGGTCGACGCCCTGGCCGACGCCGCCCCGGGCTGGACCGACCAGCCCCTGCTGGAGCGGGACGACCTCGGCCCGCGCCCCCGGGTCAACGTCAGCGTCAAGCCCACCGCCCTGGCCGTCCACTACGAGCCGCTCACCCGCGAGCACGGCCTGGCCGGCGCCCGGGAGCGGCTGACCCGGATCTGCCGGCGGGCCGGCGAGCGGGGCGCCACCGTCCACGTCGACATGGAGCACGCGGACGTCAAGGACCTCACCCTCGAGCTGGTCCGCGACCTGGCCACCGATCCCGAGCTGGCCCACGTCGACCTCGGCATCGTCGTCCAGGCCTACCTGCGCGACAGCCGCGACGACCTGGCCGAGCTGATCGCCGTCTCCGCCCTGCGGGAGCGGCCGCTGACGGTGCGGCTGGTGAAGGGCGCCTACTGGGACACCGAGACGATCCAGGCCCGCGCCGCCGGCTGGCCCGTGCCCGTGTTCGAGGCCAAGGAGGAGACCGACGCCAGCTACGAGCGCTGCGTCCGCCTGCTCCACGACCACCACGGCGAGGTCCGGGCCGCCTTCGCCAGCCACAACCTCCGGTCGCTGGCCTACGCCATCGAGTACGGGCGGGAGTCGGGCGTCCCCGACGACGGCTACGAGATCCAGGTGCTCCACGGCATGGCCGAGCCGCTCCACCACGCCATCCGGCGGATGGGGTTCCGCCTGCGGGTCTACTGCCCGGTCGGCGAGCTGGTGCCGGGCATGGCCTACCTGGTGCGCCGGCTGCTGGAGAACACCAGCAACGAGTCCTTCGTCCGCCACCGCTTCGCCGAGGGGGACGACCTCGACACGCTGATCGCCGCGCCCGCGGTCGACGTCCTCCCCGGGATCGAGGCGGTGCCCCGGGAGCGGACCGACGCCGCCGACCCGACGCCGTACGAGCCCGAGCCGGTGCGCGAGTGGCGGCGGCGCCCGCCCCGGGAGGCCTTCGCCGCCGCCGTCGCCCACGCCGGCGACGCCCCGCTGCTCGACGTCCCCGCCGTGATCGGCGGCGACCGGGTCCGCACCACGGCCACGATCGACTCCGTCGACCCGGGACGCCCCGATCGGGTCGTGGCCCGGGCCGCGGCCTGCGGCGTCGCCGAGGCCGATGCCGCCGTGGCCGCCGCCGTCGCCGCCCGCCCGGCGTGGCGGCGCACCCCGGCGGTCGAGCGGGCCGGCGTGCTGTTCCGGGCGGCGGCGTGGATGCGGGAGCGGCGCGACGCCCTCGCCGCCCGCCAGGTCCACGAGGTCGGCAAGCCGTGGGACCAGGCCGACGCCGACGTCTGCGAGGCCATCGACTTCTGCGAGTACTACGGCCGCCAGGCGTTGGCGCTGGCCGAGGGCGGCGTGGTCCAGTCGCCGCCGGGCGAGGCCAACCGGCTCCGCTACGAGGGCAAGGGCGTCACCGCCGTCATCGCCCCGTGGAACTTCCCGCTCGCCATCCCGACGGGCATGACGGCGGCCGCCCTCGCCGTCGGCAACCCGGTCGTGCTCAAGCCGGCCGAGCAGTCGCCCGGCGTGGCCTGGTCGATCGTCGAGGCCTTCGAGCACGCCGGGCTCCCCGCCGGCGTCCTCGGCTTCGTCCCCGGCCTCGGCGAGGACGTCGGGGCCCGGCTGGTCGCCCACCCCGAGGTCGCCGTCGTCTCCTTCACCGGCTCCCGGGCGGTGGGGTTGGCGATCAACGCCGCCGCGGCCGTCGTCCAGCCGGGCCAGACGCTGGTCAAGAAGGTCATCGCCGAGATGGGCGGGAAGAACGCCCTGGTCGTCGATGCCGACGTCGACCCCGACCAGGTCGTCCCGATCGCCCTCCGCTCCGCCTTCGCCTACGCCGGCCAGAAGTGCTCGGCCCTGTCCCGGCTGATCGTCCTCGACCGGGCGTGGGACGTGGTCGTGCCCCGGCTGGTGGCGGCCACCGCCGAGCTGGTCGTCGGCCCGGCGGCCGAGATGGGCACCCAGGTCGGGCCGGTGATCGACGCCGAGGCCCACGACCGGCTCCTCGGGGTGATCGCCTCGGCCTCCGACCACGGCACGGTCGCCCTCGCCCGCACCGACGTCCCGACCCACGGGTACTACGTGGGCCCGACGGTCGTGACGGACGTCGACCCGGCGTCGCCGCTGGCCCGCGACGAGCACTTCGGGCCGGTGCTGGCCGTCCTCCGGGCCACCGACCTCGACCACGCCCTGGCCCTGGCCGCCGACACGCCCTACGCCCTCACCGCCGGGGTGTGCAGCCGGTCGCCGTCGACGGTCGAGCGGTGCCTGGCCGAGCTGCGGGCCGGCAACGTCTACGTCAACCGCGACATCACCGGCGCCGTCGTCGGCCGCCACCCCTTCGGCGGCTTCGGGCTGTCCGGCCTCGGCTCCAAGGCGGGCGGCCCCGACCACCTGCTCCAGCTGGTCGACGCCCGCGCCTCCAGCGAGAACACCGTCCGCCAGGGCTTCGCCGCCTCCTAGCCGCGGGCGGGCGCGGCCGCCGCGGTCACCTCGACCAGCCAGGCGAGGGCGTCCTCGGCCCGGTCGAGGACCGAGACGTGGCCGTCGTCGTCGTGGAGCCACAGGTCGGCCCCGGGGACGGCCCCGGCCAGCCACTCTCCGTGGGCGTGGGGGACGACCCGGTCCTGCCCACCCTGCCCCACCAGGGTGGGCACGGTGATCGACTCGGGGTCGAAGCCCCAGTAGGCGACGTAGGCCAGGTCGTCGTCGAGCTGGCCCCGATGCCCCTCGGCCCGGGGCGGGTCGGCGATCTCGGTGATCCACCCCCAGTCGGTGGCCACGGCGGTGGCGTCGGCGGGGGTGAGGGGGAGCCGGCCGGGGCCGAACATGGCATCGTGCTGGGCGCGGGCCGCCGGGCCCTCGATGGTGGCCCGGAGCACGCCGATGGCGGCGGCCTCCATCCCCGCGAACCAGTGGAGGCCGGTGGCGTCGAGCGGGGCCAGCCCGGCCAGGACGACGGCGGCCCGGACCCGGTCGGGGAGCAGGGCGGCGCAACCCAGGGCGTGGGGCCCGCCCCCCGAGTGGCCCATGACGGCGAAGCGGTCGAGCCCGAGGGCGTCGGCCACGGCGGCGACGTCGTCGGCGGCGGCGCCCACGTCCCGACCGACGTGGGGCGACGAGCCGCCGTAGCCGGGCCGGTCGTAGGACACCCAGCGGATCCCGAGCCGCTCGGCGGCGGCGAACAGCGGCCGGGGCGGGGCGCCGACGGCGGGGGTGCCGTGGTGCCACACGACGGCGAGACGGACGTCCGCGTCCGCACCGGTGTCGTAGGCGTGGAGCCGACGACCACCGGGCAGCTCGACGTCGAGCTCCGTCACCACCATCGACCGACCGTACAACCTTTGTCACCCGGCACGACAGTGCCACCGCGGGCCGTGGCGGCCCCGTCCCGCAGGGCGTCGGACGGGGTGGGCCACCCGGTGCGGGGGGCGGGGGTGGGCCGGGCCGGCGATCCGGGGTAGACGTTGCCCGTGCCCGATCGCAGCTGCCCCGCGTGCCACGAACCGGTCGCCGCCCACCAGACCCTGTGCCCCTCGTGCCGCACGCCCGTCCCCTCCGAGGCCGGCCCCGTCGCCACCGACAGCCAGGCCTTCACCTTCGCCCCGCCCCCGCCCCGCCACCCCCGCCCCTCCTCCCAACCGGTGTCACCACCCACACCCACCACCGGGCCTGGTGACACCGGTTCGCTGGCGCCGCCGCCGCAGCCACCCCCGGTCCCGCCGCAACCGGTGTCACCAGCCGGGGCCGCCCCCGGGTTCGGTGACACCGGTTCGGCGCCGGCGCCGGTGTTCGCCGGGACGTTGGGGAGGCCGGGGGCGGCGCAGCTCGACGAGCGGGGGAACCTGCCCGGGGGGCTGGCCGGGCTGGTCGCCGCCGCCCTCGTCACCGTGGGCGTGTTCCTCCCCTGGATCGGGGTCGAGGGCCGGGACGTCTCGGGCTGGGCGGCGAGCGAGGACGCCAAGGCCCTCCTCGGGATCGCCGGCCTGGCCACCGTGGCCGCCGCCCTGCTGATCGGCGGGGCCCGGTCGCTGGTCCTCCGGCTCGGCCTGGTGGGCCTGGGCGTGGCCACCCTCGCCCTCGGCGCCTACGAGGTGGCCAGCGCCAGCGGCATCGACGACTTCGACGTCACCCTCGGCACCGGCCTCTTCCTCGTCCTCGCCGGCGGCCTCGTCCTGGCCGTGGCCGGCGCCCTCACCCGCCACCGCCGCTTCCGCTGACCGTCGAGGTCGCTAGAGGGCGGCGAGGGCGGCCAGGGCGGCGTCGACGTCGGTGTCGTCGTTCCAGCCGGCGGGGGAGAGGCGGACGCCGCCGCCCCGGGCCGAGACGACCACGCCGGCCGCGGCGAGCCGGGTGACGACCGCCTCGGCGTCCAGCCCGGGGACGGCCACGGTCACCAGGGCCGAGCGGGTGTCGGGAGCGCGGGGCGAGAGGACGGCCAGGCCGAGGTCGGCGCACCCGTCGGCCAGCCGCCCGGCCAGTCGGTCGACCCAGCGCCAGACGTCGGCGACGCCGGCCTCCGCCAGCAGCCCGAGGGCCGCCGCCCACCCGGCCACGGCGGTGTGGGCCGGCGCCCCCGCCTCGAACCGGGCGGCCGTCCCGATCGGCACCAGCGGCCCGCCGTCGACCCCGCCGGCCAGCGAGCCCTTGGACGCCGTCACCAGCGCCAGCCGCTCCCGCAGGGTCGGCGTGACGGCCAGCGCCCCGATCCCGTGCGGGCCGAGCAGCCACTTCTGCGCCCCGGCGGCGACGGCGTCGACGCCCCACCCGAACAGGTCGGCCGGCACCACCCCGGCGCCCTGGATGGCGTCGACGCAGAGCAGCGCCCCGGCGTCGTGGGCGGCGGTGGCCAGGGCGGCCAGGTCGGTGCGCTCGCCGTCGCCGGCCTGCACCCACGAGAGGGCGACGACCCGCACCCCGCCCGTCGCCGCCAGCGCCTCGGCCAGGGCGGCCCCGACCGTCGTCCCCGCCGGCACCGGCACCGGCGTCACCGTCACGCCCCGGTGCTCCTGGGCCCGCCACGGGAGGACGGTGGTGGGGTGGTCCCCGGCGGGGACGAGGACCCGGTCGCCGGGGCGCCAGTCGAGCCCGGCCGCCACCAGCCCCAGCCCCTGGGTGGTGTTGGCGACCAGGGCGACGTCGTCGGCGGTGGCGCCGGGTCCGAGGACCGAGGCGACGGCGGCTCGCAACGGCGCCAGCCGGAGCGC
>DASTYI010000040.1:0-26058 GCA_035765045.1 Iamia sp. | reverse complement strand
CACGGCGGGCAGGGCGGCGTCCTCCTCGGCGACCAGGCGCACGAGCAGGGGGCGCAGCTCGTCCCGGATGCGCTGGCGGCGGCGGTCGCGCCGGGCGGCGACGAGGTGGTGGCCAGCGGCGATCACGAGCAGCCCGACGTTGGCGCCGAGTACCGCGGCGGCGGCGACGACGAGGACGCCGTGGAGGGTCACGGCCGCGATCGGGCCAGCACGGCCCGCACCCGCGTGGCCAGCTCCCGCGGGCTGAAGGGCTTGACGATGTAGTCGTCGGCGCCGCTGGTGAAGCCCCGCTCCAGGTCGGCCTCCTGGGCCTTGGCCGTGAGCAGGATCACCGGCAGGTCGGCGGTGGCCGGGTCGGCCCGCAGCTCCTCGACGACCTCGAGCCCGGTGCGTCGCGGCATCATCACGTCGAGCAGGACCAGGTCGGGCCCGACCTCGGGGATGGCCCGCAGGGCGGCCTCCCCGTCGGCCACGGCGTGGACGTCGTGACCCTCCTGCTCCAGCTTGAAGGCGACGAGCTCGCGGATGTCGGCGTCGTCGTCGGCGACCAGCACGGTGCTCACGGTCGGGGCTCCTCGTCGGGGGATGGGGGGATGAGGGCGGCCGCGACCCGGCGGTCGAGGTCGGCGGCGGTGAAGGGCTTGGTGACGTGGCCCTGCACGGGGCGGTCGAGCGACAGGGCCTCGTCGGCGATCGAGACGACCACGACGGGGACGGCGGCGAGGGTGGCGTCGCCCCGCAGGCCGTCGAGCACCTCCCACCCGTGCATGTCGGGCAGGCCGAGGTCGAGCAGGACCAGGTCGGGCCGGGCGGCGCGGGCCCGGTCGAGGGCGGCGGCCCCCGTGCGGGCGACGGTCGGGTGGTGGCCCTGGCGGCTGACGCGGTGGGCCAGGAGGGCGGCGATGTCCTCGTCGTCCTCGACGATCAGCACCTCGGCCGACGGGCTCATCGGGCCGCCGCCAGGTGGGGCTGGCCGGGGAGGACGACGGTGAAGGTCGTGCCCCGGCCCGGGGTCGAGTCGACGGCGATGCTGCCCCCGTGGTTGTCGACGGCGGTCTTGGCGATCACGAGGCCCAGGCCGGTCCCGGGCACCGCCCGCTCCTGGGCGGTCGAGCTGCGGAAGAAGCGGGAGAAGAGCCGGGCCTGCTCGGCCTCGGGGATGCCCATGCCCTCGTCGGCGACCTCGATGCGGGCGGAGTCGCCGGCGCGCTCGGCCCGCAGCCGGACGGTCGAGCCGGCGTCGGAGAACTTGATGGCGTTGGTCAGGAGGTTGAGCACCACCCGCTCGAGCTGGTGGGCGTCGCCCCGGACGCCGGGCAGGTCGTCGGCCACGGCGACGTCGAGGTCGACCCCCGCGGCCCGGGCCTGGACGGCCACGACGTCGGCGCACCCCCGCAGCAGGGCGCCCAGGTCGATGTCGGCCAGAGTGGTGCGGAAGGCGCCCGACTCGATCCGGGACAGGGTGAGGAGGTCCTCGATCAGGGCCAGCAGCCGGTCGGTGTTGCGCTCGACGACGTCGAGCATCCGCCGCTGGCCGGGGGCGAGCGGGCCGCCGTCGCCGTCCTGGAGCATCTCGACGTAGCCCCGGATGCTGGTCAGCGGGGTCCGCAGCTCGTGCGACACCGACGACACGAAGTCGGACTTGGCCTGGTCGATCTCGCGGAGCCGCTCGACCATGGCCCGCTCCTGGGCGAAGAGGCGGGCGGTGTGGCGGGCCAGGGCCATCTCGCTGGCGACGGCCTCGGCCAGCCGGATGGCGTCGGGGGGCCAGCGGTGGCCGCGGGCCCGGGCCTCCAGGACGATCAGCGACCGGACCTCGCCGTCCTCGGTCACCGGCACCAGCGCCACCGACCCCCACCCGGCCTCGGTGAAGACGGCCAGCGCCTCGGGTGGGAGCTCGGGGTGCTGCGCGGTGTCCTCCAGCAGCACGGTGCGCCCGGCGGCCAGGTCGGGGTGCACGTGGGCCAGCAGGGCGGGGTGGGGGACCAGCGGCGCCCCCGCCGTCGTCGGCGTCGCCGCCTCGTGGGTCCACTCGGTCTCCAGGGCCCCGAGGGCGACGTCGGCGACCGGCCGGATGGCGACCCGGTCGGCCCCGGTGGCCGGGCCGAGGGCGTCGGCGGTGAGGCGGACGACGGCGGCGGGGTCGAGCGTCGCCCGGATCTGGCGGCCCAGCTCGCGGACCCGGCGCTCCTGGGCCAGCTGGGCCTCCTGGCGCTCGGCCAGCTCGGCGTCGGCCGCGGCCAGCCGGTTGAAGGCGGCCGACACGGCCCGGACCTCCTCGGCCCCGGCGATCTCGGCCCGGGCCGTGCGGTCACCGCCCCGGTGGCGGCCGATGGTGGCGTGGAGCCGTTCCAGCGGCTCGACCACCGAGCGCCGGGTCCGGCGGTTGGCGACCAGGCCGAGGAGGGTGGCGGCGACGAGCACGCCCACGGTGACCAGCCCGGCGACGGTGCCGATCCGCCGGCTGCGGTCGGCGATGCGCTCGTCGAGGGTGTCGATGCGGGCCGCGGCCCGGTCGTTCTCGGTCCGGATCCGGTCGATCAGGGCCCGGCCCCGGCCGGTGCGGACCAGGGCCTCGGCGGCGCGGTGGTCGGTGGCGCCCAGCCGCTCGACCTCGTCGGCGTAGGTGCCCCACTCGGCGAAGGTGGCGGCCTGCGCGGCCAGGGCCTCGCGCACGACGGCGTCGTCGGTGAGGGCCTCGGCCCGGGCCGCGGCCTCGGGCTGGCGGGCCCGGGCCGTCCGGTAGGCCGGGAGGAACCCCTCGTCCCAGGTCAGGCGGTACCCGCGGAGCTCGGTGTCGGCGTCGAGGACGGCGTCGAGCACGTCGCGGTTGGCGGCCCGGAGCGGGTCGATCTCCTCGTTCCTCTGCTCCAGGGCCCGGTCGGCGACGACGAGCGACGACAGGCCGGCGGCGGTGACGACCACGGCGGCCAGCACGAACAGGACGAGCGGGCGGCGCAGGCGCGCCGCCACGGTGTCGGGCCGGGCCGGCCGGTGGGTCCGGCGGCGGTCGTGGGGGCCCGGGGGATCGGCATCCACCGTCACCACATCGGCGGCGCCGGCCCGGTCATGAGGGCGGGCGGGGCCGCGCCGCCGCCCGCCCCCGGGAGCGTCAGACCTGCTGGTAGATCGCCCGGCTGTAGCCGGCCGGGTCGTTGGGGTTGGCGTCGATCGTCACCGGCACCGTGAGCGGCAGCGGGGGCGCCGGGTCGGGGTCGATCAGCGGCGGGCACAAGGCGTCGACGACGAGGTCGCCGCGGGCCCGCAGGGCGATCTGGTCACCGGTGGTGAGCGGGAGGGTGGCGCCGCCGCGTAGCCGGCCGCGGGCCCGGAAGCCCTCGATCTCGTAGGTGCAGAGCGTCTCGATCGGCTCGCAGGTCTCGAAGTCGAGGCGGTACACGGTCACCGACATGTCGGGGAAGCGCATGCGCCGGAACCGGCCCGTCGCCGGGTCGAAGTCGCCGGCGGCAGCGCCCGACGAGGTGCCCGTGTAGACCTCCTGGAAGACGTCGGTGACGGTGAAGAGGTCGATCGAGTCGCCGGTCCAGGTGAGGGTGCCGGTGATGTTGTCGGTGGTGGTGGAATCGTCGATCTGGCCGCTGAAGGTCGACGAGCCGGGGCACAGCGACGGGTTGCCCTGGTGGGGGATGTCGCGCTCGCGGAACAGCCCGATCAGCTGGGCCGAGACGGCCTCGGTGTCGAAGCTGTGGACGGTCGACGAGGCCGGGGTGGCCAGGCCGGCCCAGGCGGTGAGGGCCACCACGGCGGCCGCGACGAGTCGGGGAACGTGTCGTGTCATGGCGTGATCATGAGGCGGGCGACGTCGCGGTCTGTGAGCATCGGGGACATGAGCGACGACGTGACACCGCCCGTTGGCTGGGAGGTCATCGACGGGAAGCTCCACCGCGAGCTCTCCTTCGCCGACTTCTCCGAGGCCTTCGCCTTCATGACCCGCGTGGCGCTGGCCGCCGAGAGGGCCGACCACCACCCCGACTGGTCGAACTCGTGGAACCGGGTCACCATCGACCTGGTCAGCCATGACGCCGGCGGCCTCACCGCCCGCGACGTCGCCCTGGCCGAGGCGATCAACGCCCTGCTGTAGCGCCTCCGCCGTACGAACGGTGCCAGGCACCATCCGTACGGTCGCGGGGCGCTCAGCGCTCGAGCGAGACCTCGAGGACCTCGCCCGGGCACAGCTCCCGGACCGCGCCGGCCACGCCGACCTTGACCGGGGTGGCGGGGCCGGGCTCGACCTCGACCCGCAGGGTGTCGTGGTCGATCTCGATGCTGAGGGTCCGGTCGTGGTGGACGATGTCGAAGGCCAGGTTCTCCAGCGCCGGGGGCAGGTGGGGGTCGAACCAGACCTCCTCGCCCCGCAGCTCCAGCCCGCTGTAGCAGCGCTGGAGGAGGTCGAGGCTGCCGGCCATCGCCCCCAGGTGGATGCCCTCAGGGGTCGTCCCGCCCTGGGTGTCGTCGATGTCGGCGGCCAGGGCCTCGCGGAACAGCTCCCAGCTCCGATCGGGGTCGATCCGGGCGGTGACCCAGGCGTAGACGATCCGGCTGAGGGTCGAGCCGTGGGCGGTGCGCTCGATGTAGTACTCGATCGTGCGCTCGACCATGTCGTCGGCCAGCTCGTAGCCCATCGACCCCAGCTGGCCCCGCAGCTCCTCGGGGGCCATCAGGTAGAAGAGCATCAGCACGTCGGCCTGCTTGGCGAGCTTGTAGTGGTTGGTGCTGTCGCCCTCGGCCTCGAGGATCAGGTCGAGCCGCCCGATGTTGCCGTAGCGGGCGCGGTAGTCGGCCCAGTCGATCTCCCGCAGGTCCTCCCAGCCGGCGAACTGGCTGATGATCCCGTCGTGGAAGGGGACGTGGAGCAGCCGGGCGACCTCCTCCCAGTGGTCGGCCTCGGCCTGGGTGACGCCGAGCCGCTCCCACAGCTGGACCTCGGACTGGTGGCCCTTGAACCCGCGCCGGACCTCGAGCACCCGCTGGAGCAGCCAGCTCACGAGGACGTTGGTGTAGGCGTTGTCGTCGATGCCGTCGTGGCGGCCGGGGTAGCCGTCGTGGTACTCGTCGGGGCCCATGACGCCCCGGATGTGGTAGCGGTCGTCGTCGCCGTCACGGGTGGCCATGCCGGTCCAGAAGCGGGCCTGCTCGACCAGCAGCTCGGTGCCGTACTCCAGCAGGAACCGGTAGTCGCCGGTGGCCTGGTGGTACTGCCAGACGTTCCACACCACGGCCAGCCCGACGTGGTGCTGGCGGCGGGAGTTGTCGGGCATCCAGCGGCCCGAGCGGGGGTTCCACAGCTGCGTCGGCGTCTGCTCGGAGCCGTCGCTGCCCGACTGCCACGGGAAGCGGGCGCCCAGCTGGCCCAGCTCGCGGGCCTGGCGCCGGGCGGCCGGGAGCCGGCGGGCCCGGTAGCGGAGCAGGGCCCGGGTGGTGTCGGGGAACCGGAAGTTGAGGAACGGGAAGACGAAGAGCTCGTCCCAGAAGATGTGGCCCCGGTAGCCCTCGCCGTGGAGGCCGCGGGCGGTGACGCTGGCGTCGAGGTCGCGCACGTGAGGGGCGGCCGACTGCATCACGTGGAAGGCGTGGAGCCGGACGGCGGCGATCACCGTCTCGTCGCCCGAGTCGTCGGTGACGTCGATCTCGCAGCGCTCCCACAGGTGCTTCCACGCCAGCTCGTGCATGTAGAGCAGGGTGTCGAAGGTGCCCACGCCGACCAGCGCCTGGCGGGCCGACTCCAGCGGGCGGCCGACGGCGGCGTCGCGGCTGGTGTAGATGGCGACGACCTTCTCGACGGTGACGGGCACGCCCTCGGTCGCCTGGCACGAGAGCACCCGGCTGACCAGCTCGGGCTGGTTGGAGTCGAAGCGGACCTGGACCTTGCCGGCCGCCTCCATGTGGGTCCGGGCGGCCAGGGCGGTGCGGACGTGGCTCCACGAGGTGTCGACCTCCAGCCAGTCGATCCCGCCCTCGCTCCACCCGATGTCGACGGCGTGGAGGTGCTGGTTGGCGAGCAGGCGGTCCTCGACCACGTTGGTGTTGGCGACCCGGCCGTCGAGGGCGGAGCGGACCTCCAACCGGCCCGACCAGTCGAGCGGGGTGAGGACCTGCTCGATGGCGGCGATGTGCGGGTCGTCCATCGAGACGATGCGGCGCTCGTCGATCTGGGTGGTGCGCCCGGCCTCGTCGCGCACCTTCAGGTGGCGGACGAGGGTGCCCTTCTTCATGTCGAGGGTCTGGCGCAGCTCCAGGACCTCGCCGTTGCCGGCCCCGAACCACGGCGCCGGACGGCCCTCGGCCGGGCTGGCCGGACCGCCCCGGTAGGTGAGCGGCAGCCAGTTGGGCAGGTTGACCAGGCTCTCGTGGTCGATCCGGGTGCCGGCCATCTCGGTGGTGAGCCGGTTGTAGGCGCCGGCGACGTAGGTGCCGGGGTAGTGGACGCCGTCGGCCACCGCCTCGGGGGCGGCGCCCCGGGTGCCCATGTAGCCGTTGCCCAGCGTGCACAGGGCCTCCCGGCGGCCCTCGACCTCGGGGTGGACGCCCTCGAAGGTGAAGGCCCAGCCGGTGCGGCTGATCAGGCCGGGATCGTTGACGAGGGTGCCGTCGCCGCCCACCTACGGACCGACCTGCTGCTGCGCGCCGTGCATCCCGCGATGCTCGCGCGTCCGGGCCGCGGTCCCGTCACGCCTGACGCGTCGTCACCCCTCGAGCAGATGGGGGTCGGTGCCGGGGGCGGGGCGGGGGTCGTCGGGGAGGAGCGAGAACCAGGCGGTGTCGCGGCGGCGGCCCCGCACCACCATGTGGGCCCGGAAGGTGCCCTCGTAGACGAAGCCCATGGCCTCGGCGGCGCGGCGGGAGCGGAGGTTGCGGGCGTTGCACTTCCACTCGACGCGCTGGTAGCCGAGGGCGAAGAGGATCTCGGCCAGGGCCAGGGTGACCTCGCGGTTGACCCCCAGCCCCTGCACCGCCGGGGTGTACCAGACGTTGCCGATCTCGACCCGCAGGTCGGCCGGGACGTTGGCCAGCAGGGTGACCGTCCCCACCAGATCGCCGGTGGCGGCGTCGAGGACCGTGTGGGCCCGGGCGCTGGCCCGGTCCCCGTAGAGCCGGATCTGGGCGTCGAGCCCGGCGGGCTCGGCGAAGGGCCCGTCGCTCAGGAAGCGCCAGACGAGTCGCTCGGCGTCGTAGGCGTCGACCGAGCGTCCCATCCGGGTCACCGGGTCGCCGTGGGAGATGGCGAACAGCTCGGGGGCATCGTCGGGCGAGTAGGGCCGGACGACCAGCCGCTCGGTCCGCACCACGCCGAGGTCGGGCGTCAGCGGGATCCGCTCCCGCGCCGCCAGCACGTCGGCGCCGAGCGACGCCCCCGCCTCCGGGATCTCGGTCATGTGGCCAGCAGCACCCCGACCACCAGCGCCACGAAGGTCATCAGGAAGGCGAGCACCTGCCAGAGCTGCTGCCCCATCCGGTTGTCGATCGAGTCGAGCCGCTGCTGGATCACCCCCAACGTGACCTCGATCGCCGTGAACCGCTGATCCATGGCGGTCGTCAGGTCGTCGAACCGCTGGTCGACCGCTGCGAGCTTGAGGTCGACCACGTCGAAGCGGTGGTCCATCTCGGCTCGGAGGGTGTCTCCGAGGTGGGTGAGATCGGTCTTGGTGGCGACGTCGGCCCAGCCGACGGGGGGGAGGTGCTCCATCAGGGTGGTGGCCTCCTCCGGTCCGATGGCGTGGTCCAGGGCTTGGTGGAGCCGGTGACGGCTCTCCTCGGTGACGGTCATGGCGGTGGGTCTCCAGGGGGCGGTGCTTCCTGGGAGCCGCATGATCCGTGCAGCCGAGGCTCCGATCCGCCGGGGCCCGGCGTCGCAAGTGGCATGGTAGCGGCAGGCGCTGCCGTGGGCAAGGGCCTAGAGGACGGTGACCTGGGCGAGGTCGGGGACGACGACGTGGGCGCCGGCGGCGAGGAGGGCGTCGGGGTCGTCGTGGCGGGCGACGCCGATCACCAGGCCGAAGCCCCCGGCCTTCCCGGCGGCCACGCCCGAGACGGCGTCCTCGACCACCACGGCCCGGGCCGGGTCGACGTCGAGCCGGCGGGCCGCCTCGAGGAAGGTGTCGGGGGCGGGCTTGCCGGCCAGGCCCTGGTCCTCGATGTCGACCCCGTCGACGGCGGCGTCGAAGGCGTCGGACAGCCCGGCGGCGGCGAGGATGTCGACCCGGTTGCGGCTGGCGGTGACCACGGCGGTGGGCACCCCGGCGTCGCGCACGGCGTCGAGGACGGTGATCGACGTGGGGAAGGTGGCCACGCCACCGGTGGCGATCGCCTCGTGGAAGTGCTCGTTCTTGCGGTTGGCGAGGGCCCAGGCCGACCCCAGCCCGGGGGCGCCGTCGATGGTCCCGCGGGGGAGGGTGATGCCCCGGTCGGCCAGGACGGCCTCGACCCCGTCGATCCGGGCCCGCCCGTCGACCAGCCGCCGGTAGTCCTCGGCCGAGAACGGCGGGTGCGTCACGTCGGGGGCGAGCACCGGCAGGGCGTCGTCGAAGAGCCGGGACCAGGCGGTGAGGTGGACCGAGGCGGTGTCGGTCAGGACCCCGTCCATGTCGAACAGGACGGCCTCGACCGAGGCCGTGTCGATGACGGCGGGTGCGGTCACGAAGGCGCGGTACCCGACGTGGCCTCGTCCAACGCCTGGGCCAGCGTGTTCCAGGAGAGGGTGGCGCACTTGATCCGGACCGGGAACTTGACCACGCCCTGGAGGGCCTCGAGGTCGCCGAGCTTGACGCCCTCGGGCGCCTCGACGGCCTCGCCGTCGGCCCCGGCCTCCCCGGCGGCCGCCTCGCCGCCCAGCGACGACTCGTGGATCGACATCATGGCCTTGAAGGCCTGGGTGAGGTCCTCGACCTCGGCGATCGTCTTGCCCTTCACCGCGGCGGACATCATCGACGCCGACGACTGGCTGATCGAGCAGCCCTGCCCACCGATGCGGATGTCGGCCACGGTGCCGTCGACCACGTCGACGTAGACGACGATCTCGTCACCGCACAGCGGGTTGAAGCCCTCGGTCTTCGTGGCCGGCGGCGACGGCAGCTCCCCCTTGTTCCGGGGGCTGCGGTAGTGGTCGAGGATGATCTCGCGGTAGAGGTCTTCGAGTCCGGGCATGAGGGCTCCGCGTGGATCAGGGGGGCGGGATCAGGGGGCGAAGAAGTCTGCCGCGTCGGCCAGCGCATCGGCCAGAGCGTCGACGTCGTCGGTGTCGTTGTACACGTAGAACGAGGCCCGGGCGGTCGCCCCGACGCCGAGCACCTTCATCAGGGGCTTGGCGCAGTGGTGGCCGGGACGGACGCAGACGGCGTGCTCGTCCATGACCTGGGCCAGGTCGTGGGGGTGGACGTCGTCGATGGCCAGCGACAGCACGCCGCCCCGCTGGGCCGGCTCCGACGGGCCGTGGATGGTGAGCCGGTCGCCGACCCGCTCGGTCAGGGCCCGCATGGCGTAGGCGGTGAGGCTGACCTCGTGGGCCCGCACCGCCTCCATGCCCAGCCCGTCGAGGTAGTCGATGGCGGCGGCCAGGCCGATGGCCTCGACGATCGGCGGGGTGCCGGCCTCGAACTTGGCCGGGGCGGCGTCGGGGGTGAAGCCCTCGAGGTCGACGGTGAGGATCATCCCGCCGCCGCCGAGGAAGGGGGGCATGGCGTCGAGCAGCTCGGCCCGGCCCCACAGCACGCCGATGCCGGTGGGGCCGACCATCTTGTGCCCGCTGAAGGCGGCGAAGTCGGCGCCCATGGCGACCACGTCGGTGGCCAGGTGGGGGACGTACTGGCAGGCGTCGACGCACACCAGGGCGCCGGCGGCGTGGGCCGCATCGGCGATCTCGCGCACCGGGGGGAGGGTGCCGAGGACGTTCGACATGGCGGTGACGGCGACCAGCTTGGCCCCGTCGAGCAGCCGGTCGAGGTCCGACAGGTCGAGCAGGTGGTCGGCGCCGACCGGGATCCAGCGGATCTCGAAGCCCTTCTCCTGCTGGAGCTGGAACCACGGGACGATGTTGGAGTGGTGCTCCATCTGGCTGAGGACCACGGCGTCGCCGGGGCCGAGGTTGGCCCGGCCCCACGACCCGGCGACCAGGTTGAGCCCCTCGGTGGCGTTCTTGGTGAAGACGACCTCGCCCGGGTCGGTGGCGCCGATGAACCGGGCGACGCGCGCTCGGGCCGCCTCGTAGCGGGCGGTGGCCCGCTCGGCGAGCGAGTACACGCCCCGGTGGATGTTGGCGTAGTCGTTGTCGGTGAACTCGGCCATCGCCTGGGTGACGACCCGCGGCTTCTGGGCCGAGGCGGCCGAGTCGAGGAAGACGAGGCGCTTGCCGTGGACCTGCTGGTCGAGGACCGGGAAGTCGGCGCGGATGGCGGCGACGTCGAGGGTGTCGGCCGGGTTGCCGACGTCGGTGGCGCTCACGACGTCGCCCCGGTGAACTCGGCGTAGCCCTCGGCCTCGAGCCGGGTGGCCAGCTCGGGCCCGCCGCTCTCGGCCACGACCCCGTCGACCAGCAGGTGGACGGTGTCGGGCTCCAGCTCGTCGAGCAGGCGCTGGTAGTGGGTGATGCAGAGGATGCCGAGCTGCGGGCGGTCGCGGCGGACCTCGCGGACACCGGAGGCGACGGTGCGCAGGGCGTCGATGTCGAGCCCCGAGTCGGTCTCGTCGAGCACGGCCAGCTCGGGTTCGAGGATCGCCATCTGGAGGACCTCGTTGCGCTTCTTCTCCCCACCCGAGAAGCCGTCGTTGAGGTGGCGGTCGGCGAAGGTGGGGTCGATCCCGAGGCGCTCCATCCACTCCATGATCGACAGCCGCAGCTCGAGCATCGACAGGTCGATGCCCTTGCGGGCCGAGAGCGCCTGGCGGAGGAAGTTCAGGACCGACACGCCGGGGATGGTCTGCGGGTACTGGAAGGCGAGGAACATCCCGGCCGCCCCCCGGTCGTCGGGGCCCCAGTCGGCGATGTCGTCGCCGAGGAAGCGGACGGTGCCCCCGGTGACGACGTACTCGGGGCTGCCCAGCAGCACGCTGGCGAGGGTCGACTTGCCCGAGCCGTTGGGCCCCATGACGGCGTGGACCTCGCCCGGGCCGATGGTGAGGCTGAGCCCCTTGAGGATGTCGTCGCCCCCCGTGGCGGGGGCGGCACGGAGGTCGGTGATCTCGAGGACGGGCGTGGATCCGTCGCCGTCGGCAGATGGCATGGCCCCAGGCTACGAGACCGCTCGGACTTCGCACTACCCGCGTAGTGCAAACCGTCAGCCGAGGAGGGCGAAGGCGTCGCCGGCGAGGCCGACCAGCTCGGTGATCGCCTCCTCGGCGAGGGGGGCGTCGGGGTCGGTGACCATGGCCTGGACGACGAAGGTGGCGCCGTCGGCGTTGGTGGCCAGCCAGCCCATGGTGAGGACGCCGGGCTCGGAGCCGCCCTTGTACCAGACGGTCGGCCAGTCCTCGGGCGCCAGCCCGATCCCGGCGTCGTTCTCCGAGAGGATGCCGTCGAGGGCCGCCCCCGCCGGCTCCCCGGCCTGGGCCTGGAGCCCGGCGAGGGCCCGGCACACGTCGGCGGGGGAGCCGAACCACTCGATCGCCTCCACGAAGCGCGGCTCGGTCGTGTACCCCGTGGCCGCCGCCTCGAGGGGGAGGGGATCGACCTCGGTGGCGAGGAAGGCGGCCCGGTCGTCGGGGGCGGTGGCGAGGTAGCGGTCGCCGAGGCCCTCGGCGTAGTGGAGGAGGATCATCTGCCGGGTGGTGAGGAAGGGGACGTTGGCGGTGGCGTCGGCCATCCACTCCGCCGCCCGGGCCTCGACCACGTCCCGCCCGACCAGGTCGATCAGCAGGTCGGTGGCGGTGTTGTCGCTGATGGCGATCATCTTCGTCGCCGCCTCCTCGACCGGGACCGGGGTGCCGTCGGCGACGAACTGGAGCGAGCCGGTCCCCTCGGCGTTGCCCAGGCTCTTGTCGGCGCCGTGGACGACGACGTCGTCGTCCCAGGCGACGGGGCCGGCGGCGACCTCCCCGGCGAGCGCGCCGAGCACGAACAGCTTGAACTGCGACGCCGTCGGGCGGGCGACCTCGGGGGTGACGGCGTGGACCGGGGCGCAGGACCCGTCGGTGACCTCGGCGGCGAGGAAGCCGACCTGCGGGCCCAGGCCGGCGAGGGCCTCGTCGATCGCCGCCCAGGCGGCGGCGTCGGCGGCCTCGGTCGTCGTCGTGGTGGAGGGCGACGACGGCGCCGGCTCGGCCGTCGGCTCCGACGACGAGCACGCGGCCAGCACCAGGCCGACGGCGAGGAGGGCGGGGCGTCGGCGGGCCACGGTCAGGGCGTGGTGTCGCCCAGCTGCGTGACGAGGGGCAGGACGCGGAACGGGACCTGCTCGGTCAGGGCGATGTGGGTGGCGGTGCGCTCGATCCCGCTGACCTCGAGGATGCGGTTGATCACGTCCTGGAGGTGCTGGTTGTTGCGGGCCACCAGCCGGCAGTGGAGGTCGCCGGGGCCGGTCATGGTGTGGGCCTCGATGACCTCGGGGATCTCGCTCAGGTGCTTGGTGACGTCGTCGAGCCGGCCCTGGGCGATGTCGAGGGTGACGAAGGCGAGGACCTCGTAGCCCAGGGCCTGGAGGTCGAGGTCGGGGTCGAAGCCGGTGATGACGCCGCGGGTCTGCAGCTTGTCGAGTCGGGCCTGTACGGTTCCCCGGGCCACCCCGAGCTGCCGCGCCAGCTCCATGATCCCGGCCCGCGGCGTGGCGGCCAGGGCCTTGATCAGGTTTGCATCGAGGACGTCGATGGTCATGGGCACAATGTACACCAAAGCCCCCCTTTGCCTAGTCAATTTGCCGGCCTCTGACCGGATCTGTTGACGGATACGCCCTGTCGGGGTGTGCTGCGTCGATGGCCGCCCCCACCGCCCCGCCCGTCGCCCCACCCCGTCTCGGCGGGGTCGACCACCTCGAGTGGTGGGTGGGCAACGCCCGGACCTTCGCCGGCTTCCTCGCCGCCGCCTTCGGCTTCACCCCGGTGGCCTACGCCGGCCCCGAGACCGGCCGCCGCGACCGGGTCAGCTACCTGCTGCGGCAGGGTCAGGTCCAGATGCTCGTGTCGGGGGCGCTCGACCCCGACTCGCCCATCGCCGAGCACGTCCGCCTCCACGGCGACGGCATCCGCGACGTGGCCTTCCTGGTCGACGACGTCGACGCCGCCCACGCCGCCGCCGTGGCCCGGGGCGCCACCAGCGTCCGGCCCCCGGCCGACGACCACGACGCCCACGGCACCATCCGCCACGCCGCCGTGAGCACCTACGGCGACACGGTCCACACCCTGCTCGACCGGAGCCGCTACGACGGCCCCTTCGCCCCCTGGTTCACCGAGACCGACCTGCACACCGTGCCCGGCCACGAGGTCGGGCTGACCGGCATCGACCACATCGTCGGCAACGTCGAGAAGGGCAGCCTCGACCGCTGGGTCGACTTCTACCGCCGGGTGTTCGGCTTCGACGCCATGGTCCACTTCGACGACGACCAGATCTCGACCGAGTACTCGGCCCTGATGTCGACGGTCGTGTGGGACGGCGGCAGCGTCGTCATGCCGATCAACGAGCCGGCCGACGGGCGCCGGAAGAGCCAGATCGAGGAGTACCTCGACTTCTACCGGAGCCCCGGCGTCCAGCACATCGCCCTGGCCACCGACGACATCGTCGCCACCGTCCGGGCCCTCGACGAGCGCGGCGTCCGCTGCATGACCGTGCCCCCCGAGTACTACGACGACGCCAAGGCCCGCATGGGCGACCTCGACCTGCCGTGGGCCGCCCTCCAGGAGCTCGGGATCCTCGTCGACCGGGACGAGCACGGGCACCTGCTCCAGATCTTCACCGAGACCGTGACCGACCGGCCCACCGTCTTCTTCGAGGTCATCCAGCGGGCGGGGGCCCGGGGCTTCGGCGAGGGCAACTTCAAGGCCCTGTTCGAGGCCATCGAGCGCCAGCAGGCCGCTCGCGGGAACCTGTAGGGCCATGGTCGACGTGCCGCCGCAGTGGGAGCGGGGGGCCACCAGCCGCCAGGCGCACGTCGGGCTCCCGCCCGGCACCGTCGAGGAGGAGCACGGCCGCGAGGGGTTCTACGGCCCGGCCTCGCACCTCTACCGGCTCCACCCCCCGACGGCCTGGACGAGCGTCGAGGGCCCGGCCGTCCACCGGGCCTACGACACCACCGCCCTGGAGGGGGCCGACGACGACCTGTGGCCGACGGTCCTCCTCCAGAACGACGAGGTCGTCATCGGCGTCCAGAAGCTGGCCCGGGGCCGCGAGGAGCTCCTTCGCGACGCCGACGGCGACCTGTGCTGGTTCGTCCACCAGGGCACCGGCACCCTCCGCACCGAGTACGGGCCGCTGGCCTACCGGCCGGGCGACTACCTGATCGTCCCCCGGGGCACGACGTTCCGGTTCGAGCCCGACGGGCCCGCCCACCTGCTCGCCGTCGAGGCCCGGCACTCGCGCTACCGGCTCCCTGACCGCGGGCTGCTGGGCCGGCACGCCCTGTTCGACCCGGCCGTGGTCGAGGTCCCCGAGCCCGAGGCGATCGACGAGGCCGGTGAGTTCGTGGTGGTCGTCAAGCGCGACGGCCACGGCACCCGGGTGACGTACCCCTTCCACCCCTTCGACGTCGTGGGCTGGAAGGGCGACCTGGCCCCGATGCGGCTGCCGGTCGAGGCCATCCGCCCCGTCGTCTCGCCCCGCTACCACCTGCCGCCGTCGGCCCACACGACGTGGGTGGCCGACGGCTTCGTCGTCTGCACCTTCGCCCCCCGCCCGGTGGAGACCGACCCCGAGGCCCTGCGGCTCCCGTTCTTCCACCGCAACGTCGACTACGACGAGGTGATCTTCTACCACCGCGGCGAGCTCTCCTCCCGGGCCGGCATCGGCGAGGGCTTCGTCACCTTCCACCCGACCGGTCTCCACCACGGCCCCCAGCCGCAGGCGCGGGAGCGCGACGCGGCCGCGGCCGCGCACCCGCCGGGCAACGGGTCGACGCCGCGGATGGCCGACGAGGTGGCGGTGATGGTCGACGCCCGCCGCCCGCTCCACCCCGGTCCGGGGGCGGCGGCCCTCGAGGTCGACGGCTACGTCGCCTCGTGGGTCGAGCCGTGAGGCTGGCCCGGGCCGTCGTCGCCGGGGCGGTCACCGCCTGCGTCGTGGAGGACGACGGCCTCCACCCCTTCGCCGCCGAGGGCGCCGACCTCCCGCCCGGCGGGGCCCAGGAGGCGATCGTCGCCGCCGCGACCGGCCGCACCCGCCCGGTCACCGGCCCCGTGGTGCCGCCCGGGGCGGCCCGGGTGCTGGCCCCGATCGGGCGGCCGTCGGCGGTGCGCGACTTCTACGCCTTCGAGGCCCACGTGGCCACCGCCCGCCGGGGGCGGGGCCTCGCCGTCGACCCCGACTGGTACGAGCTGCCGATCTTCTACTTCTCCAACCCGGCGTCGATCGTCGGGCCCGACGACCTCGTCACCGCCCCGCCCGGCTGCACGCAGCTCGACTACGAGCTCGAGGTGGCGGCGGTGGTCGGCCGCCCCTGGGACGGCGCCGGCGGGGCCTGGCTCGACGCCGTCGCCGGGTTCACGATCATGAACGACTGGTCGGCCCGGGACCTCCAGGCCCGCGAGATGCGCCAGATGCTCGGCCCGGCCAAGGGCAAGGACTTCGCCACGTCGCTGGGCCCGTGGCTGGTCACCCCCGACGAGCTGCCGGGGATCGCGAGCGGCCGGCCCCGGGCGGCGATGGTGGCCCGGGTCGACGGGCGGGAGCGGAGCCGGGGCGAGCTGGGCGACATCCACCACGCCTGGCCGACGCTGCTGGCCCACGCCGCCCGCGGGACCTGCCTGGTGCCCGGCGACGTGATCGGCTCGGGCACCGTCGGCACCGGGTGCATCCTCGAGCTGGCGCTGGCCCACGGTGCCGAGGCCGAGCCGTGGCTGGTCCCCGGCCAGGTCGTCGAGCTCGAGGTCGAGGGCCTCGGCCTCCTGCGCAACGTCGTCGGCCCCCGGTAGGTTGGCCCCCGCCGGGGGGCGACCGGACGAGGAGGGGTGCAGGTGAGCGGAGCGGATGCGGGGACCCCGGCGGACCCCATCCAGGTGCAGGTGATCCACGGCCACCCGCTGGTCGACCGGGCCGCCGACATCTACGCCGAGATGCTCTCGGCCGCCGGGGTGGCCGACGCCGGCCGCCTGCCCCCGCCGCAGGGCCGGGCCCCGATGCGCACCACCTTCCACGTGGCCACCGACGCCTCGGGCGCCGCCCTCGGGGCGGTCATGGTCACCATGGGCAACCTCGAGGACCTGGCCATCGAGCCGCTGGTCGAGCCCGAGCAGAGGCTGGCCGCCCCGATCTGCGAGGCGCCCGCCATCGCCGTGCTCCCCGAGCACACCGGCCGGGGCGTGACCGAGCTGCTCTACCGGTCGGTGTACTGCTTCGCCCGCCGCCAGGAGGCCCGCAGCCTGGCCACCCTGGTCGACCCGATGACCCTCGAGCTGTTCCGCCAGGACTACGGGATCATGTTCCGCGCCCTCGGCCCGATCACCAACCACCGGGGCCTCGACCTGGTCGCCGCCGGCGAGGAGCTCCACGCCCTGGAGGAGGGCCTCCGCCGCCACCGGCCCGAGCTGTTCGCCTTCATGACCGAGCCGTTCACCCCGGCCGAGCGGATCCGCTTCGGGCTGTAGGTGGGGCAGGCCGAACCACGGGACGGGTGGCCTCACGCTGGGTGGGGCACCATCGACGCCGGATGATGCGGCCATGACCACCGATCCGACCGCCGTCGCCGTGGCCGTCGCGCCCGCTCCGGCCCCGGCCCGACCCGCGGCCCTGCGGGTGCTGACCGAGCCCTTCGCGCCCCGCACCTGGCGCGAGGCCGCCTACTTCCTCTGCTCGTACCTGCTGGGCGGGCTCGGGCTCGCCTACGTGCTGACCGCCGCCTCGGTGGCACCGGTGCTGCTGATCTTCGTGATCGGGGTGCCCCTCCTCGGCGTGCTCGTGCTGGGCGGGCGGCTGTTCGGCCGGGCCCAGCGGGGGCTGGTCCACGCCCTGCTCGACGAGGAGATCCCCGCCCCGTCGCCGTTCCGGGGCAAGCCCGGCTTCCTGCCCTTCGTCGTCTCGACGCTGGCCGACGGGGTGGGGTGGCGGGCGCTGGCCTACCAGGTGCTCAAGGCGCCGTTCGTCGTCGTCGGCGGCTACGCCCTGATCATGTGGGTGGCCATGGCGACGATCCTCGCCACCTACCCGGGGTGGTGGGCGCTGTTCGAGCCGACCAACGTCGACGCCCAGGGCCGGGTGCGGCAGTCGGGCATGCAGGTCGGCGACTGGTACGTCGACACCTGGCCCCGGGCGCTCGTCGTCTGCGTCGGCGGCATCGTCGCCCTCCTCGCCGCCCCCTGGCTGCTGCGCCTGATCGTCACCGTCGACCGCTTCCTCGCCCGGCTGCTGCTCGGCCGGAGCGCCCGCGACGTCCAGGTCGCCCACCTGACCGACACCCGCACCCGGGCCGTGGTCGACGCCGACGAGCGGCTGCGCCGGATCGAGCGCGACCTCCACGACGGGGCCCAGGCCCGCATGGCCGCCATCGCCATGAGCCTCGGGCAGGTGCAGGAGGACCTGGCCGACGAGGACACCCCGCTCGACCGCGACCGGGTGCGGCGCCTCGTCGACGCCGCCCACGCCAACTCGATGACGGCGATCGGCGAGCTGCGGGACCTGGCCCGGGGCATCCACCCCCCGGTGCTCGACGTCGGCCTCCCCGCCGCCCTGGCCGACCTGGCCGCCACCAGCGCGGCGGCCGTCGAGCTGCGGCTGCCGCCGGGCGAGCCCCGCTTCCCGGCCGACATCGAGTCGGTCGCCTGGTTCTGCGCCGCCGAGCTGATGGCCAACGTGGCCCGCCACAGCGGCGCCCGCCGGGTCGTGCTCGACCTCGGCGTCGTCGAGGGCGACCTGCGGCTGCGGGTCACCGACGACGGCCACGGCGGGGCCGCCGCCGCCCCCGGCTCGGGCCTGTCGGGGCTGGCCGACCGGCTGGCCCCGGTCGACGGCCGGCTCACCGTGATGAGCCCGCTGGGCGGCCCGACCGCCGTCACCGTCGAGATCCCCCTGCTGCGAGGAGCCTCCCATGGCTGAGAGCCCGTCGTACCGCGTGGCGGTGGCCGAGGACTCGGGCGTGCTGCGCGAGGGCCTGGTCCAGCTGCTGACCGACCGGGGCCACGTCGTCACCGCCGCGGTGGGCGACGGCGACCTGCTGGTGCGGGCGGTGGCCGAGGACCCGCCCGACGTCGCCATCGTCGACGTCCGCATGCCCCCGACCCACACCGACGAGGGGCTGCGGGCGGCGCTGGCCATCCGCCGGGCCCAGCCCGCCGTCGGGCTCCTGGTGTTCTCGCAGTACGTCGAGACCCGCTACGCCGCCGACCTGCTCACGGGGGGCGCCACCGGTGTCGGCTACCTGCTCAAGGAGCGGGTCGGCCACGTGCGCGAGTTCCTCGACGCCCTGGGCCGGGTGGCCGCCGGTGGCACCGCCCTCGACCCCGAGGTCGTCACCCGGCTGTTCCGGGCCAGCCGCCGCAGCGAGCCGATCGACGCCCTGACGCCTCGCGAGCGCGAGGTCCTGGCCCTGATGGCCGAGGGCCGGTCCAACGCCGCCATCGCCAGCGGCCTCACCATCTCGCCCCGCGCCGTCGAGAAGCACGTCGCCGGGATCTTCACCAAGCTCGACCTCCCGCCCTCGGGCGACGACCACCGCCGGGTCCTCGCCGTCCTCGCCTACCTCGGGTCCTAGGCGGGGGGCAGGGGCGGGAGCCGCTCCTCGTCGAGGATGAAGAGGGTCTGGGCCGAGCGCACCTCGGGGATCTCGTGGAGGCGGTGGAGGACGACGTCGCGCAGGGTGTCGATGTCGGGGCAGCGGACGAGGAGCACGGCGTCGTGGGCGCCGCTGGTCAGGCTCAGGTGGACGAGGCCGGGGAGCTCGACGAGGGCGGCCCGGGCCCGGGTCCAGCGCTGCTGCTCGACGTCGACGAAGACGTAGGCGGCGAGGCCGTTGCCGGCGGCCGCCGGGTCGACCTCGGCCCGGAAGCCGGTGATCACGCCCCGGGACCGCAGCCCGTCGAGCCGGGCGTAGGCGGTGGCCCGGCCGATCCCGGCCCGGCGGGCGACCTCGCCGATCGGGAGGCGGCCGTCGTCCTGGAGGGCCGCGACGATCCTCCGGTCGATCTCGTCGAGGGGGGCGTGTCCGGCCACGTGCGGTCCTCCTGGTCGAGCGCCGGACGGATCGTACCCGTCCTGGCCGCTGGCGGACGTTCCGTCCCGATCCTGGCGGTGGTCGTGGACGATCCGTCGGGGGCGGACGAGACTCGACGGCAGGAGGCACCGATGCAGACCGACGACCGACTCCTCGCGCTCCCCGCCGACCACCCCGGGGTCAGCGACCTCGCCTACCGGGCCCGGCGGGCCGCCATCGCCGCCGCCGGCGAGGGCCACCGCCCCGGTGACCCGATCGCCGAGGTCGCCTACGCCCCCGAGGAGGACGCCGTCTGGCGGACCGTCTCGGCCGAGCTGGCGGTCCTCCACGAGACCTACGCCGTCGCCGCCTACCGCGACGGGGCGGCCCGGCTGGCCCTTCCCGGCGCCGTCGTCCCGCAGCTGGCGGCGGTGTCGGCCCGGCTGACCGACCTGACCGGGTGGGCGATCACCCCGGTGCCCGGGCTGGTGCCCACCCGCACGTTCTACGAGTCGCTGGGCGAGCGCCGGTTCTGCTCGACGCAGTACATCCGTCACCACTCGGTGCCCTTCTACACACCCGAGCCCGACGTGGTCCACGAGCTCATCGGCCACGCCAACGCCCTGGCCGAGCCCCGTCTCGCCGGGCTCTACGAGCTGGCCGGCCAGGCCGCCCGGCGCTCGACCACCGACGCCGCCCTGGAGGCCCTCAGCCGCATCTTCTGGTTCAGCCTCGAGTTCGGCGTGTGCCGGGAGGGCGGCGCCCTGCGGACCTACGGGGCCGGGCTGCTGTCGTCCTACGGCGAGATCCAGGCCTTCCGGTCCGCCGAGATCCGCCCCCTCGACGTCCGGGCCATGGCCACCCTCGACTACGACATCACCCGCTACCAGCCGGTGCTGTTCGCCGCCGACTCCTTCGCCCACGCCTACGAGGTCCTGGCCACCACCTTCGCCGGCTGGGACGACGACGCCCACCAGCGCCTGGTGGGGGGTGGGGGTCCCCCTTCCTGATCCGGTTGGCGGGTGCCAGGGTGCTCGCGGTGGGAGCGGCGAGCGTGGTCACGCGGGAGCGGAGCTGGTTCGGGGACGCCGACCGGCGCCGGCGCTCGCTGCGGCTGACCCCCCACCCCCGCCAGGGGATCACGACCCTCAGCCTGTGGGACGACCAGGAGTGCGTCGGCACCATCCGGCTGGAGCACGCCGAGGTCCCGGCCCTGATCAGCGCCCTGGCCGAGTCGCTGGCGGCGGCCGCCACCCAGCCGCCGACGGCCCCGCCGCTCGTCGTCGTCCCGCCCGACGCCACCGGGGCCGACGTGGCCGCGTGGATGCACGCCCGCTCGGCGCCCGGCGAGCCCGCCACCCAGCCCCCGCTGGTCGCCGCCGTCACCCGGGGCCTGACCGCCCTCCGCCAGCGCCTCGGCCGCTGACCGCCTCAAGGTGCCAGGCACCTTGAGGCGGTCAGCGGAAGAGATCCTCGTGGGGGGCGCGGACCAGCTCCTCGCGGACGCTGGTGCGGGGGCGGAACCACCAGTCGGGGCCACCGCGGACGACGGCGACGGGGATGCCGTCGGCCTTGCCCATCACCAGCTCGGCGGCGCCGGCCAGCTCGTCGACCAGGGCCACCTCGGTGGCGTGGAGCTCGCGGCCGAGCGAGTCGGTCGAGCCCCGCAGGTCGACCAGGGCGGCGACCCCGGCGCAGCCGATGGCCACGTCGGTGAGGCCCCGGCGCCAGGCCCGGCCGAAGGTGTCGGACACGACGACGCCGACGTCGGCGCCGGTGCGGGCCCGGAGGCCGTCGCGGATGCGGCGGGCCGAGCGGTCCGAGTCGTCGGGGAGCAGGGCGGCCCAGCCGGCCTCGACGTTGGAGAGGTCGACGCCGGCGTTGGCGCAGACGAAGCCGTGCTTGGTCTCGACGATGGTGAGGTCGCCCCGGCGGCGCAGCACCCGGACCGACTCCTCCTCGACCACCTTCCGGTGCGACCGGGGATCGGCCGGGTCGACCCGGACCATCTTCCCCTCGGCCTTGGACACGACCTTCTGGGTCACGACGAGGACGTCGCGGTCGCGCAGCCGGTCGCCCTGGGCGGCGACGGCGTCGGCGATCATCCCGGCCAGGTCGGCGGCCCGGGTGACCTCGCCGATGCCGGTGACGCCCCAGACCTCCAGCCGCGGGGGTGAGCTCATCGGACGGCCCCGAGGACGACCCGCCCGAGGTCGGCGGCGATGTCGGGCGTCGCCATCACCGTCGCCGTGGTGACGGCCCGGAGCCCCTCGGCCTCGACCCGCGGGGCCAGGGCGGTGTCGGCGTCGTCGATCACCAGGGTGGCGGCGACGTCGGCGTAGAGGCGGGCGACGCCGACGACCGAGGCCTCGTGACCCAGGTCGGCCATCAGCCGGTCGGCCGGGCCCTTGAGGGCGGCGCCGGCGACGATGGGGGAGACGGCGACGACCTGGTCGCGCCGGGCCCGGACGGCGTCGGCCACGCCCGGCACCTCCAGCAGCGGGGCGATCGACACCAGCGGGTTCGACGGGGCGACGACGACGGCCTCGGCCTCGAGGATCGCCTCCAGCACGCCGGGGGCGGGGGCGGCCTCGTCGGCGCCGACGAAGCGGACGCCGTGGACGGGCACGTCGTGGCGGAGCTGGACGAACCACTCCTGGAAGGAGATCTCCCGCTCGCCGTCGGCGGTCGTGACCGTGACCCGGGTGCGGAGCGGGTCGTCGGTGACCGGCAGCAGGCGGAACCCGAGCTCCCAGGACGAAGTGATCTCGGCCGTGACCTCGCCGAGCGTCGCCCCCTCCGACAGCCGGTGGGTGCGGTACAGGTGGGTGCCGAGATCGCGGTCGCCCAGGTTGAACCAGTCCACCCCGCCGTAGCGGCCGACCATGGCCATCGCCTGCCACGTCTCGTCGCGCAGCCCCCAGCCCCGGTCGGGGTCGACCTGGTCGGCCAGCGTGTAGGTGATCGTGTCGAGGTCGGGCGAGATGTGGAGCCCGTGGAGGACGAGGTCGTCGCCCACGTTGCCGATCACCGTGATCTCCTCGGCGGGGACCACCCGGACCAGCCCCGCCAGCAGCCGAGCAGCGCCGACACCGCCGGCCAGGACGCAGATCACGAGCCGGACGCTATCGGCCGGGCCGGCGACCTCGGTACTGTCGGCCCATGGCTCGCACCGAAGAGGACCTGCTCGCCGAGCTCAACGCCGACCTGCGACCCGGCGTCGACTGGAAGCAGGGCGCCATCACCTACCTGCGGGAGATCGTGCGGTCGGGCGGGGCCGACGAGGAGCGCTTCCACCTGGTGAAGCCGTTCGTGGGCGGGCCGGACTACAGCCCGTTCTGGGTCGACGTGTTCCAGTTCCTCGACGTGGTCCAGACGGCGAAGCTGGCGCCGGGCGACCTGGTGCTCGACGTCGGCTGCGGCCCGGGGTGGACCGTCCAGTGGCTGGCCAAGCTGGGCCACAACGTCGTCGGGCTCGACATCTCGGCCGAGCTGCTGGAGGTGGCCGAGACCCGGATGCAGAGCGACCCGTACCCGCCCTACCTGCACCAGGGGTTCACCTACGACCTGCGCGAGCACGACATCGAGTCGGCCCCGGTCGGGCTCCGGTGGAAGGCGAAGCTGGCGCTGTTCGAGTCGACGCTGCACCACTTCTTCAACCCGGTCGCCGCCCTGCGCAACACGGTGGCCGACCTGGCCGACGACGGGATCGTCGCCGTCATCGAGGCCGCCGCCCCGCCCAAGGGCTCGGAGTGGGACCTGATGAACGTCGAGATCATGGAGACCTACGACACGATCGAGCGGCCCTACACCCGGGCCCAGCTGCTCGACGTGCTGGAGCTGGCCGGCCTGCCCTACGTGTCGTTCCTCCGCCCGGTGAACGGCCTCTACCCCCAGACCCGGGACGGGCTGGCGCCGCTGCGCTTCGAGCTGGAGCGGGCCGACAACATCAACATCTTCGTGGCCTCGCCCACCGCCGCGGGGATCGAGCGGCTGGGCCTGCCGGCCCGCACCGTCGACCAGGTCCGGGCCGGCTGGACCCTCGTCGACGGGGTCTCGGCGGCCGAGTCCCGGCCCGACGGCACCGCCTTCCGCTGGGCCGAGCCCCGGGTCCTCCTCCGCCTCGACGGGGCCGGGCCCCACGAGCTGAGGGTCGCCACCGTCGGGCTGGAGCCCGGCCAGGTCCAGCGGGTCCGGGTCGTCGCCGGGGGCAAGGTGGCCGGGTCGGTCGCCCTCACCGCCGAGCGGAGCGAGGGCGTGCTTGAGGTGTCCGGCCGGGCCGGTCAGCTCGTCGAGCTCCACTCGGACCGGGTGTTCTCGCCGTGCTGGTCGGGCGAGAGCGACGCCCGCCTGCTGTCGTTCACCATCGACGAGCCGGCCTGACCGTACGAACGGTGCCAGGCACCGTTCGTACGGATCCCTTGACCGGTCGGTCTAGTTTGGCCGGGTGAGCGACTTCACCGAGATCGGCTACGAGGTCGAGGGCTCGACCGCCATCATCACCCTCGACCGGCCCGACCACCTCAACGCCTTCACCTATACGATGCTCGGCGAGCTGCTGGAGGCCTTCGACCGCACCGACGCCGACGACGACGTCCGGGTCGTGATCGTCACCGGCCGGGGCCGGGCCTTCTGCGCCGGCGCCGACCTGAGCATGGGCGGTGAGACCTTCGACGCCGCCGCCCAGGGCGTGAGCAGCCGCCCGTCGGGCGCCGCCCCCCGTGACGGCGGCGGCCTCCTGGTGCTGCGGATCTTCCGCTCGACCAAGCCGGTGATCGCCGCCATCAACGGCTCGGCGGTGGGCGTGGGCATCTCGATGACGCTGCCGATGGACGTCCGCATCCTCGCCGACAGCGCCAAGGTCGGCTTCGTCTTCGCCGGCCGCGGCATCGCCCCCGACGGCGCCGCCAGCTGGATCCTGCCCCGGGCCGTCGGCATCCAGCAGGCGCTGGAGTGGACCCTGACCGCCCGGGTGTTCAGGGCCGACGAGGCCCTCGCCGGCGGGTTGGTGCGCAGCGTCCACCCGGCCGACGAGGTCCTCACCGTGGCCAAGGCCCTGGCCGACGAGATGGCGGCCAACACCGCCCCCGTCTCGGCCGTCGTCAGCCGGGCCCTGCTGTGGCGGATGCTCGGCGAGTCGCACCCGATGGCCGCCCACCGGGTGGACTCGCAGGCGATCCACGAGCTGGGCCGCACCCCCGACGCCATGGAGGGCGTCATGTCGTTCCTCCAGAAGCGCCCGGCCGAGTGGACGATGCGACCGTCGACCGACATGCCCGCCGTCTGGCCCTGGTGGGACGAGCCCCCCTACGAGGCCGATTGACGGACCTTGTACGGAAACCCGCCGCATGAGGCGGGTTTCGTACAAGGTTCGGGTCAGAGGGCGTCGAGCTTGCCGCTGAGGAGGGCGAGGTCGGCGTCGACCATCATCCGGACCAGCTCGGGGAACGACGTCCGGGGCTCCCAGCCGAGGGCCTTCTTGGCCTTGTCGGGCGAACCGATCAGCAGGTCGACCTCGGCCGGCCGGTAGAAGCGCTCGTCGACCTTGACGTACTGCTCCCAGTCGAGGTCGAGGTGCCCGAAGGCCAGCTCGCAGAACTCGCGGACCGGGTGGGTCTCGCCGGTCGACACGACGTAGTCGTCGGGGCTGTCCTGCTGGAGCATCAGCCACATGGCCTCGACGTAGTCGCCGGCGAAGCCCCAGTCGCGCTGGGCGTCGAGGTTGCCCAGGCGGAGCTCGTCGGCCATGCCCAGCTTGATCTTGGCCGCCGTGTGGCTGATCTTGCGGGTGACGAACTCGAGGCCGCGGCGGGGGCCCTCGTGGTTGAAGAGGATGCCGCTCGACGCGTGGAGGTCGTAGGACTCGCGGTAGTTGACCGTGATCCAGTGGCCGTAGAGCTTGGCCACGCCGTAGGGCGAGCGGGGGTAGAACGGCGTCGTCTCCCGTTGCGGGACCTCGACCACCTTGCCGAACATCTCCGACGAGGACGCCTGGTAGAAGCGGATCGACGGATCGGCGATGCGGATGGCGTCGAGCAGGCGGGTGACGCCGAGGCCGGTGATCTCGCCGGTGAGGACGGGCTGGCCGAAGCTGGTCTGGACGAAGCTCTGGGCGGCCAGGTTGTAGACCTCCTCCGGGCTGTGCTCCTGGAGGATGCTGATCATCGAGACCTCGTCGAGGAGGTCGCCGGGGACGAACGTGATCTTGTCCTGGATGTGGGCGATGCGCTCGAAGTTCACCGTCGAGCTGCGCCGGACCATGCCGATGACCTCGTAGCCCTTGTCGAGCAGGAGCTCGGCCAGGTGGGAGCCGTCCTGGCCGGTGATGCCGGTGATGAGCGCACGCTTGGTCATGGGGGCCGAGTCTGGTCGGCCCGGGCGTCCCCGTCTGCCAACTGGGTTGGCACGATCGACCGCGGGCCCGGCCGAGGTGGCACCCTGGACGGGTGCCGACCTGGGAACCGACCTGGCCCCCCGCACCCGCGGGGACCACGACGTTGGCCGGGCGCATCGCCTCGCTGCGGGGTCAGCGGGGCTGGACCCAGCAGCAGCTGGCCGACCGGCTCGGCATCTCCCGGGTGGCGGTGTCGCACCTGGAGGCGGGCATCAACTCGCCCGACGCCCGCACCGTCGCCCTCCTCGCCGGTCTGTTCCACATCGAGGCCCACGACCTCGTCGGCGGCACCGACTACCCGGCGGCCAAGTCCGACCGGCTGCCGCTGGTCGTCACCCGCCACACCGAGGTCGAGCACCAGCTGGCGCTGATGGAGGTCGACCTGGCGTG
>DASTYI010000039.1:0-8523 GCA_035765045.1 Iamia sp. | reverse complement strand
GATCGCCTCAAGGTGCCAGGCACCTTGAGGCGATCCCGCACCGACCTCGGCTAGTTGCGCGAGGGGTAGATGCCCTCCATGCAGATGATGTAGTTCATCCCCAGGTAGGGCTGCATGATGTTGTGCGGCTGGCTGCCCCCGGCGATGCCGATCGTGGGCGGGGCCATCTGGACGTTGCCGGCGCTGGTCGGGGCGTAGATCGGGCTGGCCGTGCCGCCCATGATGTTCCCCGCCGGGTTCTTGACCGTCGAGTCGGCGTTGCTCGCCGTCACCTGGGCGGTGTGGTTGTGGGCCGGCATCTCGGTGATGATCAGCGTGTGGGTCGGCGAGCCGCCCATCTGGCCGAGGTTCATCGACGGCAGGCCCGGGCCCTGGCCGGTGCCCACCGGCACCCGGCCCCGGAGGTCGGGCAGGGCGAAGGTGGTCTGGCCGTTGCCGCCGTACACGGTCCCGAGCAGCGAGAACAGGGCCGTGTTCTGGGCGATCGAGAGGATCTGGCCCTGGCAGAACGCCCACCCCCGGGGGGCGAAGTTGCCGGCGAACATGATGATCTGGGCGATGTAGCCTTCCATTGGCGGACTCCTAGTTGCGGGACGGGAAGATGCCCTCGAGGGCGACGATGAAGTTCACGACGAGGAACGGCTGACGGTTCTCGTGGGGCTGGTTGCCCCCGGCGAGGCCGATCATCTGCGGGTTCATGATCGTGCCGTTGGCCGCGGCACCGTAGATCGGCGAGGCCGTGCCGGCGAGGAACGTGCCGTTCGGCGACTTCGCCGACCCGTCGTTGCTGGTCGCGTTGACCAGGTGGTTGTGCATGGGCATCTCGCTGTTGATGAGGGTCACGGTCTCGGAGCCGGCCTCCTCGCCCTGCACGTAGTTCTGGAGACCCGGCCCCTGCCCGAACTTCATCGGCACCCGGCCCCGGAGGTCGGGGAGGCCGAAGGTGACCCGCCCGTCACCGCCGTACATGACGCCGAAGAGCGAGAAGAGCGCGCTGTACTGGGCGATCGACAGCAGCTGGCCGTCGCAGAAGGCCCACCCTCGGGGGGCGAAGTTGAAGCCGACGAGCCGGATCTCGCCGATGTACGGGTCTGCCATGGTTGTTCCCCTCTCCCACCGTCCTGGTGGACGGGACTAGTCGCGTGGGCTGTTGACGACGATCTGGCTCGACCGGTGGCGGACGCCCCGGTCGACGGCCGAGACGAGGAGCGTCGTCACTCCCCGGCCCGGGATCGTGATCGGGCACAGGCCGTGGACGGCCGGCCCCCGATCGGTCCGCAGCTCGACGCTGAAGCACCGGGCGTCGCCCGGGGCCGCGCCCCTCAGGTCCTCGACCCCCACCACCAGCGCCCGGACCCGGCCGCCCGGCCCGTCCACGGCCACCCGGCGCCCGACCAGCGGGGTCCAGTCGGCCCGACGGAGCCCCAGCGGGGCGGTGGCCCGGGCGGTCGCGCCCCCCGCCACCCCGGGGGCGGCGGCCAGGGCAGCCGCCCCGACGGTGGCCGCGGCCATCACCAGGGTCGTGCGTCGTGACCAGGTCGTGCTCGCGTCCATGCGGTGCTCCTCGGCCCGGCAGGGTGGTCGGGCGGTGGACCCTACACGGCCGCCGCCACCACGTCTCACGACGGGTGGACGCCCCCGTCCATCGGCACACCCTGCCGGAGGATGCGGTCCAGGTCGGGCCCGACCTCGGCATCGACCACGAGGTGCACCCGCGACGCCTCGCCCGGGTTGCGGGCGGCGTGGGGCCGGCTGGCGTCGATGTACCAGCACTCCCCCGGCCGCACCGGGACGACGGCGCCGTCGACCACCAGCTCGGCCTCGGGCGTGTCGGTGACGCCGACGTGGAGGCGGACCTCGCCGAAGGCGTGGCCGAGGGCGTGGTCGCGGTGCTCGCGGATGGAGGCCCCGGGGCCGAGGCGGAGGAAGCGGGCCGAGAGCAGGGTGCCCGGGACGGTGGCGAGCACGGCGGCGGTCGCCGGGCACCGGTCGAGCAGGGCGGTCGGGGCGAAGCCGGTGGCCGTCGGGTCGGGGTAGCCGGGCAGGGCGGCGCCGACGCCGCCGGTCGGGGCCCGCAGCGTGGCCGTGCTCCAGTCGCCGGCGTAGATGCCGGTGTTGAAGTGCGGCGTCCAGTCCTCCTCGGCCAGGGCGGCCACCTCGGCGGCGAGGGGGCCGGCGGGGAACCGCCACGGCAGCCGCACGGCGGCGGGGAGCGGGGCGGCCGGCGCCGTCACCCCATCACCTCGACCAGCCGGGCCCGCTCGGGCTCGATCCACCGCTCCGCCGCCCGCGCCAGGTCGGCCGGGGCCTCGGCCGGCGGGACGTGGTCCTGGACCGGGTTCTTGGCGTCGCGGCGACCGGCGGCGGCCATGGCGGCGCGGTCGCCGGCGTCGAGCGCCAGCCCCAGGTGCGGGGCGACGACCTCGGCCACCGCCCCGGGCAGGTCGGCGTGGTCGACGACCCGGCCGTCGGGCCCGGCGTGGTCGGCGGCCGCCCGCACCAGGGCGGCGAGGGTGCGGGCGTCGCGCTCGTCGGCCCCGAGGCCGGCGGGGAGGTCGGGGGCCCACCCGGGCCACGGTCCGGGGAGCCCGTCGGGCCAGAGGTGGATGCCCCGGACCCGGCGGTGCGAGGCCAGGACGGCGGCGCCCCGGCGGTGGACGAACACCCACGGCACCCCGGGCAGGGCGGCCCGCAGCAGGGGCAGGTCGGCCACCGCCCAGGCGTCGAGCTTGAGCACGCAGGCCTCGTGGTCGGGGTGCCGCGCTCGCGCCAGGGCGGTGACCACGGCCCGCACGTGGGCGGGCCCGACCGGCGTGCCGTCGGGGAGCGGGTGGGCGGCGCGGGCGAGGCGGAGCACGGCGTCGACGGGCTCGGGCTCGGAGAGCACCAGCAGCCGGGGCAGGGCGTCGAGCACCTGGGCGACGAGCGTCGAGCCGCAGCGCGACATGTGGAGAACCAGCCCGGCGACGGGGAGCGCCGGGGCCCGGCCGGCGTCGGCGGGCAGGTCGGCCAGCGCCGTGCGGGCGTCGAGCAGGAGGCGGGCCGGGTGGCGCCGGGCCGCCTCGATCGTCTGGTGGAAGAAGGGGTCGGAGAACGACCGCCCGGCGGTGTGCACCCACTCGACAACCGGCCCGTCGACCCCCGGGCTGATCACCCACGGGGTCCAGTCGGCGACGTCGTCCCAGCGGGCCCGGGGCGGGTCGGCGGCGAGCGGCCCGGCGCCGGCCCCGGGGGTGAGCCGGCGGGCCCGGGCGGCGGAGAGGGCGGCTTGGACCGTGGCCAGGTCGACGTCGATCCCGGCGACGTGGGCCCGCACCACGACCTCGACGGCGAAGCGGCGGGGGTCCCCCTCGGCCCACAGGGCGGCGTGCCGGTCGGGGTCGTCGAGCACCAGCCGGCGGAAGCGGTCGAGGGCGACGTCCACGGCCCGAAGGGTACGGTCCGCGCCGTGCCCGATCCGACCGGTCCCGTCATCGCCACCCCGCTCGGCGTCCTCTCCTGGCGACCCCGCGGGGACGACGACCAGGGGCTGCTGCGGGCCCTCTTCGCCAGCCAGCGCCGGACCGAGCTGGCGATGCTGGGCGGCGACGTCGAGCAGCAGGCCGCCTTCGTCGACCTCCAGATGCGGGCGCGCGACCACCACCGCGACGCCACCCGGCCCGGGGCCGAGCTCGGGATCGTGACGCTCGACGGGATCGCCGTCGGCCAGCTCGACCTCCACCGCACCGACGCCCTCGAGGTGCTGGAGATCGCCCTGGTGCCCGGGCTCCAGGGCCACGGCCTCGGCACCGCCCTGCTCACCCACCTGCTGGCCGCGGCCGACGCCGAGGGCCGCCCGGTGCGCCTCCACGTCGAGGCCGGGAACCCGGCCCGCCGCCTCTACGAGCGGCTCGGGTTCGTGGCCGTCGGGACCCAGGGCATCCACACCGCCATGGAGCGACCGGCCGCCGGCGCCGCCCCGGCCGCGGCCCCGGCGGCGGTGCCGGGCGCGGGCCCGGCGTCGGGCCCGGCCGCCGAGGACCCGGTGGTGTCCCCCCTGCCGACCTACGAACAGCTCGCCGGCCACCTCGGCGCCACCGTCGCCCTGCTGCCCGACGGTCCCGACCTCGAGCTGGTCGCCGTCGACCCCCGCCCCCGCGGCCGCCCCGGCCCGATGCCCTACTCGGCCCTCCTCGCCGGCCCGGTCGAGGCCCCCCTCCCCCAGGGCACCCAGCGGCTCGACCTCCCGGGCTCGGGCCCCGTCGAGGTCTTCATCGTCCCCCTGGCCCCCCAAGACGGGCGGGCGATCTACGAGCTGATCGTGTCCTGAAACCTCCGATCCCTCATCCTCACGGGTGAAATCTGGGGTGGTGCGCCCCGTCGAGGATGGACGCAGCGCACGAATGCCACTACGTTTCGTGCGCCGATCTGACGTCTGGTGTCATCGGCTCGAGGTTTCCGGGAGGAACCGTGACCCCATCGTTCGGTCGTTCGAGGTCCGTCCGCGGCTGGGGTCGTGCGACCCGGGCCACGGCGGCATCGGTCCTGGTGGCGCTGGCGGCCACGCTGGCCGTCACCGCGGCACCCGCGCCCGCGGGCGCGGCCACGCAGACGGGTAGCAACCCGACGTCGATGGCCATCCCCGTGGCGGGCGAGGCCGGCATCGACCACGGCCGGGCCTCGTTGTACCCGTCGCCGATCACGATCAGCGGGCTCGCCGACACGATCACTCGGGTCCAGCTCACCCTGAACGGCCTGAGCCACCAGAACATCAGCGAGGTCGAGGTCCTCCTCGTCGGCCCCGCCGGCCAGAAGGTCGTCGTGATGTCGGACGTCGGCGGCAACACCCCCGTGAGCAACCTCAACCTCACCTTCGCCGACGACGCCGCCGCCACGGTGCCCAGTGGGCCCTCCAGCGGCACCTACAAGCCGACCAACAACGCCGGTGGCTTCACCGGCGACGAGTGGCCGGCCCCGGCCCCGGCGCCGCCCTACGCCGCCACCTTCGCCGCCTTCAACGGCACCAACCCCAACGGGACGTGGAACCTCTACGTCGTCGACGACGCCAACGCCGAGACCGGCACCCTGGCGGGCGGGTGGAGCCTCACCGTCGAGACCGGCGTGGCCACCTTCCCGGGCCAGATCCAGCTCAGCCAGGCCGAGTACCGCGGCACCGAGGGCGGCGGCGTCGCCACCGTCACCATCAGCCGGGTCAGCGGTGACGACGGCGCCGTGGGGGTCACCCTCGCCACCGGCACCGGCACTGCGACCGCCGGCGTCGACTACACCCCCGTCAACCAGACGGTCTCCTTCGCCGACGGCCAGACCAGCCGGACCGTCGACATCCCGATCACCGACGACGCCGTCGACGAGGGCACCGACGAGCTGATCCCGATCGCCCTGAGCAACCCGACCGGCGGCGCCACCCTGGGCTCGCCCACCAGCGGCCAGATCCGGCTCCAGGACAACGACTCGCGGGCCAACGCCTTCCCGATCGCCGTCCCGGCCACCGGCAGCGTCAACCAGATCGGCCCGGCCGGCCCCTACCCGTCGAACATCGTGGTCGCCGGGGCCGGCGGCGTCGTCACCGACGTCGACGTCACCCTCAACGACCTCACCCACACCCACGTGCGCGACGTGGACGTGCTGCTGGTCGCCCCGAACGGCGCCACCGTCGTGCTGATGCAGGACGTCGGCGGCGGTCCCGCCTTCCCGGTCACCGACCTCGACCTGACCTTCAGCGACGAGGCCGCCACCTCGCTGACCAACGCCACCTTCGGCAGCGGCACGTACAAGCCGTCGCGCTACGACGACGAGATCGCCGACCCCTACGCCGCCCCGGCCCCGGCCGGGCCCTACGGCACCGCCCTGTCGGCCCTCGACGGCACCTCGCCCAACGGCACCTGGAGCCTCTACGTCGTCGACGACGCCGGCGGCGACCTCGGTGACATCGGCGGCGGCTGGAGCCTCAGCCTCACGACGACCACGGCGAGCGCCGGCGGCCCCTACACCGCCCCCGAGGGCTCGTCGGTCACCCTGTCGGCCTCGACCACGCCTCCCCTCGCCGGCGCCACCTACGAGTGGGACGTCGACGGCGACGGCGCCTACGACGACGCCACCGGCCAGAACCCGACCGTCAGCGGCGCCACCCTGGCCGGGATCGGCCTCGGTGACGGCCCCGACTCCTCGAACGTCCGGGTCCGGGTCACCTCGGGCTCGGCCGTGATCACCTCGAGCGCCACCACGCTCACCATCACCAACGTGGCCCCGACGGCGACCTTCTCGAACGGCGGCACCGTCACCCTGGGCAACACCGGCACGGTCAGCTTCACCGGCCAGAGCGACCCGAGCGCGGCCGACACCGCCGCCGGGTTCCGCTACTCCTACGACTTCGACGACGACGGCGACTGGGAGGTCGGCAACGGCACCTACGCCGGCGGCAGCACCTCGGCCTCGGCCACCGTGCCCACCACCGTGCTCAACGCCGTCGGCACCTACGAGGTCAACGGGCGGATCATCGACGAGGACGGCGGCTTCACCGACCACACGACCACCATCACCGTCGACCCGCCGCCCAACGCCGACCCGGTGGCCGACGCCGGACCCGACCAGAGGGTCAACCCGGGCGTCACCGTCACGCTCGACGGGGGCGACAGCAGCGACGCCGACGACGACCCGCTCACCTACCTCTGGACCCAGGACTCCGGGCCCGCCGTGACCCTCTCGGGCAGCGGCGCCCAGCGCACCTTCACGGCGCCGGCCACGGGCACCCTGGTCTTCCAGCTCCAGGTGGACGACGGCCAGGGCGGCACCGACACCGACACCGTCACCATCTCGGTCAACCAGGCCCCGACGGCGGACGCCGGGCCCGACCAGACCGTCACCGAGGGCGAGACCGCCACGCTCGACGGCACCGGCTCGACCGACCCCGACGCCGGTGACGACCTCACCTACGAGTGGGAGCAGACGAGCGGCCCGGCGGTGACCCTGAGCGACGACACCGCCGCCGAGCCCACCTTCACCGCCCCCGACGGCCCGGCGACGCTGGTCTTCGAGCTGACCGTCACCGACGAGCTGGGCCGCACCGGCACCGACACGGTCACGATCACGATCAACGCCGCGCCGACGGCCGACGCCGGCCCGGACCAGACCGTCGACGTCGACGACCCCGTCACCCTCGACGGCACCGGCTCGACCGACCCCGAGGAGGACGAGCTCGACCACGCCTGGGTCCAGACCGGCGGCCCCGCCGTGACCCTCACCGGCGCCGACACCGCCGAGCCCACCTTCACCGCCCCGCCGACGAGCGGCACGCTCACCTTCGAGCTCACCGTCACCGATCCCGACGGCGCCACCGACACCGACACCGTGACCATCACGGTCAACGGCCCGCCCACGGCGAACGCCGGACCCGACCAGGACGTGGTCGAGGGTGACACCGTCACCCTCGACGGCACCGGGTCGAGCGACAGCGAGGGCACCGTCGAGTACGCCTGGGTGCAGACCGCCGGCCCGGCCGTGACCCTCACCGGGGCCGACACCGCCGAGCCCACCTTCACGGCCCCGGCCGCCGGGGGCACGCTCACCTTCGAGCTCACGGTCACCGACGAGCGTGGGCTCACCGACACCGACACCGTCGCCATCGTGGTCAACCGGGTCCCGACGGCGAACGCCGGACCGGACCAGGAGGTCAACGCCGGCGACACCGTCACCCTCGACGGCACCGGCTCGACCGACCCCGACGGCGACACCCTCACCTACGCCTGGGACCAGCTGTCCGGCCCGGCGGTCACCCTCACCGGGGCCACCACCGCCCAGCCCACCTTCACCGCCCCCACCGGCCCGGCCGTCCTGACCTTCCGCCTGGTGGTCGATGACGGGCGCGACGGCCAGGACCTCGACGTCGTCAGCATCATCGTCAACGGCCTCCCGACGGCGAACGCCGGACCGGACCAGGACGTCGACGCCGGCGACACCGTCACCCTCGACGGCACCGGCTCGACCGACCCCGACGGCGACACCCTCACCTACAGCTGGGTCCAGACCGCCGGACCGGCGGTCACCCTCACCGGGGCGAACACGGCCGAGCCCACCTTCACGGCGCCCACCGGCCCGGCCACGCTCACCTTCGAGCTCACCGTCGACGACGGCGCGGGTGAGACCGACACCGACACGGTCACCGTCATCGTCAACGGCATCCCGACGGCGAACGCCGGACCGGACCAGGACGTCGACGCTGGCGACACCGTCACCCTCGACGGCACCGGCTCGACCGACCCCGACGGCGACACCCTCACCTACGCGTGGGAGCAGACGGCCGGCCCGGCCGTGACCCTCACCGGGGCCACCACCGCCCAGCCCACCTTCACCGCCCCCACCGGACCGGCCACGCTCACCTTCGAGCTCACCGTCGCCGACGGGCGCGACGGCACCGACACCGACACCGTGACCATCACGGTCAACGGCCTCCCGACGGCCAACGCCGGACCGGACCAGGACGTGGTGCCGGGGGCGACGGTCACCCTCGACGGCACCGGCTCGACC